>NZ_CM001165.1:6979444-7279444 GCF_000213055.1 Streptomyces sp. Tu6071 | reverse complement strand
GGCGGCGACCTCGCCGATCGCGGGATCGTCGAGCAGTTCGCTGCCCCGGCCCAGCGGGCTCCAGCTCTGCGTCACGATCGCCTTCTCGCGGTGGAAGGCGCGCAGTTCGTCCTGCGGGAGCAGCGGGTGCATCTCGATCTGGTTGACGGTGGGCAGCACGCCCGTCTCGGCCTCCAGGCGGCGCACGTGCTCCGGCGTGAAGTTCGAGACGCCGAGGGAGCGGACCAGGCCCTCGTCGCGGAGCTTGATCATCGCGCGCCAGGAGTCCACGTACTTCCCGACGCGGGGCAGCGGCCAGTGGATGAGGTACAGGTCGACGTACTCGACGCCGAGGCGCTGCCGCGAGGCGTCGAAGGACTTCAGCGTCTCCTCGTAGCCGTGGTCGCGCCCGGGGAGCTTCGTCGTGACGTACAACTCCTCGCGCGGCAGTCCGCAGGCGGCGATCCCGCGCCCGGTGCCGGTCTCGTTGCGGTAGTTGACCGCCGTGTCGAAGAGGCGGTAGCCGGAGGCGGCGGCGGTGCGGACCGCGCTCTCGGCTCCGGCGTCGTCCAGCGGGTAGGTGCCCAGGCCGAGCGCGGGCAGGCGGTGGCCGTCGCTCAGGCCGCGCAGTGGTGCGGGGGTCGTCATACGGGCGCACTCCTCGTGGCGGGGCCCGGCGGGCCCGTTCCCCTCCTCACCTACCACGCGTCCCGGACGCCACACGCGAACGGGGGCCGCTCCCGCGCCGTACGCGGTCGAGCGGCCCCCGGACGGCGCGTCAGCACACGCTGTCGGTGGGCTTCGGGTTGCCGAGGCCGAAGAGGGGGCGCAGCTTGAGGCCCGCGTACGTGCCGAGGAGCGCGACGGCGCCCCAGATCCAGCCGTGCAGGCTGCCCGAGGCGATGCCCGCGAGGTAGGCGCCGATGTTGCAGCCGCCCGCCATGCGCGCGCCGATGCCCATGAGGACACCGCCGAGGACGCCCGCGAGGGCGGTGCGGGCCGGGATCGAGCGGTGCAGGGTCCAGACGCCGCCCGCGGCGGCGGCGACACCCGCGCCGATCATGATGCCGAAGTCCGTGAGGCTGTTCTTGTCGGCGAGGACCGGGCCGTGCAACTGCGCCGCGTTGCCCGCCTGCTGCCAGTACGCCCAGCCGGAGGGGTCGCCGCCGAGCAGGTCGGCGATGCGGCTGCCCCACAGCGCGAAGGCGCTCGTGACCCCCCAGGCGCCGCCGGAGACGAGGAGCACGCCCGCGCCGAGCACGGCGAGGACGAGGGCGCCGGCCCACAGCGTCCAGGAGCCGCGCAGCACGCGCGCGGCGGCCGTGCGCGCGGACGGCGGCACGCCCACCGGCGGCGGGTTGCGGCGGGCCTGGACGCGGCGCGCGACGGCGTACACGACGGCGAGCGCGACGAGCGTCACGGCGAGGGAGCCGCCCCAGCCGCCGAAGTGGTCGGAGAAGAGGAAGGGATCGGCGGCGGGGAGGTCGCGCCACAGCTCCCACTGCCAGGCGGCGAGCGTCGAGCCCGCGACGAAACCGGCCAGCGTGAGGACGATCGTGCTCTGTCCCGAACCGACCGCGAAGAGCGTCCCGGAGGCGCAGGCGCCGCCGAGCTGCATCCCGACGGCGAAGAGGAACGCGCCGATGAGCAGGCCGAATCCGATCGGTCCCGCGCTCGGCGCGGGCGTGGTGCCGAAGAGTCCGGTCCCGGTGCCGATGACGAGCGCGAAGAGCGCGGCGGTCGTACCGAGGAGGAGGGTGTGGGCGCGCAGCCCGGTGCCGTTGCCGACCGCGATGAGCTGCCGCCAGGCGGAGGTGAAGCCGAAGCGGGAGTGGAAGAGCGCGACGCCGAGGGCGATGCCGAGCAGGAGCAGCACGCCGGGCTTGGCGCCGTGCTCGGACCAGGTCCAGGCGGTGAGCCCGGCGCCGATGACGGCGGCGACGGCGAGCGGGATCTTGTTGACGGGCGGCAGGGGCTCGGCAGCGGGCGGCGGGGCGCTCGTGGATACGGGGGCGAGCGGTCCCCTGCGGCTTGCCGGGGTGTCCGCCGTGGGAGCGGGGGCGGTGGTCACGGGGGTGCCTTTCGGGCGGTGGGTGCGGTGCGACGCGGCGGCCCAGGGGGACGGGCGGATCGCTGGGTGGACACGACTGTCCGGATGGCGGGACGCGCAAAGGTACGGGGGTACGTCACCGGGTGCGCGTACGGACGGGAGCAGGTGTCAGCGACGACACAGAGCGTCGTCAACGCTCCAGGAGGTGGCGGCGAAGAGCGCCAGACTGAGAGTGCGTGCCGGTCCGTGCATGCGGACACGATAATCAGACGTTTGGCCGACGTCGCCCCCGCGTCTCGCGATGCGGGACGAAAACCGTTGAGGAGTGAGACGGGTCACGGGTCGGAGCGGTGATGCGCTCACCGGGGACCGGTGACCGGCGGTAGACAGTCCGGATGACGGACACGAGACACGGCCCGCTTCGGCTGCGCCCCGCGCACGAGCGGGACGCCCCCTTCCTGGAGCGGATGCTCCTGGAGGCGTTCCACTGGGACCGCCCGCGCTTCGCCCTCGCCGAACTCCTCGCTCTGCCCCGGGCCGCGCACTACGTGAGCGGCTGGCCGGGGGCCGGGGACTTCGGCGTCGTGGCGGAGGACGCGCGGGGGCGGGGGCTGGGGGCCGCGTGGGCTCGCCACTTCCCGGCCGACGATCCGGGGTACGGGCATGTCTCGCCGACCCTCCCGGAGTTGACGCTCGCCGTCGTCCCCGGGGAGCGGGGCACAGGCGTGGGCGGCGCGCTGCTCGACGCGCTGGTCCTGGCGGCGGAGGAGGCGGGGTGCCCGGGGCTGAGCCTGAGCGTCGAGGACGGCAACCGGGCGCGCGGGCTCTACGAGCGGCGCGGCTTCGTGCCCGTGGGACGCGAGGGGGACGCGGACACGTTGGCGCTCCGCTTCGGGGGCCGATGAGCCGGACGGGCACACGGCGAGGACGCCACCGCGCACCCCCTCCCCCACCACCCGACGCACGCTCGGCCACCGCGTACCGGCGCTCTCCCCACCACCCGACGCACGGCTCGGCCACCGCATACAGCCGCTTCCCCGCTGCCCGCCGCCGCCCCGGTCTGCGCTCAGATGCGCCAGCCGCGCAGCCGTTCCGCCACCGCGTACAGGTCCGCCCGGTCCGCGCCGATCTCCTTGATCAGCTCCGAGAGCGCTCCGTACGGCGGGTCTATGCCCTCGCCGCACTGGCCCATGTACTGGGCGGCGACCTGCGCCGCGTACAGGGAGTTGCGGTGCGGGAGGGGTTCGAGGCGGACGATCGTGTGGAGGAGCGCCGCCGCGCGCCAGGCCGCGTCGGGGTCCGAGGCCGCGAGGGTCGGCATGGTGGTGCGGTGCCGGGAGACGGCGGCGACGAGCGCCGAGTAGTCGGCGACCGAGACGTCCTCGGGTACGGCCCGCTCCTGGACGTCGAGGAGCCAGGCCACGTCCACGAACAGGGCCATCAGGCGACGCTCTTCCCTCCGCCGTGACCGCGCCCGTGCGCCTGCGCGCCGCCGTGACCGGGGGCGCGGCGCCGCGGGGGTATCTCCGTGGGGAAGGCCGCGTCGAACTCCTCGCGCAGCCGGTCGCCCCAGTCCAGCGCCCCCGACACGAACTGCTTGCGCTGGTGCTCCCTGACGCCGAGGTCGTGCAGGTACTGCTTGAGGCTCTTGCCCTCGGCCGCCGCGGCGGCCCTGACGCCTTCCAGCTCCTCTTCGGTGAAGGACACGTTGAGTGACGGCATGCGGGCCAGGGTACCTAGTCGGTACCTGCCCGTGAAGGGTAATGAGCCGTCAAGTGACGCAAGGAACGGACAAGTTCGGTCCCGACGTGGTGGTATTCCGGTCATGACGGGTGACAAGTCGCCAGGCGGGGCCGCGGACGGGCCTACCGGCGGGTCGTGGGGGGAACTGATCGGTTCCGGGCGCAGCGCCGACGTGTACGCGCTCGGCGCCGAGTGGGTGGTGCGCAGGTACCGCTCGGCGCGGGACACCGCGGCGGAGGCGGCCGTGATGCGCCGCGTCGCCTCGTACGGCTATCCGCTCCCCGCCCTGCGCCCCGGGCCCTTCGCCGCGAACGAGATGGTCGTGCGCCGGATCGAGGGGCCGACGCTCGCGCGGGCGCTCACGACCGGGGACGCGAGCGCGGCGGAGGGTGCCGCGCTGCTCGCCGCTCTCCTGCGGCGGCTGCACCGCGTCCCCCCGCCGGAGGGCGCTCCCGCCGGGCACCGGCTGCTCCACCTCGACCTGCACCCGGAGAACGTGCTGCTCTCCCCCGCCGGTCCCGTCGTCATCGACTGGGAGTCGGCGGCGGTGGGCCCGCCGGGTCTCGACTGGGCGTCGAGCGCGCTGATCCTCGCCGAGGCGAGCCTGCGGCTCGACGTCGCCGCTCTCATCGAGCTGTTCCTGCCGGAGTTCCTGGTCCTCGCCCCGCCGGAGCTGGGCACGTACCTGACGGCGGCCCGGGAGCGGCGCGAGAGGATACCGGGGCTCACGGCGGAGGAACGCGCGCTCCCCGGCGCGGCGTTCGCGCTCCTCCCCCCGCTCTGGGCGGACGCGCGTGCTCGCTACGATGCCGAGCGGCATCCGTAGACCGACCGACGCCCCCAAGACCGTAGGAGAGCCGGTTCGTGCGAGACATCGCCGTCTTCAGTGGTAGTGCCCATCCCGAACTCGCGGCGGAGGTGTGCCGGCACCTGGAAGTGCCGCTCTCGCCCGCGCGGATCAACCGCTTCGCCAACGACTGCCTGGAGGTGCAGCTGGAGGCGAACTGCCGGGAGCGGGACGTGTTCCTGATCCAGCCGCTCGTCGCGCCGGTGCAGGAGCACCTCGTCGAACTGCTCATGATGTGCGACGCGGCGCGCGGCGCCTCGGCGGGGCGGATCACCGTCGTCATGCCGCACTACTCCTACGCCCGTTCCGACAAGAAGGACATGCCGCGCATCTCGCTCGGCGGGCGGCTCGTCGCCGACCTCCTCGTGACGGCGGGCGCGAGCCGGGTCCTCGCGCTGACCCTGCACTCGCCGCAGGTCCACGGCTTCTTCTCGGTCCCCGTCGACCACCTGCACGCGCTGCGGGAACTGGCCACGCACTTCCGCAAGCTGGACCTGTCGAACACGACGGTGGTCTCGCCCGACCTCGGCAACGCGAAGGAGGCCGCGGCCTTCGCGCGGCTGCTCGGCACACGGGTCGCGGCGGGCGCGAAACAGCGCTTCGAGGACGACAAGGTGTCGATCAGCGCGGTCATCGGCGACGTCGCCGACCGCGACGTCATCGTCCTGGACGACGAGATCGCGAAGGGCAGCACGGTCCTCGAACTGCTCGACCGGTTGCGGGAGCTGGGGGCGCGTTCGGTGCGGGTCGCGTGTACGCACGGGCTCTTCGCCTCGGGCGCTCTCAAGCGGCTGAGCGAGCAGCCGGAGATCCTGGAGATCGTGTGCACCAACTCGGTGCCGGTCCCCGAGGCCGAGCGCACCGAGAAGCTGACGGTGCTCTCGGTGGCTCCCGCGCTCGCAGAGGCGGTCCGGCGCATCCACAACGGCGAGTCGGTGAGCGCCCTCTTCGACGGGCTCTAGGAGCCGGACGGGCCGCGTGACCGCGTCCAACGTCCCAGGTCGCGGCCGGTCACGGTTGGCGGCACGGGATGCTCCGTACGGGGGACGGGGCGAAACCAGGACGCCGCTGAGCGGTTGTGCAGCGTGTCCCGCTCACGGGGCACCGGCCACCCGGGCTCCCGGGTCCGCCGGGTGGTCACGCAGTCCGACTCATCAGGAGCACGTTTCATGAAGAAGTACCTCGCCGCCGCCGCGCTGTCCGCGTCCGTCGCCGGTGTCGCGATGGCCGCGGCCCCCGCGATGGCGCTCGCCGACGACGGCGGCACCACCTCGGTGAGCGGCAACGGTGCCGCGGACGCCTTCGGCAACTCGACGACCGCCGGTGACCAGAGCCCGCAGGCCAGCCTCGTGAGCGACAGCCTCAACAAGCTGTGCCTCGGCGTCCCGGTCAAGGCCAACGTCGGTTCCCTCGTCGGCCTGCTCGTGCCGGTCGCCGTCCAGGACGTCAACGTCCTGTCGTCGCCGCAGAACCAGCAGTGCGCGGACAACTCCTCGCAGGCGAAGGGCGACGAGCCCCTCTCGCACCTCGTGGAGGACATCCCGGTCCTGTCGGCGAACGGTGTGCGCAACGGCTGACCGCCCGCGGGTCCCGGTGGCCGGTCCCTCCCGTGCGTACGTCGTACGGGAGGGACCGGCCACCGGCCTGTTCAGCCCCGGCCACCGGCCTGTTCAGCCCCGGCCACCGGCCTGTTCAGCTCCCGCCACCGGACCGTTCGGCCCCCGCGCGCTCGGCGAGCCGCGCCCGCTGGGGCTCCACGACGTGGCGCGGGTCCTCGGTCGAGGCGACCCCGGCGGCGAAGACGCCGAAGCGGGTGCAGGCGGAGCCCCCGAGGAGCGCGAGCCCGCCGAGCGCGGTCCCCGTCCGGCCCAGGCGCGGCCCGGCGAGGGCGGCGGCGGCGCCCGCGACGGTGAGCGCGCGAGCGGTACGGAGCAGGGTGCCCGCGCGCCCCTCGCGCCAGGTCTCCGCGACGGGTTCCCCGAGCGCCCGCTCCGCGCGGTGGCTCGCGAGGAGGTCCCCCGTGGCGGCCAGGGCGGCGGCGCAGCGCGCGGGGCCGTGCTCGCACGGGGGGCCGAGGACGAGGGCCGCGCCGGAGGCGGCGGCGGTCGCCGAGGCCGCGAAGAGGTAGGGGAGTTCCCGGTGGACGCCGTGCCAGGCGGGCACGGCGGTGTCGGCGGCGAGCACGGCGGTGTACGTGGCGACGCCGGAGCCGGTGAGCGCGGCGCCGAGGGTCGCGGCGGTGCCGAGGCGTGGGAGGCGGCCCGAGACGGCGGTGAGCGCGGCGAGGCCGGCGCAGGACCCGTACCCGCTCAGGAGCCAGGAGCCGACGCTCATCGGCGAGGTGGGCTTGAGGACCCGCAGCATGTTGACGAAGCGGGCGGGCCGTCCGAGGTCGTGGACGAGGGCGGCGGCCGAGAGGGCGACGGCGCCGAGCGAGGAGAGCTTGAGGGCGTCCGCCGTCGTGTGCCGCCCGGTGAGGTGGGCCCCGGCGGCGAGCACGGAGCCCGCCCCGGCGAGGCCGCCGAGGAAGAAGTACCCGGCGATGTCGCTCGCGGCCCAGGACGGCCTCTTGAGGATGGGGCGCCCGTAGTACGAGGTGAACTCGGCCTTCGGCAAGACGAGTTGTTCGCCTCTCCTGGCCTTGCGGCGGCGGGGGCGCTCTGGTCGGCTCTCGGCGGGGGCGGTCATCGGCGGGCCTTCCTGAGGGCGGCGAGGGCGGCGGGCAGGACGTGGGCGGTGGTCGCCGTGGTGAGCAGGCCGAGCGCGGCGAGTCCCGCGTGTTTCCACATCGCGGGCAGGTCGCGGGTCGTGACGACGGGGTCGGGCGGGAGCCCGTAGACCTCGGGTTCGTCGAGGAGGAGGAAGAAGGCGCCGTCGCCGCCGACGCCGTCGTCCGGTTCGTGCCCGTAGAGGCGGGCCTCGGTGACGCCCGCCTCGTGGAGCTGGTCGACCCGCAGGGCCGCGCGTGCGCGGAGTTCGTCGAGCGGCCCGTACTGGATGGACTCGGTGGGGCACGCCTTGGCGCAGGCCGGTTCCTGCCCGGCGCCGAGCCGGTCGTAGCACATCGTGCACTTGAAGGCGCGGCCGTCGCCCTCGCGCTGCTCGATGACGCCGTAGGGGCAGGCGCTGACGCAGTAGCCGCAGCCGTTGCAGATGTCCTGCTGGACGACGACCGTGCCGAACTCGGTGCGGAAGAGGGAGCCGGTGGGGCAGACGTCGAGGCAGGCGGCGTGCGTGCAGTGCTTGCAGACGTCCGAGGACATGAGCCAGCGCACGCCCTGGGCGGGCAGGCCCTGGCCCGGGTCGGCGAGCGGGAGGCTCGTGCGGTCGCCGGGCCCCGGCGGCTCGGTGACCTCCACGGGGCGGGCTTGTTCGACGAAGGCGACGTGCCGCCAGGTCGAGGCGCCGAGGGCCTGGGTGTTGTCGTAGGACATGGCGCTCAGGCTCAGTCCGTCCTCGGGGACGGTGTTCCACTCCTTGCACGCCACTTCGCAGGCTTTGCAGCCGATGCACACGGAGGTGTCGGTGAAGAAGCCGACGCGGGGCGGGTGCGTGTCGTAGCCCGCGTCCCCCGCCGGGTCGGGCTCGGGTCCCGAGAGCAGGCTCTCGGCGTGTGCGGCGGTGTCGGTCATCGGGTCTCCTCGGCGTGCGGGCGCTCGGTGCCCGTGCGGGCGGTGATCCCGGCGCGGCGGCGGTAGTCGGCGACGAGGGCGGGCAGCGCGGGCCCGCGCGGGCGGCGCCCGGCGCGGATGTCGGCGGTGAGGGCCTTGTCCTCCTGGATGTGCGCGTCGGCGTCGAGGCTGATCGCCATGAGTTCGTTGGCCGCGTCGCCCGTGATGACACCGTTGGGGCCCCAGTGGAAGGGCATCCCGATCTGGTGGATCGTGCGGCCGTGCACGCGCAGGGGTTTCATGCGCTCGGTGACGAGGACGCGCGCCTCGATCGCGTTCCGGGCGGTGATGAGCGTCGCCCAGCCGCCGTGCGTGAGACCGCGCTCCTCGGCGAGTTCCGGCGAGAGTTCGCAGAAGAACTCCGGTTGCAGCTCGGCGAGATAGGGCGACCAGCGGCTCATGCCGCCCGCCGTGAAGTGCTCGGTGAGGCGGTGGGTCGTGACGATGTACGGGTAGACGTCGCTGCCCGGTTCCTCGCCGCTCGGGTGGTAGCGGTTGCCCTCGTGGGGCATGACCTTGCGTGCCGGGGCGCGCGAGACCGCACCGTACAGGGGGTTGCGGAAGGGCGAGTCCTGCGGCTCGTAGTGCGTGGGCAGCGGTCCGTCGTCGAGCCCCGCCGGGGCGTAGAGCCAGCCCTTGCCGTCGGCCTGCATGATGAACGGGTCGTCCCCGCCGAGCGCCGCGACGCCCGAGGCGTCCTCGGGCGGTACGTGCCCGGGAGCGAGGTCCGCCGGGAAGTCGGGCACGTCGTCGCCGGTCCACTCGCCGGCCTCGGCGTCCCACCACACGTACTTCTTGCGCGCGCTCCACGGGGTGCCGTCCGGCGCGGCCGAGGCGCGGTTGTAGAGCATGCGGCGGTTGGCGGGCCAGGCCCAGGCCCACTCCCCCGCGACCGGGCCCTGCAGGGCGGCGGGCGGGCGGCGCGCGGCCTGGTTGACGCCGTCCGCGTAGATGCCGCAGTAGATCCAGCAGCCGCAGGAGGTGGAGCCGTCGTCCTTGAGCTGGGTGTACGCGGAGAGCGGCCCGCCGCCGCGTGTCCTGCCGTTGATCTCGGCGAGGACCGCTTCCGCGACCGGCTCCTCGAGCGGCCCTTCGACGGGGTAGTCCCACGTGATGTCCTGGACCGCCTTGTCGCGCGGGTCCGTGGAGGCGGCGAGGCGTTCCTTGACGCGGCGGCCGAGGTGGTACATGAACCACAGGTCGCTGCGGGCGTCGCCCCCGGGTTCGACGGCGGCGTGCCGCCACTGCACCCACCGGTTGGTGTTGGTGAAGGACCCCGACTTCTCGGTGTGGGCGGCGGCGGGGAAGAAGAAGACCTCGGTGGGGATCTGCTCGGTGCGCAGTTCCCCGGTCTCGGTCTCGGGGCCGTCCTGCCACCACGTCGCGGACTCGATGAGGCTGAAGTCGCGCACGACGAGCCAGTCGAGCTTCGCCATGCCGAGGCGTTGCAGGCGGGTGTTGGCGGAGCCCACGGCGGGGTTCTCGCCCATGAGGAAGTAGCCCTTGCAGGTGCCGTCGAGCTGCGCCATGACGGTCTCGTAGGTGTTGTGCGCGCCGGTGAGCCGGGGCAGGTGGCCGAAGCACCAGTCGTTCTCCTCGGTCGCCGCGTCGCCGAACCAGGCGGTGAGGAGGCTGACCATGTAGGCGCGCATGTCGGCCCAGTAGCCCTTGTCGGTGCGCGTCGCCCCGATGAACGTGTCGAGCGTCTGGTGCGCGTGGGCGTGCGGCATCGGCAGGTAGCCGGGGAGGAGGTTGAAGAGCGTCGGGATGTCGCTGGAGCCCTGGATGGAGGCGTGGCCGCGCAGCGACATGATGCCGCCGCCGGGCCGGCCGATGTTGCCGAGGAGCAGTTGGAGGATGCTCGCGGCGCGGATGTACTGGGAGCCGACGGTGTGCTGGGTCCAGCCGACCGCGTAGCAGAAGGCGGTGGTGCGCTCGGGGCCCGAGTTGCTCGTGACGGCCTCGCACAGTTCGTCGAAGAGCGCGCGGGGGATGCCGCACGTCTCCTCGACGAGTTCGGGCGTGTAGCGGGCGAAGTGCCGTTTGAGGACCTGGTAGACGCAGCGGGGGTGCTGGAGGGTCTCGTCGCGGGGCGGGGTACGGGGGGCCTGGGCGCCGCCGGAGCCGTGTGCCTCGGAGCCCGCGTAGTTGCGCGCCCGCTCCTCGTACAGCTCGTCGGGGTCGCCGGTCGGGGCCTGTACCTCGACGCCCTCGTACTGCCAGCTGATCGGGTCGTACCGGCCGGTGTCCGGGTCGTAGCCGGAGAAGAGCCCGTCGAGGTCCTCGGTGTCGCGGAAGTCCTCGCTCACGAGGCTCGCGGCGTTGGTGTAGTGGACGACGTACTCGCGGAAGTCCTTCTCCTCGGTGAGCACGTGGCTGATGAGCGCGCCGAGCAGGACGATGTCGGTGCCCGCGCGCAGCGGGATGTGCGTGTCGGCGAGGGCGCTCGTGCGGCTGAAGCGCGGGTCGACGTGGATGACCTTCGCGCCGCGCTTCTTCGCCTCCATGACCCACTGGAAGCCGACGGGGTGGGCCTCGGCGAAGTTGGAGCCCTGGATGACGATGCAGTCGCTGTGCCGCAGATCCTGGAGGAACGTCGTGGCGCCGCCGCGCCCGAAGGAGGTGCCGAGCCCGGAGACGGTGGAGCTGTGGCAGACGCGGGCCTGGTTCTCGACCTGTACGACGCCGAGCGCGGTGAGGAACTTCTTGATGAGGTAGTTCTCCTCGTTGTCGAGCGTCGCGCCGCCGAGGCTCGCGATGCCCATCGTGCGCGCGGTGCGCACCCCGTCGCGCTCCCACTCCCAGGTCTCGGCGCGGGTGCGGATGACGCGCTCGGCGACCATGTCCATCGCCGTCTCCAGGTCGAGCGGCTCCCAGTCGGTGCCGTACGGCCTGCGGTACAGGACCTCGTGGCGGCGCGCGGGGCCCGTCGTGAGCTGGAGCGAGGCGGAGCCCTTGGGGCACAGGCGGCCCCGGCTGACGGGCGAGGCGGGGTCGCCCTCGATCTGCGTGACCTTCTCGCCCTTGACGTAGATCTGCTGGCCGCAGCCGACGGCGCAGTACGGGCACACCGAGCCGACGACGCGGTCGGCGGTGGCGGTACGGGGCCGCAGCCCGGCGGTCGCGGGCGAGCGTGCCGCGTGTCCCCGGCCGAGCGGGTCGGTCCCGGTGAGCTGCCGGTAGACCGGCCAGTCGGTGATCCAGGTGCGCAGGCCCATCGCGTACTCCCGTGACGGCGGCTCCGGCCCGGGGCCGGACGGTTCCCCTCCCGACCCTCCCCGTGAGCGCGGGGTCCGGCGAGCGGGCGGGCCCCGGGCGGGTGGCGCGGCCTCGGCGCCCCGCCCGTCGACGCCGTGGCGGCTGCCCGTGCGGGACGAACGCGGAGCGGGTGCGCGGATTCTGGCGGTCGTTAGGCTGACCGGGTGCGGCTCCGGGGCGGGGCGGCGGGTGGTGCGAGGGGGCCGGGGGACGGGATGGCTGCGGGGGCGGAGGGGGTCGCGAGGGCTGACGACGTCGTCGGCGCGGAGGGCTTCGCGCGGGCGGGCGTCCTGGAGGCGCGGGCGGACGGGGCGTGGGGGCGCGGGGCGGACGCGGAGGTGCGGGCGTACGCGGCGGACGTGCGGGCGACGGTGCGGCACCCGCTCGCCTTCCTGGGCTCGGCGCGGCCGTGGCGGTGTCTGCTCTTCGTCCTGGCGGGGCTGCCGCTGGGCCTGACGGTGCTCGCCGCGCTCGCCGCCGTCCTGGAGGTCGCGCTCGTGCTCACGCCGACCGGGGTCGGGCTGTTCCTCCCGCTGGGGTGTCTGCTGCTCGGGCTGCCGACGGCGCGGATCGAGGTGCGCCGGCTGCGGCTGCTGGGCGTGCGGCAGGCACTGCCCCGGCGGCGGCTGCCCCTGCGCCCCGGACTGCGGGGCTGGTCGCGGGCGCGGCTCGGTGAGCCCGCGACCTGGTGGCAGTGCGGGTACGCGCTCGTGCTCGGCACGCTGTACGCGGGCGCGGGCGCCCTGCTGCTCGCGCTGCTCGCCTTCGCGGGGGTGCTCGTGGTGACGCCGCTCGTCGTGTGGGCGCTGGCGCCCGAGACCGTGATGATCGTTCCCGGGCGGCCGGTCCCGGGGGCGTGGGCCGGGCTGTGGTGCACGGGCGCCGGGCTCCTCCTCGTCGTCGTCCTCGCGTGGCCGACGCTGCTGCTCGCCGCCGCCGAGGCCCGCCTCGCGCGGGCGATGCTGGCCCCGCGCGCGGGTGACAGGGTCATCGAGCTGACCCGGTCGCGGGTCAGGCTCGCCGACGCCTTCGAGGCCGAGCGCCGCCGCATCGAGCGGGACCTGCACGACGGGGCGCAGCAGCAACTCGTGGCCCTGACGATGACGCTCGGTCTGGCGCGGATGGAGCTGGGCGGGGAGGAGGCGCCGGGCGCGGCGCTCGTGGAGCGGGCCCGGGGCGAGGCGCGGCGCGCGCTGGAGCAGTTGCGCGAGCTGGTGCGCGGCATCCATCCGCAGGTGCTGACGGATCACGGGCTGCGGGCGGCGGTCGAGGAGGTGGCACGGCGCGGACCGCTGCCGGTGCGCGTGGACATCGCGCTGCCGCACCGGCTGCCCGCGCGGGTCGAGTCGACGGCGTACTTCACGATCACGGAGGCGCTGACGAACGCGGTGCGGCACAGCGGCGGGACGGAGGCCGTGGTGAGCGCGCGGCTGCGCGGCGGGCGGCTCGTGCTGCGGGTGCGGGACGACGGCCTGGGCGGCGCCGATCCGGCCGCGGGCAGCGGGTTGCTCGGGCTCGCGGAGAGACTCGCCGTCCTGGACGGGCGGCTGGAGGTGTCGAGCCCGAAGGGCGGGCCGACGGAGGTACGGGCGGAGGTGCCGTGCGAGGAGTAACGGTGGAGGCGTGGTGCGCGTAGTGCTCGCGGAGGACGCGGTGCTGCTGCGGGCGGGGCTCGAGGAGCTGCTCGAACGGGCGGGGCACGAGGTGGTCGCCGCGGTCGGCGAGGCGGAGACGCTGCGTCAGGCGGTGGAGCGCGAGAGGCCCGGCATCGTGGTGACGGATGTGCGGATGCCGCCGGGGTTCCGGGACGAGGGGCTGCGCGCGGCGCTCGCGCTGCGCGCCGCGCACCCGGGGCTGCCGATCCTCGTCCTGTCGCAGTACGTCGCCTCTGCGTACGCGACGCGGCTCGTCCTGGAGAGCCCGCCGGGCGGCGGCCTCGGCTATCTCCTGAAGGACCGCGTGGGCGAGGTCGCCGAGTTCTTGGAGGCGCTGCGGCGGGTGGGGGCGGGTGAGACGGTCATCGATCCGGAGGTCGTACGGGTCCTGCTCGGCCACCGCGCGGCGACGCACCCGCTCGGCAGGCTCACCCCGCGCGAGCGGGAAGTCCTCGCGCGCATGGCGGAGGGCGGGACGAACCAGTCGATCGCGAAGACCCTGGGCGTGACCGAGGCGGCGGTCGTCAAGCACGCGAGCAACATCTTCATGAAGCTCGACCTCGATCCGGCCGAGGGCAATCGGCGGGTCCTCGCGGTCCTGGCCCACCTGCGGGCGCACGAAGGGGACCGGTGACACGGACGAGGAGACGGGTCACGAGGAGGAGCGCGGTGGCACGGACCGGCGGCGCCCCTGCCGCGAGGTAGGCGAAACCCCACCACCGGACTCCACTTACCGCCCGTGACCTGGGCTTTCCCTTCTCCTGGAATGGAGGGATGACTCTTCGGGAACGACGCGGACTCCGGATACCTGACGGTGTCCCCGGCCGCGTGTGGTGTGCCGTCCTCCTCGGGTGCTGCCTCTTCGCACTCGGCCTGTGCGCGGTGAGCACGCAGGGCCCGCACCGCGTGTGGGGCGGCTGCGCGGGGGCCGGGTACGGGCTCGCGGCGTGGTGCGCGGCGCGGGGGCACGGGCGGTGGGCCGTGCGGTGCGCGGTGGGCGGGGCGCTCGTGGTGCCGGGTGTGTACCTGCTCGCGCGGGGGGCCGGGCAGAGCGAGGTGTTCGTCCTGGAGCGGGCCGCACAGCACCTCGTCCGCACGGGTACTCCGTACGAGAGCGCGCCGGTCGACGTGGCCGGCTACACCCCGTACCTCCCGGGCGCCGCGCTGCTCGGGCTGCCTTCGCTCGTGCTGCCGGGGCCGCCGGGGGACGCGCGGGTGTGGTGCGCGGTGGTGTTCCTGTGCTGTCTGCGGGCGGCGCGGCCCACGGGTGGTGCGCGGCGGTACGGGCGCGGGCTCGCGGTGCTGTGCGCGGCGCCGCCCTTCGCGCTGGCCTGTGTGGTGAGCGGTGTCGACCTGCCGGTGGCGGGGGTGTGCGTCCTCGGGCTCGCGCTCGCGGGGCGGGGGCGGGCGGGGTGGGCGGGTATCGTGCTCGGTCTCGGGTGCGCGGTGAAGTGGACGGTGTGCCCGGCGCTCGCGGTGGCGGCCGTGCTGCTCGCCGGGCGGACCCGTACCCGTCGCCGCACGTCCGTCCTCGCCCCCCTCGCCCTCGGCACCTGCGTCCCGCTCGCCGTCCTCGTCCTGCCCTGGGTCCTCGTTTCTCCCGGGGTGCTCGTGGAGCAGGTCTTCGCGTTCCCCTCGGGGCACGGGCGGCTCGCGACGCCGGCGGCGAGCCCGCTGCCCGGCCGGCTGCTCGCGGGGCTCGGTCCCGCCGGGTGGTGGTGCGCGCTGGTGGTGCTGCTGCTCGCGGCGGGCGCCGTGGGGTGGTGGCTCCTGCGCAGGCCGCCGCGTACGGCGGGTGCGGCGGCGGTGCGGCTCGCGGTGGGGCTGGGCGCCGCCTTCGCGCTCGCGCCCGCCTCGCGCTTCGGTTACTTCGTCGTGCCCTTCGCTCTGTGCGGCTGGGCGACGCTCGTGTCCGGGCCCGCGGCGCAGAGCGGGACGGGACGGGACGGGACGGGCGTTTCACCAGGTGGGAAGGGCCTTGCTGGGCCCACCGGTCACAGGACGGGAACGGCGACCCCATAGAGTGCCCGTCATGACGGAGGGGATACGCACCGCCCCCGGCGGTGTGCAGGCTCGGGGGCGGCACAAGAAGAAGAGCGGACTCGCACGTTCCTCGCTGCTCATGGCGGCCGGCACGATGGCGTCGCGGGCGACGGGACTGATCCGCCAGGTGCTGCAGGGGGTCGCGCTCGGCACGGGTCTGCTCGCGAGCACGTACAACACGGCGAACACGGTTCCCACGAGCCTGTACACGCTGCTCATCGGCGGGGCGCTCAACGCGGTCCTCGTGCCGCAGCTGGTGCGGGCCAGGATGCGGGACGCCGACGGGGGCCTCGCCTACGAGCAGCGGCTCGTCACGCTCGTCCTGGTGGTGCTCGGCATCGGCTCGGTCGCGGCGGTGCTCGCGGCGCCGCAGATCGTCAGCGTGTACCTGCCCGACACCCCGGACCAGCACGAGGCGTACCAGCTCACGGTGACGTTCGCGCGGTACCTGCTGCCGCAGATCTTCTTCTACGGGCTGTACGCGATCTACGGGCAGGTGCTCAACGCCCGCGAGCGCTTCGGCGCGATGATGTGGACCCCCGTCCTCAACAACTTCGTCCTCATCGCGATGTTCGGCGGCTACCTGACGCTGCTGACGGTGCCCTCGGACGTCGCGGGTGTCACGGCGCTGCACGTGCGCTGGCTCGGGATCGGCACGACGGGCGCGCTCGCGCTGCAGGCGCTCGCGCTCATCCCCTTCGCGCGCGCCGCCGGTTTCCGCTTCCGGCCGCGCTTCGACTGGCGCGGCACGGGTCTCGGTCCCTCGCTCGCGGCGGCGCGGTGGACGCTGCTCTTCGTCCTCGCGAACCTGACGGCGATGACGGTCGTGACGCACTACGCGAACCTCGTCGACACGCAGGCGCCGGACGCGGGCGCGGGGTACTCGGCGTACTCGTACGCGCAGACGATCTGGATTCTCCCGCAGTCGCTTGTGACGGTGTCCGTGGTGACGGCGCTGCTGCCGCGGCTGAGCCGCGCGGCTGCCGCCGGGGAGCTGCGGCAGTTGCGCGCGGACCTCGCGCGGGCGCTGCGCATGACCAACGCGTTCATCGTGCCCGCCGCCTTCCTCTTCGCGGCGCTCGGCCCGGAGATCGCGGTCCTGCTCTTCCAGCACGGCGCGGTCAAGACGACGGTGCCGCTCGGTCAGATGCTCCAGGTGCTCGGGCCCGGTCTCATCCCGTTCTCGATGCAGTTCGTCCTCCTTCGCGGCTTCTACGCCTTCGAGGACACGCGGACGCCGTTCTTCATGGCCGCGCTCATCGCGGCGGTGAACATCGTGCTCGCCTACGCGTGTCACGTCGTGCTCCCGGCGAAGTCGGCGGTCGTCGGGATGGCGGCGGCGTACGGCGTGAGCTACCTCGTGGGCCTCGTGGTGACGACGAAGCTGCTGCGCAAGAAGACCCGCAGACGGCTCGGCGGCAAGCTCGTCTCGGCGCACTTCCGGCTCTTCGTCGCCTCGGGCGCCGCCGCGCTCGCCGCGGCGGTGGTGGTACGGGTCGCCGAGCGGCCCGGCACGCTGGGCCTCGCGATCGCCCTCGTGGCGGCGCTGCTCGTGGCCGGGGTCGTGTACCTGCTGTTCGCGCGGGTCCTCGGCATCCGCGAGCTGGACCGCTTCACGCGCAGGAAGGCCGCGTAGGCCCGGGGCCGGGCCGCCCCGGGCGTGTCCTAGGCTCGCGCGCATGACCGCTGACGCCGTGCCCGCTGCCGCCCTCCCCCGCTACCCGGACGTCGTGGCCGCCGCCGCGCGCCTCGCGGGCGTCGCGCACCGCACGCCGGTGCTGCGCTCGCGGCTGCTCGACGCGCGCACAGGCGCGGAGGTGCACTTCAAGTGCGAGAACTTCCAGCGGATGGGCGCCTTCAAGTTCCGGGGCGCCTACCACGCGCTGTCCCGGTTCGACGCGGACCAGCGGGCCGCGGGGGTCGTCGCGTACTCCTCGGGCAACCACGCGCAGGCGGTCGCGCTCGCGGCGCGGCTGCTCGGCATCGAGGCGACGATCGTGATGCCCGAGGACGCCCCGGAGAGCAAGCTCGCGGCGACGCGGGGCTACGGCGGCGAGGTGGTGCTCTACGACCGGTACGCGGGCGACCCGGCGCCGATCGCGGCGGACCTCGCCGCCCGGCGCGGACTCGTCTTCGTGCCGCCCTTCGACCACCCCGACATCATCGCGGGCGCGGGCACGGCGGCCCTGGAGCTAATCGAGGAGACAGGGCCGCTCGACGCGCTGTTCGTGCCGCTCGGCGGGGGCGGGCTGCTCTCGGGCACGGGGCTCGTCGCGCGCGAGATCGCCCCGGGGTGCGCGCTGTTCGGCGTGGAGCCCGAGGCGGGCGACGACGGCAGGCAGTCGCTCGCGCGCGGCGAGATCGTGACGATCGACCCGCCGCGCACCCTCGCGGACGGCGCGCAGACCCTCGCGCTCGGCAAGCTGACGTTTCCCCTCGTCAGGGAGGCGGTGACGGACATCCTCGCGGTCCCCGACGACGCCCTCGCGCCGTGCCTGCGGGACGTCGCGACGTACCTGAAGATCGTCGTCGAGCCGACCGCCGTGCTGGGTCTCGCCGCGCTGTACGCGGAGGCGGAGCGGTGGCGGGGCAAGCGGGTCGGGGTCCTGGTGACCGGCGGCAACGTCGACCTGGAGAGGTACGCCGGGCTGCTCGCCGGAACGCGCACGTCGTAGCCTCGAACACGCGGCGTGCCACGAGGCGCGCCGCGTCCGAGGAAAGGCTTGGGATGACGACGCAGGCGCAGAAGCCGGGGACCAGCGGCAGCGAGGCGACGGGGGCCCCGGGTCCCGCCGATTTCGCGCTCGACCCGGAGGTACGCCACCTCAACCACGGTTCCTTCGGCACCGTGCCGCGCCCCGTGCTCGACCGGCTCGCCGCGCTGCGCGCCGAGATGGAGAGCAATCCCGACGCGTGGTGGCGGACGCTGACGGGGCGGATCGCCGCGGCGCGCGCCGCGGTCGCCGCCTTCCTGCGCACCGCGCCCGACTCGCTCGCCTTCGTGCCGAACGCGAGCGCGGGCGCGAGCACGGTCCTCGCCTCGCTGCGCTTCACGCGCGGCGCGCGCATCCTCATGACGGACCACACGTACGGCGCGGTCGCGATGGGCGCGCGCCGCGTCGCCGCGCTGCACGGCGCCGTCGTGGACACCGTGCACGTGCCGCTCGACGCGTCCACGGAGCACATCAGGTCGCTGTTCGCGCGGGAGCTGGGGTCCGGGGCGCCGGTGGAACTCGTCGTGGTGGACCAGATCACCTCGCCGACCGCCCGCCTCTTCCCGCTCCCGGAGATCGTCGCCGAGGCGCACGCGGCCGGGGCGCGGGTCCTGGTCGACGGGGCTCACGCTCCCGGACTGCTCGCCGATCCGCTGGGGCACGCCTCGGGCGCCGACTACTGGACGGGCAACCTGCACAAGTGGGTGTGCGGCCCGCGCGGCACGGCGGCGCTCGTCGCCGCCGAGGACGTGGCGCAGGACCTGGTGCCGCTCGTGAACTCGTGGGGCGCCCCGAACCCGTACCCGCACCGCTTCGACGAGCAGGGCACGCAGGACGTCACGGGGTGGCTCGCGGTGCCCGGCTCGCTCGCGTTCTTCGCGGAGCGCGGCGGCTGGGACGCGGCGCGCGCGACGATGGACCGCACGGTCACGGCGGCGCAGGCGCTCCTCGCCGAGGCCCTGCACGCCGACCTCTCGGGGGTCACCGTGAACGAGGCCCTGGCGATGCGGCTGATACCCCTCGCGCCCGTCCTCGCGACGGATCCGGACCGGGCGGCGGCGCTCCAGCGGCGTGTCGCCGCGGAACTGCGCTGCGAGGTCTCGATCACGTCGTGGGACGGGCGCGGATTCCTGCGGCTGTCGGCGCACGTCTACAACCGTCCCGAGGAGTACGAGTACCTCGCCGAGCGGCTGCCCGCGCTGCTCACCGCGGCGGCACGCGAGGCGGCCTGAGACAGCGTCGGGGCGGGCGGCGGGAGCACCGGGCGCTCTGCGCCGCCGTCCCCGCGCGCGGCGTCACTGCCCGCGCCGGGGCGGATAACCCGCCCCGGGCGCCCGCCCCACCTCCTTGTGCCCGCCGCCCGTGACCCGCGTCGCCCGTCCCGCCACGTGCCGTACGGCCGCTCCCGTTTCCCCGGCCCGCAGGGAGCGCAGGGCGAGGAGGAGGACGCCGATGTCGTCGAGGTAGACGGGGTCGGGGACGAGGTCGGTGGGGAGGACGAGGTAGAGCAGGGCGCCCCAGAAGACCCAGCGCTTGCCGGCGGGCAGCCCGGCGGCGCGCAGCGTCCTGCGGGTGCGCACGAGGCGGACGGCGAGGACGAGGGCGAAGGCGAGCACGGCCGCGGCGAGCACGGCGAGCACGATCAGCAGGTTCCGCGTGTCGTCACTCATGCCAGGCTCCCTGCCCGCCCTCGCGAGGACCCGCGCCCCCGCTCCTGGAGGTCGTCTACCCGCCTGACGGGGGTTGAGCACGGGCTGTTCGGGGGGCGCGGGGCGCACGGAGGGCGCGGAACGCGGTGCTCTCGTCCGGACTGCGGCGGTGGCCGCCGCGGTCCGGCTCGGTCGCCCGGCCCCTGTCAGGCCGTCGCCGTCACCGTCCACGCCGGGAGGCACGCGTTGCCCCGCGGGCGCGCGCACGCCGCCAGGACGTCGGCCTCGCTCTCGGCCAGGTCCAGGGCGTGGGGCGGCACTTCGCCCTGGGCGCGGGCCTCTTCGAGCCAGTACCGGGCCGCGTCGATCTCCCAGTCCGCGTCCTGGAGGCCGTCGGTGGGGACGGGGACGGCGGGGCCCGCGTGCCAGCCGGTCTCCGCGAGGAGGCGGAGGATCTGGGGGCGCGAGAACGGGGTGCGGATGTTGCCGTCGCCGCGCAGCCCGGTGGCGACCAGGTGGGCCTGGAGGCGGACGGCGAGGAGGTGGGCGAGCTGTCCCGGGGCGCTCGGTTCGGGGTCCCACTCGGCGAAGTGCAGGACGGGCGCCCAGTCCCGGGCGCGCTCCAGGAGGCGGCGCAGGGTCGCGGCGTCCGCCACGTACCAGGAGCAGTGGGCGAGGACGACGGCGTCGAAGCCGGGCTCGGGCGGGGCGGTCGCGAGGTCGAGGCCGAGGCGGGGCTCGACGCGGTCGCCGAGCGGCCCCGCGGCGAGGTGGCGCAGGGAGGCACCGAGGGTGACGGGCGCGCCATAGTCGGCCGGGCCGGGATCGGTCGCGAGGACGTGCCCGGTGAGGCCGACCAGGTCGGCGAGCACGGCGGTGGTGTCGCCCTGCCCGCAGCCGATCTCGACGAGCCGGGCGCCGGGGCGCGGCTTCCAGTGCGCGGCGAGCGCGAGGCGGTGGGCGGTCTGCGCGACCTGGGCCGCCGGCGAGTGGGCGTGACCGGCCATCAGGGCGGCGAGCGCCTCGGGCGTCATAGGGGCGCGGTCCTTCCGGCGGCCGGATGTGTCGCTGGAGGATATCCGGCGCCCAAGGGGCGGGCCCCGGGGGGCGCGGACTCAGTGGGGCAGGTCGACGACCGCGCCCACGGACTTGCCGCCGGGGGTGCGGGCGATGCGGACCTCGCGGCTGAGCGCGCGGACGATCTCCAGCCCGTGGCCGCCGACGCGGGCCGGGTCGGGCCGCAGGAAGGTCGGCGCGACGGGGCTCGTGTCGTGGACGGTGACGACGACGTGGGTGGCGTCGCCGGTCAGTTCGAGGGCGTGGAAGCCGCCCGCGTGGCGCTCGGCGTTGGTGGCGAGTTCGCTGACGACGAGGTGCAGGTCCCCCGTCGTGCGCTCGGGGACGCGTGCGCACCACTCGGCGCCGAGGCGGTGGAGGAAGCGCGTGGTGACGGCGCGCGCGGCGGCGACGCTGCCGGGGGTGCCGTCGAAGTGCGCGACGTGGTGCAGGGGCCGGGTGGGCGCGGGGTCCCCGGCGGCCTCGGCGCCGTCCGCCACGCAGGCGTACTCCGACGCGGGATAAAGCGTTGTCGTCGTGTGCTCGTTCATGGTCTCCAGCCCCCCGTGCGCGTGTGCCTCCGGGACGCGTCGCTGTGCCCGGCTCTCGCCGGATACCCCGGTCATGGGGCCGCACACATGGCGCCGCGTGTGAGGGGGGTCACAGCGTGGGGCGTGGATAGGCTCGGCGGCGGCCGGTGACGACAGTGCGTACGGGGCCGGTGCCGGGCGGAGGCCGCGGCGCGGGCGGCCGTGCGCGGAAGGAAGGTGGGCGGATGCAGGCGCTGGCGATGTCGCTCTTCGATCCGGCGGCCGGGCAGGGTGCCCGTCAGTTCGCCGAGATCGGTCTCGCGCTGCTGCTCTCGACGCTCATCGGCGCCGAGCGGGCGGTGCAGCAGAAGAGCGCGGGCCTGCGCACCCACACGCTGGTGGGGGTGGGCAGCGCCCTGTTCATGGAGGTCTCGCAGCACGGTTTCAACGCGGTCCTCGGGCTGGAGAACGTGTCCTTCGACCCGTCGAGGGTCGCGGCGCAGATCGTCTCGGGGATCGGGTTCATCGGCGGCGGTCTGATCTTCGTACGGCGGGACGCGGTACGGGGGCTGACGACGGCGGCGACCGTGTGGCTGACGTGTGCGATCGGGATGGCCTGCGGGGGCGGGCTGCCGCTGCTCGCGCTCGCGGCGACGCTCGTGCACTTCCTCGTCGTGTGGGGCTACCCGTGGCTCACGCGGTGGCTGCCCGCGCTCTCCTCGGTCGAGCAGGCGGGTCTGACGCTGAGCTACCGCTCGGGGAGCGGGGTGCTCTCCCGTGTGCTCAAGGAGTGCACCGACATGGGCTTCCGGGTCGTGCAGGTGAGCGTGGAGCGGCCCGGCCGGCCCTCCAGGAAGAAGGACCCCCTCGCCGAGGAGGAGGAGCTGGAGACGGGGGCGCGAGCGGTGTGGCTGGAGGTCGAGGGCGCGGGGAGCGTGTACGCGCTCGTCGCCTCGCTCTCGGAGTTCGACGGGGTCCTCGACGTCACGTCGGACCGCGCCGAGGCGGCCGAGTGAGCGGCGGTACGGGTGCGGGGCGGCCCCTGACGGGCGGCGCACCGCACCCGTACCGGAGCCCGCGCACCCGTACCGGTCCGTGAGTGATCGCGCGTCTCACAGGCTCCGCAGCGCCGGGAGGAGCCGTTCGCGTGCCCAGCGCAGGAAGGGTTCCTGGTGGGCGCCGCCGACCTGGACGAGGGCGATCTCGTCGAAGCCGGCGTCGGTGTAGGCGCGTACCGCCTCGACGAAGGCGTCGACGTCGTCGCCGCACGGGATCGCGGCGGCGACGTCCTCACGGGTGACGCTGCTCGTGGCCCCGTCGAAGGAGACGGGGCCCGGAAGCTCGGCGTTGACCGGCCAGGGGCCGAGCGACCAGCGGAACTGCTCGTGGGCGCGGGTGAGCGCGGCCTCGCGGTCGGGGTCGTAGGAGACGGGGAGCTGGCCGACGCGGGGTTTGCCCGTGCCGCCGAAACGGTCGAAGTCGGCGAGGAGTCTCGCCTTGGGCTCGGTGGCGATGACGAGGTCGGCGAGGCGGCCGGCGAGGGCGCAGGAGCGGGGTCCGGAGACGGCGACGCCGATCGGCGGGGCGGTCTCGGGCAGGTCCCACAGCTTGGCGTCCTGGACGCTGAAGTGCTTCCCGTCGTGGTGGACGGTCTCGCCGTCGAGCAGGGCGCGGATGATGCCGACGGCCTCCTCCAGCATCTCGATGCGGACCCGCGCGGCCGGCCAGCCGCGCCCGACGACGTGCTCGTTGAGGTTCTCGCCGGAGCCGAGGCCGAGACGGAAGCGGCCCTGCGACAGGAGCTGGACGGTCGCGGCCTTCTGGGCGATGACCGCCGGGTGGTAGCGCACGGTCGGGCAGGTCACGTACGTCATGAGCGGCAGGCGCTCGGTGGCCTGCGCGACGGCGCCGAGGACGCTCCAGGCGTAGGGCGCGTGGCCCTGTTCCCGCAGCCAGGGGAAGTAGTGGTCGGACATGACGGAGAAGTCGAATCCGGCCTCCTCGGCACCGACCGCGTGCGCCACCAGCTCGCGGGGGCCTGCCTGTTCGGTCATGAGGGTGTATCCGATACGGGGCATGGCACTCGATGTGACCGCGCGGACGGCATGTCAAACCCCAAACCTGCCGAGCGGGTGCCGGACAAATATTCAGCCGTCCGCTCGGGCGGACCCTTCGGTGGGCGCGCGGGAGGGCTCCGGGGCGGGTACGAGGAAGCGGGCGCGCAGGGCCGCGACGGTCGTCCCCGGGACGCCGTGCGCCGCGACGTAGGCGGCGACGCCGCCGTGGTCGCGGTCCAGGTCGTCGAGGAGGTGGCGGACGACGGCCTCGGGGGCGCGTCCGTAGTGCTCCCAGCCGGGGGCGCGACCCCCGTTGCGCGCGGACCAGTCGGCGCGCAGCCCCGCGGTGGCGTGCTCGGTGAGGGCGAAGTCGGCGGCGACGGTGTCGCGGTCGACGCCGAGGAGGGTGAGGACGAGCGCGGCGACGATCCCGGTGCGGTCCTTGCCGGAGGCGCAGTGGAAGACGGCGGGGCCCTCGGCGTGCGCGAGGACGTCGATGACCTGGGCGATCTCCTTGCCGCCGTCCGCGAAGATCTCGCCGAGCTTGTCGGCGAGGTACCGCCAGGGGTCGGGGAGCGGCCCGGTGGCGGCCTGGTCCCAGGCGCGGTGCTCGATGCCGAGGTGATGGAAGGCGAGTCCCTCGCGCGCGGGGACGCGGCCGGTGCGGGCGATCTCCCAGCCGTGGCGCAGGTCGACGACGGTGCGGATGCCGAGCGCGTCGAAGCGCGCGCGGTCGGCGACGGCCGCGGGCTCGTGGAGCTTGGCGAGGTTGTCGGAGCGGTAGAGCACGCGGCCCCGCGTGACGTGTCCCCCGGCGGCGCGGTAGCCGCCCAGGTCACGGAAGTTGTGCAGGCGGTCGAAGGCGAGGTGTCTGTCCACGGTCGTTGATCCTAGGCACCCGTACGGGGGACGGGCGGGGAAATCCGCTTGCGGGGCGCACCCGCTTCCGCGCACGATTCCCCGGTCCGCGCGGGGTCCGTCAGGGTCCCGGCGGGCGTCGTACCCGTATCCGTTCGAGGAGGTCCGCCATGCGCGCTGCCCACTGGTTCGTTCCGCAGGCCATCGCAGTCCCTTCCGACCTCACGGAGCACCTGGGTGCACTCGCACGACCATCTCAACCTCGGCGTCCTCGCCCACGTCGACGCCGGTAAGACCAGCCTGACCGAGCGACTCCTGCACGCCGCCGGGCTGCTCGACGAGCCCGGCAGCGTCGACGCGGGCACGACCCGTACCGACTCCCTCGACCTGGAGCGGCGGCGCGGGATCACCATCAAGGCGGCCGTCGTCTCCTTCCCGCTCGGCGACCGCACCGTCAACCTCGTGGACACCCCGGGCCACCCGGATTTCATCGCGGAGGTGGAGCGGGTCCTCGCGGTGCTCGACGGGGCCGTCCTCGTCGTCTCCGCCGTCGAGGGGGTGCAGCCGCAGACGCGGGTACTGCTGCGCACGCTGCGGCGGCTCGGCATCCCCACGCTGCTCTTCGTCAACAAGATCGACCGGCGCGGGGCGCGCGAGCTGCTCGGCGAGCTGCGGGCACGGCTCGACCCGGCGGTCGTCGCGCTGGGCGTGCCGGACGGGGCCGGGACGCCGGGGGCGCGTTTCCTCCCGTACGCGCCGGACGAGCCCGCACACACCGAGGCGCTCGCCGAGGTGCTGACCGCGCGGGACGACGCGCTGCTCGGCGCGTACCTCGACGGCGGCCTCTCCCCCGCCCGCCTGCGCGGGGAACTGCGCCGCGCGGTCGCGTCGGCGCGGGTCCACCCCGTGCTGTACGGCTCGGCGCTCACGGGCGCGGGGATCGCCGAGCTGCGGGCCGCGCTCGCGGAACTGCTGCCGGTCGCGCGGGGCGGGGCGGAGGCACCGCTGTCGGCCTCGGTCTTCAAGATCGAGCGCGGACCGGGCGGCGAGCGCCGGGCGTACGCGCGGCTGCACGCGGGCACGCTCGCGGTGCGCGAACGGGTGCCGTACGGCGCGGACGGCAGGAGCGCGGTGCTCACCGGTCTCGACGTCTTCGCCGACGGCGGGCCCGTCCCCGCCCGGGAGGCACGCGCCGGGCAGATCGCGCTCGTCCACGGCCTCCCCGGCCTCCGCATCGGTGACCGCATCGGGGCGGGCCCCGCCGACGACGCGGCCCGCGCGACGGCCTCCGCGACCGCCTTCGCCCCGCCGAGCCTGAGCAGCGTCGTCGTCCCCGAGGAGCGCCGCGACGCGCTCGCCCTGTGGCCGGCGCTGAGCGAACTCGCCGAGCAGGACCCGCTCATCGGCCTGCGCCGCGACCCGGCGCGCGAGGAGATCTCCGTCTCGCTCTACGGCGAGGTGCAGAAGGAGGTCATCGCGACGACGCTCCTGGAGGAGTACGGGGTCCGGGCCGGCTTCCGGGCGAGCCGCCCGCTGTGCGTGGAGCGCGTGCGCGGCGAGGGGAGCGCCGTCGAGGTCGGCGAGCGGGACGGCAATCCCTTCCTCGCCACGATCGGGCTGCGGGTCCGTCCCCGCACGCCCGGGACGGGGACCGTCTTCCGGCTCGGCATCGAGCTGGGCTCGCTGCCCCCGGCGTTCCTGAAGGCGATCGAGGAGACGGTCGGCACGGTGCTCGGCGAGGGGCTGCGGGGCTGGCCGGTCGTGGACTGCGAGGTGACGCTCGTCCGCTCCGGGTACTGGCCGCGCCAGAGCCACAGCCACGCGGTCTTCGACAAGTCGATGTCGTCCACGGCGGGCGATTTCCGGCTTCTGACGCCGCTCGTCCTCATGACGGCGCTGCGCGCGGCGGGCACGGTCGTCGAGGAGCCCGTGCACCACTTCCGGCTGGAGGTCCCCGCCGAGGCGTACGGGGCGGTGCTGCCGCTGCTGGGACGGCTCGGCGCCGTACCGGGCGCGCCGCGCGCGGCGGGCGGCACGTACACCGTCGAGGGCGAGATCCCGGCGGCGCACGTGCACGAGCTGGGGCGGCTGCTGCCGGGTCCGAGCCGGGGCGAGGGCGTCCTGGAGACGGAGTTCGCCGCGTACCGCCCGGTGCGCGGCCCGGTCCCCGAGCGCTCCCGTACCGACGCCGATCCGCTGCGCCGCGAGGAGTACCTGTTGCGGGTCGTGCGCGGCGTCCCGGTGGACGGGCGGCGCTGAAGGGGCCGGTACGGGTGCTCGGGGTGTGGTCCCGGGCACCCGTACGGGCTTGTTAGTCTTGGCGGCGACGAAGGGGAGTAGTCCCGCGATACCGGTATGTCGACATACTGGCCGTGCGTACGCCGGGAGGCGGACGCGGGCCCGGCGACCGGGCCGCCCGGCACGCCGGGCGGTGGACGAGACCTTCGGCCAGGCAGGACCGTGCCCGCGACCCCGTGGGCGCGTTCGTCGTGCCGTGGCCGAGTGGTCCTTCCCGCCGGGCGGCGCACGGATCGCGGCCGCGGCCCCGTTCACGAAAGACCGGCACCGCTTCGATGTCTCTCGATCCGCTCGCCATCGTCACGGCCTTCGGCCTCATCTTCCTCGCCGAGCTTCCCGACAAGACCATGTTCGCCTCGCTGGCGATGGGCACGCGCATGCGGCCCCTCTACGTGTGGCTCGGCACCTCCAGCGCCTTCCTCGTGCACGTCGTGATCGCGTGCGCGGCGGGCAGCCTCATCGGGCTCGCGCCCTCCTGGATCGTCTCGCTCGTCTCCGCGCTGCTCTTCGCTTTCGGCGCCGTCCTTCTCTTCCGCGCCGACGCGGGGGACGAGGAGGACGACGAGGACGCGGCGGGCAGCCGCGGGGTCACCGGGTTCTGGCCCGTGTGGACGACCGCGTTCATGGCGGTCTTCATCAGCGAGTGGGGCGACCTGACGCAAATCACCACGGCCAACCTCGCGGCCTCGCGCGGCACGCTCTCGGTCGCGATCGGCTCGTGGGCGGCGCTCATGAGCGTGTCGGCGCTCGCGCTGCTCGCCGGGCGGTTCATCGCGAAGCGCGTGCCGCTCAAGACGGTGCAGCGGATCGGCGGGATCTGCATGGCGGGTCTGGCGATCTGGTCGGTCGTGGAGATCTTCACGGGGTGACCCGGGCGCCCCGGCCGGAGCGCCCGTCCGTCCCGGACGGGGGTGGTCAGGCCGGGGTCAGCCGGAGCTGGATCTCCTTCTCCTGGTCCCCCGACGCGGAGCCGAGCACCTCGACCGCGTAGACCTCGTCGAGGGCTTCCTGGAGGTCGGTGACCGCGTGGTAGCCGCCCTGCGCGGTGAGGTCGAGCGCGGCGTCGATGCGCACCGGAGAGGTGCGGCCCCTGCGGTCGGAGGTGTCGAAGGTGGCGCTCCAGACCGTGGGGCGCTCCCCCGGTGTCTCGCTCGGGGTGTCGCTCGCCGCGCGGTCGGTGCCGAAGGCTCCGGCCAGGGCGGTGAGGACGGCGTCGGCGTCGCGCGCCGAGCAGCCCTGCAGTTCCACGACAACCTGTGCGGACTGGTCCTGATCCATGGTGGTGCTCCTCCCGTCGTGAGGGCGTGACGGTGGCCGTTCCCCGCTTCTTCTCCAGCGTGCGCCGCCTGGCGTCGCGGCGCGACCGGGGCCGTCAGCCACTCGATTCCCGCGGGGCCGGTCCGGTCCCGTGGGCGTCCCCCGTGTGTGGGCGCCCGGCCCGCCCCGTCCCGCCCTCGTCGGTGTCGGGCAGCTCCTCGCTGCCGTCGCGCGCCGGGGGCGGGGACACATCGAGCGGGTCCTCGCCGGGGGTGCGCTGCTGGTCGGGCAGGTCTCTGGGCACCAGGGGACGGCCGTGCTCCCCCGGGGCCTTCGGCGGATGCTCACCCATGCGTTCCTCCTCAGTCCAGTCCTCGTACGACGTTCCCCGCGGGCCACTCGGGATCGGGCGGCTGCGGGGCCTCGGCCTCGTCGCTCCCCACCCGCGGCCTGCCCGACAGGTGGGTGCGCACCTCGCCCTCCGGGGGCGGGGGCGGGGTGGGTATCGGGGTGGGGTGCGCTGCGCTGTCGTGCACGGCGGCTCTCCTCTCGCTTCGCATCCGGTGGGGACCGCCTTCGCGTACCCGCACAGGTCGCGGTCACACGAAGGGTTGTTCGGGCCGGCCCCACGAGGCCGCTGGTCGCGGCCGGTGCGCGGCGGAGGTGCGCGGCGGGCCATACGGCTCAGCGGTACGCGGTGCGGACGGTACGGCTCGGCGGTGCGCGGCGGGCTGTACGGGTCGGCGGTACGCGGCCGGTACGAAGAAATGCGGCCCCGCCGTGCCCTCGGGGGAAGGAGGGCGGCGGGGCCGCTGGCAGCTCGGGGACCCGGGGGGGAGGGTCGTTTCCGAGCTTGCGTCGATGTCCTTGTGCCCCACTCATCCTCGCACAATCCTGTGACGCGGGTCACATTTCGGTTGCGGCGCCGTTCCGGGGACCGCCGAGGCGTCCCGTTCCCGCGTCGCGGAGCACGTGGGCGACGGCCTCGGCCGTGGTGGGGCGCCCGGTGAGGACGCGCAGGGCATCGGCCGTCTCTTCGAGGCGGCGGCGTTCGCGCAGGTCGGCGGGGGCGCGCCGGACACGGTGCTCCTGCCGGCGGTAGCGGCGGAGGAGGCCGTCGAGCAGCACGTCCTGGGGCAGGGGCATGAGGGGAGCACTCCGGCGAGCGGGCCGCCGCGGCGCGCGGCGGGGCCCGGGGACGTACTCCCCGGGGCGGGTACGGGCCACGGCGCGGGCCCGGCGACCGGCACCGCCGGCCATCCTCTCCCCCACCGGGCGCGCCCGCATTCCGTACCCGCCCGTCCGGGGACACGGCCGCCGGTGTCGCCTCCGGCGGCCTGCCCCGGCCCCTTCCGGGAGGGACCGGGCGCGCGGTCAGGCGCGCGCCCGGTCCGTCCCGGAGTCCTCGCGGTGGTCGTCCGCGCGGCTCAGCGCCGCAGCCACACCGCCGTGTCCGTCGGGAGCAGGCCGCCCTCGTCGAGCGGGCCGCTCGCGAGCAGGACGTTCTCGTGCGCGGGCAGCGCGACCGGCGCGGCACCGAGGTTGACGAGGCACAGGAGCCCGCCGGGACGCGCGAAGGCGAGCACGCCCGGCGTCTCGGGCAGCCACTCGATGGGCCCGTCGCCGAAGCCCGCCTCGACGGCCCGCACCCGGATCGCCGCGCGGTAGAGCGAGAGCATCGAGCCGGGGTCGGCGGCCTGCGCGTCGGCCGCGTAGGCCGACCAGCCCTCGGGCTGCGGGAGCCACGGCTCGGTGGTGGAACCGAAGCCGCTGTACGGCGCGTCGGCGGTCCACGGGAGCGGGACGCGGCAGCCGTCCCGACCCGGGTCGACGCCCTCGGAGCGGAAGTACATCGGGTCCTCGACGCGGTCGAGGGGGATGTCCGCCTCAGGCAGGCCCAGTTCCTCGCCCTGGTAGACGTAGACCGAGCCGGGCAGCGCGAGCGAGAGCAGGGCCGCGGCGCGGGCCCTGCGGGTGCCGAGCGCGAGGTCGCTCGGGACGCCGAAGCGCTTGCGCTCGAAGGCGAAGCCGGTGTCCTCGGCGCGGCCGTAGCGGGTCACGGTCCGGGTCACGTCGTGGTTGCAGAGCACCCAGGTCGCGGGGGCGCCGACCGGGGCGTGCTCGGCGAGGGTGCTGTCGATGGCCTCGCGGAGCTGGTCGCGGTCCCAGGGACAGCTCATGAAGTTGAAGTTGAAGGCGGTGTGCAGCTCGTCGGGGCGCAGGTAGCGCGCGAAGCGCTCGGCGTCCGGCATCCACACCTCGCCGACGAAGACACCCCCGTACTCGTCGGCGACGCGGCGCCACGAGCGGTAGATGTCGTGCAGCTCGTCGCGGTCGATGTACGGGTTGGGGTCGACGCCCTCGACGTAGTCGGGCAGCGCCGGGTCCTTCGCGACGAGGGCTGCCGAGTCGATCCGTACGCCCGCGACGCCGCGCTCGAACCAGAAGCGCAGGACGTCCTCGTGCTCCTTGCGGACGTCGGGGTGGTCCCAGTTGAGGTCGGGCTGCTGCGGCGTGAAGAGGTGCAGGTACCACTCGCCGTCCTCGACCCGGGTCCAGGTGTCCCCGGAGAACTGCGAGGGCCAGTCGTTGGGCGGCAGCTCGCCGTGCTCGCCGCGCCCCGCCCGGAAGTGGAAGCGCTCCCGCTCCGGGCTGCCGGGACCCGCCTTGAGCGCGGCCCGGAACCAGGCGTGCTGGTCGGAGACGTGGTTGGGGACGATGTCGACGATGGTGCGGATGCCGAGCGCGCGGGCCTCGTCGATGAGTTTCTCGGCCTCGGCGAGGGTGCCGAAGGCCGGGTCGATCGTCCGGTAGTCGGCGACGTCGTATCCGCCGTCGGCGAGCGGGGAGAGGTACCAGGGGGTGAACCAGATCGCGTCGACACCGAGTTCGGCGAGGTACGGCAGCTTGGCGCGGACACCCGCCAGGTCGCCGGTGCCGTCGCCGTTGCCGTCCGCGAAACTGCGCGGATAGACCTGGTAGATGACGGCCGAACGCCACCAGTCGGGCCCTGCGGGCTCCCGGGAGCTGCCTTCCATCGTTGCATGTCCTTTCGGGCGTCGGCGGGGCGTGCCCGCGGCGCCGTGACGTGAGGCGGTGTCATTCCCTCGTCGGCCCGGCGGCGTCGGTACGGCGCCGAGCCGGACGTCGTGGGCTGCGCGCCACCGCCCCCGCAGCGGGGTCGGAGAAGGGGGCGGCGGCGCGCAGGGCGAAAGAGGGCTGCGGGCCGGCCCCGCCGCGAGCGCGGGGCGGGCCGGTGCGGTCGTCAGCCCTTGGTGGAACCGGCGGAGATGCCGGCGATGATGTGCCGCTGGAAGACCAGGAAGACCAGGAGCATCGGGATCGACGCGATGACCATGGCCCCGATCTGCGTGGACTGCGAGATGTTCTGCGAGAACTGCACGAGCGCCACGCTGATGGGCTGCTTGTCGGTGTCCGAGAAGACCATGAGCGGCCACAGGAAGTCCTGCCAGACCGCGACCAGGCCGAGGATGGAGACGACGGCGAGGACGGGGCGGGACATCGGGAGCAGGATCGACCAGAGCTGGCGGAGCTTGCCGGCGCCGTCGATCTCGGCGGCCTCCAGGACGTCCCGGGGTATCTGGTCGAAGAAGTTCTTCAGCAGGTACAGGTTGAAGGCGTTGGCGACGGCGGGGAGCCAGATGCCCAGCGGGTCGTTGAGCAGGCTCACGTGGATGAGCGGCAGGTCGGCGACGGTGAGGTACTTGGGGACCAGCATCGCCTGCGCGGGCACCATGAGCGTGGCCAGGATGCCACCGAGCACGACCTTGCCGAAGGCGGGCTTCAGCTTGGAGAGGGAGTACGCGGCGGCGGTGCAGAAGACGATCTGGAGGGCCCAGGCGCCGACGGCCTGCACGACCGTGTTCCACAGGTGCGTGGGCAGGTCCATCTGGTCCCACGCGTCGGTGTAGTTGGAGAACTTCCAGTGCTCGGGGAAGAGCGTGGGCGGCGTCCGGGTGAGTTCACCGGCCGGCTTCGCCGCCCCGGTGACCATCCAGTACACGGGGAAGAGGAAGGCGAGCGCGAAGGCGATCACGATGAGCGTGAAGAACGTCCAGTACAGGACCTTGCCCTTGGTGCTGGCGAGGGCCAGCGGCGAGACAAGGGTGCGGATGGACGGCCCGTTCTCACGCTTCTCGCGACGCCTGTCGCGGCGCGTGGGGGGCACGGGGGCCGCTTCGGTGGGCGGCAGGACGGCGGTCATCTGCGCGGTCTCCTCTCAGTCCTTGGTCCGGGTGAGCCACAGGTAAACCGCGGAGAACAGGCTGAGCAGTACGAGGAGCATCGCGCTCAGGGCGCAGGCCCCGCCGAAGTTCTGGTAGCTGAAGGCGTACTTGTAGATCAGGTAGAGCACGGTGGTGGTCGATGCCTCGGGGCCGCCGCCGGTGATGACGAAGGGTTCGGTGAACACCTGCATCGTGGCGATGATCTGGAGGAGCATCAGCATGAGCATCACGAACCGGGTCTGCGGGATCGTGACGTGCCGCACGCGCTGGAAGATGTTCGCGCCGTCCAGCTCGGCCGCCTCGTACAGCTCGCCCGGGATGCCCTGGAGGGCCGCGAGGTAGATGAGGACGGTGCCGCCCATGTTCGCCCAGGTCGAGACGAGGACGAGGGAGACGAGGGCGGTGTCGGCGCTGAAGATCCAGTCCGAGGTGGGCAGATGGAGAAAGCGCAGGACCTCGTTGATCAAGCCCGCGTCCGGGTCGTAGAACCACTTCCACAGCAGCGCGCTCACGACCGGGGGGATCATCACCGGGAGGTAGACGACGATCCGGAAGAAGCTCTTCGCGTGGCGCAGCTCGTTGAGCACCAGCGCCATGAGGAAGGGCACGGCGAAGCCGATGACCAGCGCGAACACGGTGAACATCGCCGTGTTCTTCCAGGCGGTCGCGAACTCCGGGTCGTGGAAGACCGCCGTGAAATTGTCGAAGCCCACCCACTCCGGGTCGGAGCCGGGGATGTACTTCTGGAACGAGATGATGATCGCGCGGATCGCGGGGTACCACGAGAACACCGCGAAACAGACGATGCCGCCGATGAGGAAGGCGTAGGCGCGGAGGTTGTGGACGAGGGCGCGGCGCCAGCGGTCGGCGCGCGCGTGGCCCGCCGGGCGGGCCGCCCCCTTGGTGGAAGGGGGCGGCGCCGCGGCGGACCGCTGAGGTGCCTGAGCAGTCTTCATGGGTGTGGTCAGCCTCGGGCGAGAATGCCGTTGATCTTGGAGTCCGCGTCCTTGAGGAGCTGGTCGATGTTCGCGTCCTTCTTGGTGAGGACGGAGGAGACGACCGAGTCGAGGACGGTGTAGATCTGCTGGGCGCCGGCCGGCTCCAGCTTCGGCTTGACGGTGTCGGCGCCGTCGATGAACGCCTGGTAGTTCTCGACCGGCATGTTGGCGTACTGCTTCTTGAGCGCGAGGTCCTTCTGGTCGCGCTCACCGGTCCACAGGCGCGGCTCGGGCAGGCCGACCGGGGCCTTGTTCGCGGCGGCGCGCTTCCAGTTGTTCAGGCCCTGACCGGGGGTGTTGGTCTGGAACTCCAGGAACTTCAGGCCGGCCTTGATCTGCGCGGGGGTGGCCTTCTTGTTGAACATGTAGCCGTCACCGCCCGCGAGGGTGCCCTTGCCGCCGGGCATCGGGGCGAGGCCGAGGTCCTCGTACTTCGCGCCCTTCTCCTTGACGAGGATCGGGATGTTGTCCGGCGCCGAGAGGTACATGCCGAGCTTGCCGGAGCCCATCATCTGCTGCACGTCGTTGATGATGAGCAGCTGCTTGCTACCCATCGAGTTGTCGCGCCAGCGCATGTCCTTGAGGTTCTGCAGAACGGCCTTGCCCTCGGGGGTGTTGACCGCGGACTTCTTGCCGTCCTCGGTGACGAGGGAGCCGCCCTGCGAGTAGATCTCGGCGCCGAAGTGCCAGCCGCCCTGGTTCTGGGCGCTGTAGTCGGCGTAGCCGACGGTGCCGTTGCCGAGACCGGCGATCTTCTTCGCGGCGGCCTGGACCTCTTCCCATGTGGCCGGGGGCTTCTCGGGGTCGAGGCCGGCCTTCTTGAAGAGCGCCTTGTTGTAGATGAGGCCCATCGAGTAGTTGGTGCGCGGCACCCCGTAGACCTTGCCGTCGACGGTGTAGACGTCGCGCAGTTCCTGCCGGATGTCCTGGAACCACTTGAGGTCCTTGACGTACGGCGTCAGGTCCGCGGCCTGGTTGATGTCCACGACGTGCTTGGCGTCGGTGAAGTACGTGTAGAACACGTCCTCCATCTGGCCGCCGGCGAGCTTGGCGTCGAAGGTCTTGGGGTCCTGGCAGGGGAAGGCGTCGTGCGCGGTGACGTCGATGTCCTTGTTGGCCTTCTCGAACGCCGCGATGTCGTCCTCGAAGCTCTTCCGGTCGATCTTGGCGCTCTTCGGCGGCTCGCAGTTGACGGTGATCTTCGTCTTGCCGCCGGCGGAGCTGCCCTTGCTGTCGTCGTCCGAGCCGCAGGCGGCCAGGCTCGTCAGCGCCAGGGCGGACACAACAGCAACGGTACAAGTACGGCGGAACCCGGAGCTTCTCATCGGTGGACCCCTCTAGGGATGGGAAACCCACAGCTGCTTCGCTGTGTGGCGGCGCTCACTCAATCACTAACCACGAATGTCCGCAAGATGTCGCCGCGATTTCGCAATTCTTTGACAGCGGCATGGATGCGGCCGAGGGCGGGTACCCGCAGGGGCTATCTGTGAGCGGCCGGTGGTGTGCCGCGCCCCCGGCCCGCGCACGGGCGCCCCGAGGGGGCCTCTGAGCAGCGGGTTCGGCGGTCGTGATCCTGCTGTGACCTGGCACGGCGCCACAAACGGGGGACCCTCGGGCGAGGGGGACGGCGGCCCCCTCAGAGTGCCCCGGAACGTTCCCGTACGGGGCGTGGAATGCGTCACTCCGCCCGGTTGCGCACGGCCGGACGGACACGCTCCGGAGTGCGCGCTCAAGGGCGAAGACCTGACGGAGACCGGACGGTGTTCTGAAAGTTATGGACTCCGCACTGTCCGGGGACTTGACGGGACGGGGCCCGGCACGGATGAGGGAGGGGCGGTACGGGGACGGGGCGGACACCGCGTGGTGTCCGCCCCGTCCCCGTACCGCCCCCGCGTGCTCTGTTCAGCCGTTGCGCGGGGCCTGTCCCGTCGAGCCGCGCACGACGAGTTCGGGCTCGAAGAGCAGTTCGCCCGGCGGGACGGTGCGCCCGCCGATCTGGAGGCTCAAAAGTTCCACGGCGGCGCGGCCCATCGCCTCGATGGGCTGGCGCACGGTGGTGAGCGGCGGCTCCGCGCAGTTCATGAAGGCCGAGTCGTCGTAGCCGACGACGGAGACCTGTCCGGGGACGTCGAGGCCGCGCCTGCGGGCGGCACGCACCGCGCCGAGGGCGAGCGGGTCGCTCGCGCAGATGATTCCCGTGACGCCCTGGTCGAGCAGGCGCGAGGCGGCGGCCTGGCCGCCCTCCAGCGAGAACATCGCGCGCACCACGCGCTCCGGCGGCAGCTCGCCGCCCGCCGCGCGCGCCACCGCGCGGGCCATCACGAGCTTGCGTCGCGAGGGCATGTGGCCCTCGGGGCCGAGCACGAGCCCGATGCGCTCGTGGCCGAGCGAGGCGAGGTGGCGCCACGCCTGTTCGAGCGCCACGCCGTCGTCGCAGGAGACGGTGCGGAAACCGAGGGTCTCTATGGCGGCGTTGATGAGCACCACGGGGATCTGCCGGTCGGCGAGTACCCGGTAGTGCTCGTGCGAGGCGTCGGCCTGGGCGTAGGCACCACCCGCGAACACCACCCCGGACACCTGCTGCTGGAGGAGGAGTTCGATGTAGTCGGCCTCGGAGACCCCGCCCTTGGTCTGGGTGCACAGCACGGGGGTGAGCCCCTGCTGGGCGAGGGTGCCGCCGATCACCTCGGCGAAGGCGGGGAAGATCGGGTTCTGGAGTTCGGGCAGGACGAGCCCGACGAGGCGGGCACGCTCCCCGCGCAGCTGGGTCGGCCGCTCGTAACCGAGGACGTCGAGGGCCGTCAGCACGGACTGCCGGGTGGCCTCGGCGACGCCGGGCCGCCCATTGAGCACCCGGCTCACCGTTGCTTCGCTGACCCCGACCTTCTTGGCCACCTGAGCAATTCGTCGCGTCATGACCGCAAGATTAACGCAGCTCTTGCTTGTTATCCGACGTCGTGCGGTGATGCGCTTCCACAGAGGTCCGGACGCCCGGCAAGCGCTTCACGGCCGGGACCGGCAGGTCCGTGCGCCCTGAAAGCCCCTCGGAAGCACGTCACGAGGGCCGAAGGACGGAAGTCCGCAGGTCGGGGACCGGGGCTGCGGAGTGTGTGCGAACCTCGAAAACTTCCACTGTGTCAGCAGGAATTCACGAAACCTTGTTGATGCCTTGCTGTGACGCGCACGACACACCTAGGGTGAGGCCCGCCTAGGCCGCCCCACCGTGCCCACGGCGGGCGTTCCTCCCCCCACAGGAAGGCGCACCACTCCATGCGTGCCAGCGAAAAGCGCACTGCCGTCCCGAGTGACATGCCCATGACCACCAGCTCGGCCACTCCCCCCTCCGCACCCCGGCGACTGCTCCCCCTCGCGGTCGCCGTCGCCGCCGCGGCGACCACCGCCGCGCTGCTCGCGCCCACCGCGAGCGCCGCGCCCCGCCCCGTCGCCCCGCGCCCCGCCGCCGCGGCGGCCGGTGCCTCGCTCCCCTTCACCTCCGTGGAGGCGGAGGACGCCGAGAGCGCGGGCACCGTCATCGGCCCCGATGACACGCAGGGGACCGTGGCCTCCGAGTCCTCCGGGCGGCGCGCGGTCCGGCTCGGGGCCGGGCAGAGCATCACCTTCACCGTGCCGCGGGCGGCGAACGCCCTCACGGTCGCGTACAACATCGCCGACGGGCGGACCGGGGACCTCGCGCTCGCCGTCAACGGGGAGGCGAGCGACGCGAAGCTCGCGCTCACCTCGAAGTACTCCTACGTGGACACCCCCTGGATCGTGGGCGCCAAGACGCACCACCTGCTCGACAACGCGCGCGTGCTGCTCGGCCAGGACCTCGCGGCGGGCGACACCGTGACGCTCACCGCCTCGGCCGAGGTGACCGTGGACGTCGCGGACTTCGAGCAGGTCGCCGCGCCCGCCACGCGGCCCGCCGGTTCGGTGTCCGTCGTCGACCACGGCGCCGACCCGAGCGGTCAGGGCGACTCGACGCAGGCGTTCCGCGAGGCGATCGCCGCCGCCAAGGGCGGCACGGTGTGGATACCGGAGGGGGACTACGCCGTGAACTCCTCGCTCAGCGGCGTCGAGGACGTGACGCTCCAGGGCGCCGGGAGCTGGTACTCCGTCGTGCACTCCTCCAGCTTCATCAACCAGTCGAACGCGGCGGGCGGGGTCCACCTCAAGGACTTCGCCGTCATCGGCGAGGTGACCGAGCGCAACGACTCCAGCCCCGACAACTTCGTCAACGGCTCGCTCGGACCCGGCTCGTCGGTCTCGGGGATGTGGCTCCAGCACCTCAAGGTCGGCCTGTGGCTGACCGGGAACAACGACGACCTCGTCGTGGAGGGCAACCGCATCGTCGACACCACGGCGGACGGCCTCAACCTCAACGGCAGCGCGAAGAACGTCGAGGTGCGCCAGAACTTCCTGCGCAACAACGGCGACGACGCCCTCGCGATGTGGTCGCTCAACGCCCCGGACACCGGCTCGGTCTTCGACTCCAACACCATCTCGCAGCCGAACCTCGCCAACGGCATCGCGATCTACGGCGGCACCGACATCACGGTGAGCAACAACCTGGTCTCCGACACCAACGCGCTCGGCAGCGGCATCGCGATCTCCAACCAGAAGTTCGCCGATCCCTTCTTCCCGCTCGCGGGGACCATCACCGTCTCGGGCAACACCCTCGTGCGCACCGGCGCGCTCAACCCCAACTGGGGCCACCCCATGGGCGCGCTGCGGGTCGACGCGTACGACAGCGACATCGAGGCGAAGGTGAACATCACGGACACCACCTTCACCGACAGCCCGTACAGCGCCTTCGAGTTCGTCTCGGGCGGCGGCACGGGCAAGGCGGTACGGAACGTGACGGTCGACGGGGCGACGGTGGACGGGGCGGGGACCGTCGTCGTCCAGGCGGAGACGCCGGGCCAGGTCGCGATCGGCGGCGTGCACGCGAGCGGTGTCGGCGCGGCCGGGACGTACAACTGCCCCTTCCCCGAGGGCAGCGGCACCTTCACGCTCGACGACACGGGCGACAACAGCGGCTGGGACACGACGTGGGACGACTGCGCGACGTGGCCGGAGGCGAAGTAGGGGCCGCCGCGGCGGCCCCGTGACGCGGCCCCGTTCCCGTACCGGGACGGTGCGGGAACGGGGCCGCGCCGTCTCCTCGGCCATTTACGAGACACCGTGCACCGTATGCGTGCTACTTTTTCAGTGCACGATGCCTCGAAACCTGTCCGAGAAGGAACCTCCGTGACCTCCACCGTGGACCGCCCCGCCGTGCCCGCGCGGCGCCAGGGCCTGGTGCTCGCCTGCCTGAGCGTGTGCACCGCCCTCGTCGTCGGCTTCGTCGCCGCGATCAATCTCGCCGTGCCGCAGCTGGCCGCCTCCTCGCTCCATCCGTCCGCCGACCAGCTCCTGTGGATCGTGGACGCCTACGTCGTCGTCTTCGCCTGCCTCGTCATCCCGGCGGGCGCCGCGGGCGACAAGTTCGGGCGCAAGGGCGCGCTGCTGACCGGCCTCGCCGTCGTCGCCCTCGGCGCGCTCGTCTCCGCCGCGGCGCCGAACGTCCCGCTCATGCTCCTCGGCCGCGCGCTCACGGGTCTCGGAGCGGCCTGCGTCCTGCCGAACTGCGTCGGCGTCCTGCTCCACGCGACGGCGCCCGAGCGGCGCGGTCACGCCCTCGCGGTCTGGGCGGCGGCCACCGGCATCGGCGGAGTCGTCGGCAACATCGGCGGCGGGACGCTGCTCAGCCGCGGCTCCTGGCACACCCTCTTCGTGGCCGTCGCCGTCGTCGCCGCCGCCTGCCTGGCCTGGGCGGCGGCGGTCGCCCCGCGCAGCGCGCGGCACGCGCGGCGGATCGACGTGCCGGGCACGGCCCTGTTCGTCGCGGCCGTCGTGGCACTGCTGCTCGGCATCATCGAGGGCCCCGAAAAGGGCTGGTCGAGCGTGCCCGTCGTCACCGCCTTCGCCGCGTGCCTCCTCCTCGGAGTGGTGTGGGTGCTCCTGGAGCTGCGGATACGGCACCCCATGCTCGACCCGCGCCTCTTCCGCGACGCGCGGCTCGCCGGGGCCGCGCTCGGCATGACCGTCGCGTTCTTCGGCAGCTTCGGGCTCTTCTACGTCAACGCCTCGCTGCTCCAGTACGGGCGCGGCTGGTCCGTGCTCCGGGCGGGCGTCGGCATCATCCCCGTGACGATCCCGTTGCTCCTCGGCAGCCGCCACGTCCCCGCGCTCGTCAGGCGCTTCGGGGTGCCCGCGACGCTCACGGCCGCCTTCGCGCTCACGAGCGCCGGACTCGCCGGGCTCTCCCTCACGACGGACCTCGCCTACCCCTGGTACGGCGCGTGCCTGTTCGTCGTCGGGCTCGGCATCATGCTCGCCGTGCCCACGCTGACCGCCGAGATCGCGGCGGGGCTGCCGCTGGAACGCGCGGGCATCGCGGGCGGCCTCCAGTCCGCGACCCGCGAACTCGGCAGCGCGCTGGGCGTCGCCGTCGTCGGCACGATCCTCACGGCGTCCTTCACCCACCACCTGCCGTCCCGTCCCGGCGGCCACGGCCCCGCGCCGCACACCGTCTCGGAGGCGCTGGAGGCGACTCCGGGCGCGCACTCCGCGATCGTCACGGCGTTCACGCACGGCGGGGACACCGCGCTGCGCGCCGCCGCCCTGATCACCCTCGTCGCCGGGGCTCTCGTGGTGGGCGGCCTCACGCGTGCCCACCGCCGGGCCCGTACCGCGTCGTGAGGCGGGGGACTCCCGTCCGGCGGAGCGCGGCTCCCCCGCTTCGGGGCACGGCAGCCGGGGTGCTCGCTACCCTGTCCGCATGACCGGTTCCGCCCCCCAGGGACGCCCGCGCAGCGAGGCCGCCCGTCTCGCGGTGCTCCACGCCGTCGACGACCTGCTCGTCGACGTCGGCTACGGCGCCATGACCATGAAGGGCATCGCGGAGCGCGCGGGTGTCGGCCGCATGACGGTCTACCGCTGGTGGCCGACGAAGGCCCACCTCCTCGTCGAGGCGTGCGCGGCGGACCTCCCCAAGGAGCTGGCGGTCCCCGACGAGGCCGACCCGGAGCGGCAGCTCACCGGCTTCCTCACCGCGCTCGCCGCCTTCCTGACCGGCTCGGACGCGGGCGCGGCCTACCGGGCGCTGCTCGGCGAGGCGCAGCACGACCCCGAGGTGGGCAAGCTCGTCGCCGGTGCCGATCTGCTCGGCGAACCGGCCCGCGAGGTGCTCGCCAGGGTGCGCGGGACCCTCGGCGGGGTGCCCGAGGACCGCTTCGCCGCGGCCGAGCTGTGCGGGCCCGTGGTGCTCCTCGTCATGTCGGGCTCCCCGGCGCCGGACGCCACCGCCCTGCGCGCGCACGCGGCGCGGCTCGCGAAGGCGTGGGCGTGAGCGCACGCGTACGGGCGTGAGCGCGCGCGTACGGGCGTGGACGCGGGGGGCCCGGTCGTGGACGCCGCGTGTCGGACCCGGGACTCCGTGGCCTCGGGCGTAGTCGCCGGGCCTCAGGCGTAGATCCCAGGCTTCGGCGCGAGCCGTACCGGTACGCGCGCGCCCGAGTTCAGCGAGGCGATGCCCGCCTCGGCGACGACGCTCGCGACGTACCCGTCCCACACGCTCGGCCCGTCGGCGGGACCGCCCGCGCGGACCGCGGCGACCCAGTCCCGTACCTCCGTGTCGTACGCCTCCGCGAAGCGCGTGAGGTAGTCCTGCGCGATCTCCTGGCCCGCGCCGGCCGCGGAGTGCACGACCATCGCGTGGTCCTCGCCGATGCGCGCGCTGCCGCCCTCGCACACCGCCTCGCAGCGCACCTGGTAGCCGAAGCCCGAGTTGACGTAGATCTCGACGTCGACGAGGACGCCGCCGCTCGTCTCCATGACGACGAACTGCGGGTCCTTGAGCCCCTGCGGGGCGTGCGCGGTGGGGCGCGGGCGCAGCACGGTGACGGCGTCGATCTCCTCGCCGAGCAGCCAGCGCGCCGCGTCGATCTCGTGCGAGACGGAGCTTCCGATGAGCATCTCGGAGGTGAAGTGCGGCGGCGAGGAGACGTTGCGGTGGGTGCAGTGCAGCATGAGGGGGCGGCCGAGCTTGCCTCCGTCGAGCAACTCCTTCAGGGCCTGGTACTCGGGGTCGTAGCGGCGCATGAAGCCGACGCGCGCGAGCCGGCCGCCGCTCGCGGCCTCCGCCTCGGCGAGCCGCAGCGCACCGCGCGCGTCGGGGGCGAGGGGCTTCTCGCACAGGACGGGCAGGCCGCGCTCGAAGCAGCCGAGGAGCGCCGCCTCGTGCGCCTCCGCCGGCGAGGCGATGAGCACCGCCTCGACCCCGGGCGCGTCGAGAGCGGCCAGCGCGTCCGTGTGCAGGGTGCAGCCCGGCAGGTCTCCCCCCGCCGCCCGCGCCCGGTCCGCGTCCGGGTCGGCGACGGCCGCGACGCGCGCACCGCTCACCACCCGGTCGAGACGTCGTACGTGGTCGGCGCCCATGTGCCCGGCGCCGAGCACCGCGACTCCCAGTGCCTCGCCCATCCCTGGCCTCCTGACTGACCCTCGCGTGCCTGCCCGGCCGCCAGCGTAGATCACCACGGGCCGGGCACGGAGGCCCCCGGGGGGCGCGGCAGGGGCGCGTACCGTCCGGATGCCGGGCGCCCTGTCTGCGCCGATGCGGACAGGAGGAGGATGGGGGACTGTTCGATCGAGCTTCTTCCTTGGAAGGACATCAGAGCTCTTGAGGCAGAACCCTCCGCCCTCCGCGGTGCGGAAGCCGCCGCTCGACCACGCCTACGTCGGTGAGCATCCGCTGCGCACGCTGGGCTACCTGCTGCGCCCCGACCGGGGCCGCCTGACGCTCGCGGTGCTCGTCTTCGCCGTCAAGCACATACCCGTGTGGCTGCTGCCGCTGGTGACAGCCCGCATCATCGACGTCGTCGTGGACCGCAAGCCGGTCTCCGAGCTGTGGTGGAACACGGCGGCCGTCCTCTTCGTCCTCCTCCTCAACTTCCCCCTCAACATGTACTTCGCCAGGCTGCTGAGCCTGTCGATCCGCCGCACGGGCACCGAACTGCGCGGCGCGCTGTGCCACCGCATGCAGCACCTGTCGATCGGGTACCACTCGCGCGTGAGCGCGGAGGTGCTCCAGACGAAGGTGGTGCGCGACGTGGAGGCGCTGGAGACGATGCTCCAGCAGACCGCCAACAACGGTCTCGGCGCCGTCATGACGCTCCTCGGCGGCCTCGCGGTCATCGGTTTCCAGGCGCCGATCGCGCTGCCGCTCTTCCTCGTCGTGGTGCCGCTCGCGGCGCTGCTCGTACGGCGGTTGCGCGGCCGTATCCGCGCGGACAACGAGGCGTTCCGCGTCGAGGTGGAGCGCCTGTCGACGCGGGTCGGCGAGATGACCACGCTCATCCCGATCACGCGCGCCCACGCCCTGGAGCGCACCGCGCTGCGCCGCGTGGACTCCTCGCTCCAACGGGTCCTGACGGCCGGTTTCCGGCTCGACATGCTGGGCGGCCGGTTCGGCGCGCTGTCGTGGATTCTGCTCAACGTCATGGCGGTCGCTTTCCTGTCCGGTTCCGCGCTCGTCGCCTACTACGGCCTCTTCGGGATCTCGCCCGGTGACGTCGTCATGATCAGCACCTTCTTCACCGGTCTGACGGCCTCGCTGACCGCGTTGCTCAACCTCATGCCGATCGTCTCGCGCGGCCTGGAGTCGGTGCGGTCGGTCGGTGAGGTGCTCCAGGCGCCCGACCTGGAGGTCAACGAGGGCAAGACGGACGCGGGCGAGGTGACGGGAAGCTTCGCCTTCGACGCGGTGGGCTTCCGCTACCCGGACGCGGCCGAGCACTCGGTGCGCGATTTCAGCCTGTCGGTGCGGGCCGGTGAGACGGTCGCGCTCGTGGGCGGCTCGGGCGCGGGCAAGTCGACCGTGCTCAACCTCGTCATCGGCTTCATCCGGCCGAGCGCCGGGCGCATCCTCCTCGACGGCGAGGACATCGCGGGCCTCGACCTGCGCACGTACCGGAAGTTCCTGTCGGTCGTGCCGCAGGAGTCGATCCTCTTCGAGGGCTCGATCCGCGAGAACGTCTCGTACGGGATGGACGGCGAGGTGCCGGACGAGAGAATCCGCGAGGCGCTCGCGGCGGCGAACGCGCTGGAGTTCGTCGACCGGATGCCGCAGGGCGTCGAGACGGTCGTCGGGGCCAGGGGCGCGCGGCTGTCGGGCGGTCAGAAGCAGCGGCTGGCGATCGCCCGCGCCCTCGTGCGCGACCCGAAGGTCCTCGTCCTGGACGAGGCCACGTCGGCGCTCGACAACCAGTCGGAGGCGCTCGTCCAGGAGGCGCTGGAACGCCTCATGCGGGGGCGGACGGTGTTCGTCGTCGCGCACCGGCTCTCCACCATCCAGCACGCGGACCGCATCGTGGTGATGGACCGCGGGCGGCTCGTCGAGGTGGGCACGCACGAGGAGCTGCTCGCCGGTACGGGTCCGTACGCGACGACGCTCCAGCCGCGCGCGTACAGCCGCTGAGGCGTCCGCGCGAGGGGCGCCGCACGGCGCCCGTACGAGGTCACCGCGTGCGGCCGTACGGGCCCCGCTCCCGTCGCCCGGCCGGAGGGTTTCCGGCCGGGCGACGGGGGGCCGCGGCCCGTGACGGGGAAGGTGGCCGCCGGGAGCGGGGCGCAGGGCCCGGCCCCGTACCGGCCGCGTACCCGACGCGTCTTCGCCACGCACTCGGCGCGTACCGGCCGTGTACCGGTTTCGCGCGGACGAGGAGCGGCATGACCGAGGAGCAGGCCCCGGCGGGGATTCGCGTGCCCGACACCCGCCTCGCACGCGAGGCGACCGCGCTGGTGCGCGAGGCGACGGACGACCTGATCTACGACCACTCGCGCCGCGTGTACTTCTTCGGCGCGCTCCAGGGGCGGCGCAGGGGGCTGAGCTTCGATCCCGAACTGCTCTACGTGGGAGCGATGTTCCACGACCTGGGCCTCCTCCCCCGCCACCGCGACAGCGGGCGCCGCTTCGAGGTGGACGGCGCGGAGGAGGCGCGCGCCTTCCTCCACTCGCACGGCGTCCCCGAGGACAGCGTGCGCCGCGTGTGGACGGCGATCGCGCTGCACACGACGCCGGGCGTCCCGGAGTTCATGGAGCCCGAGGTGGCGCTCGTGACGGCGGGGGTCGAGTACGACGTCCTCGGCATCGGGTACGGGGACCTGACGGCCGGACAGCGCGCGGAGGTCGTCGCCCTCCACCCGCGCCCCGACTTCAAGCGCCGCATCCTCGCGGCCTTCACGGAGGGCGTCGCGCCGAAGCCCGCGACGACGTTCGGGAACGTCAAGGCCGATGTCCTGGAGCACTTCGTGCCCGGTTTCCGGCGCGACGACTTCGTGACGACGATCGAGGACTCGGAGTGGCCCGAGTGAGGCGGTGACCGGGGACCTCCCCGGCGGTACTGTCGCCGCCATGACCGCCTTCGCGCACCGTCCCGGCACCGCCCTCCTCGTCGTCGACATGCAGAACGGGGTGGTGGCGCACGCCCACCGCGGCGACGAGGTGGTGGCGACACTCGCGGGACTCGTCGCGCGGGCGCGCGCCGAGGGAGTGCCGGTGGTGTGGGTGCGGCACCAGGACGAGGCGCTGGTGCCGGGAACCCCGGCGTGGCAGCTCGTCCCCGCGCTCGTGCCGCTGCCGGGCGAGCCGGTGCTCGGCAAGGAGTACGCGGACGCCTTCGAGGCGACGGAGCTGGAGGAGGTGCTCGCGGCGGCGGGCGTCGGCCGGATCGTCGTGACCGGCGCCGCGACGGACGTCTGCGTCCGCTCGACGCTGCACGGCGGCTTCGCGCGCGGCTACGACACGGTCCTCGTCTCGGACGCGCACACGACGGAGGACACCGGCGTCGAAGGCGTCCCCGGCCCGGCCGCGATCATCGCGCACACGAATCTCTACTGGTCCCAGCAGGTGGCCCCGGGGCGGGTCGGGGGGACGGCCGAGGCGGCGGACGTGGTCCTCGGGGCCGGGTAACGCGTTGCGGGCGCGGGCGGGCGCGGGCGACACTGCCGGGATGTATGCGGACAGCGACGTGGCCGCGCTCTACGACCTGCTCAACCCCTGGGACCCCGTGCTGAACGCCTGCGACCGCTTCTACCACCCGCTCGTCATGGGCGCGGACGCGGTGCTCGACGTCGGGTGCGGTACGGGGGCCATGCTGACGCTCGCGAGGGAGCGGGGGCACCGGGGGCGGCTCCTCGGGCTCGACCCGGACCGGGCGGCGCTGGAGCGGGCGCGGCGGCGGAGCGATGTCGCGTGGGTCGAGGGGAGGGCGGCGGACGCGCCGCGGGGCGCGGGCTTCGGTCTCGCGACCATGACGGGGCACGCCTTCCAGACGCTGTTGACCGACGACGAGGTGCGGGCCTCCCTCGCGGCGATCCACGGCGCGCTGCGCCCCGGCGGCGTGTTCGCCTTCGAGACGCGGCACCCCGGGGCGCGGGCCTGGGAGCGGTGGACCCCGGCGAACCCGGACGACGTGACGGAGCTGGTGGACGGCGCGGGGCGGGCGCTGCGGTACTGGCACGACGTCGACTCCGTCGCCGGGGACGTGGTCACGATACGGGGGACGCTCGCCGACGCGGAGGGGAGGGTGCTCCGTGTCCTCGGCGAGAGCCTGCGCTTCCTGGGGGTCGCCCGGCTCGACGGCTTCCTCGCGGGGGCGGGTTTCGTGGTCGAGGAGCGGTACGGGGACTGGGACCGGACGGCGGTGGGCGACACCGGGCCGGAGATCATCACGGTCGCGCGGCGGCCGTGAGCGGGCGCAGGGCGCGGAAGGCCGCGCCCGCGAGGAGGTTGAGGGTCGCGCCCGTGAGGAGCGCCGCCGTCAGCGAGTGGGCGGCGAGCGCTCCCGCGAGGGCGGCGCCGAGCGCGTAGGCCGTGATCTTGAGGCTCGCGCCGGTCGTGAAGACCTGGCCGCGCAGTCCGGGGGGCGCGTCGCGGTGGCGGATCGCGAGGAGCGCGGTGAGCTGCGGGCCCTCGCCGGCACCGGTGAGGAGCACGGCGGCGACGAGGGCCCAGGGCGCGGGTACGGCGGCGAGCAGCGGCGCGGCGGCGAGGACCAGGACGCTCGCGCCGAGGAGCGTATCCGGGGGCAGCGCGGTGGGCCTGCGCGCGAGGACGGCGCCCGCCGCGAGCGCGGAAGCGGCGCCGAGCGCGAGGAGGGCGGTGCCGTGCGCCGCGCCGCCGAGGAGCCGTGCGCCGAGCAGCGGCGCGCAGCTCACGAACACCCCCTGCCCGGCGGTGGAGACCGTGCTGACGAGAGTGGCGCGGGCGAGGGAACGGGTCGTGCGCACGGCACGGGCCCCCGCGCCGAGCGCGGCGAGCACGTGGTGCGGGCGGGGTTCCTCGCGGCGCGGCGGGAGGCGGAGGGCCGCCGGGGCCGCGAGGAGGACGAGGGCCAGCGCGGTCGCGACGGCGGCGGGCGCGCCCGCGAGGCTCGCGCAGAGCCCGGCGAGTGCGGGGCCGAGGAGCGTCGCGGCCGTGAAGCCGATGCCGTCGAGGGCCGCGGCGCGCGGGAGCGCGGCGGGCGGGACGAGGGCGGGGACCTGGGAGGTCCAGCCGCCGGAGAGGGCGGGGCCGAGCAGCCCGGTGAGGAGGGCGAGTGCGAGGAGGAGGGGGTACGGGGCCCGGCCGAGGCCCAGGAGCAGGAGGCCGAGCCCGGTCGCGTAGCCGGTGAGCGCCGCCGCGAGGACGTGTCCGGGGCGCCGCGCGCGGTCGAGGAGGGCGCCGAGCACGGGCCCGCCGAGCGCCGCGCTGACGAGGAGCGCCCCGAACAGGGCGCTCGCGCGGGCGGGGCCGCCGGTGACGCCCAGCGCGAGCAGCAGCAGCGCGGGCCCCGCCGTCTCGTCGCCCGTGCGGGCGAGGGCGGCGGCGAGGAGGTGGCGGGCGAGCGGGGACGGGCGGTGCGGCATGGCGGGGAGCGTAGAGACGTAACGAAGAAGCGCACCAGTAGCGTTACTTCCGGACGGCACACGGGAGGAGCACGGCGTGGAGCGGGCGGAGAGGCTGCGGCGGGTGCGGGCGGCGGGCCTGGCGCGGGCGGAGTGGCGGGGACGGCTCGCGGAGGACCGGGTCGCGGCGCGGACCGTCGCGGTGGTCAACGCGCTGCACGTGGACGGGGCGGGGCCCGCCGAGGTCGCAGCGCTCCTCCTGGAGTACGGGGAACAGCCCCCCCGTACGGCTCACGGAGACGGACGTCGCGGCGCTCCGGGGGGCCGCCGAGGAGGTGCGGGGCGTGCTGGTCGCGCCGGATCCGGAGGCGGCCGTGGCGCGGCTCAACGCCCTGCTCTCGCGGTGCGGGGGTCCCCTGCGTCTCACCTCGCACGCGGGCACGGCACCGTGGCACCCGCACATCGACTCCGGCGACGACGCGCCGTGGGACGAGTGGTTCCGCGCCGCCTCGGCGGTCGCGCTGCTTGCCGTGGTGTGGGAGCGGCAGGGCCCGCCGGGCGCCGTCTGCGCGGCGCGCGGCTGTGCGCGCGTGCTGATCCCGTACGGGGCGGGGCCGCCGCGGCGCTACTGCTCGCGGCGGTGCGCGACGCGGGAACGCGTGGCGGCGCACCGGGCCCGTACCGCCGGGGATGTCTCACCCTCGGCTTGAGGGTTCGACTCCCCCGGTCGACGGGTCCGTCAGACCCTCCGCCGCCGCGCGGTCCAGCGCTTCCGTGAGGCGGCCGAGCCGCTCGCGCAGGTCCTCGATCTCGTCGAGACGGAGCCCGGTGGCCCCGGCGATGGCGCGCGGGACGCGCAGCGCGGTGGTGCGCAGGGCCGCGCCCTCCGGGGTGAGACGCACGGCGACGGAGCGCTCGTCGGTCGCGAGGCGTTCGCGCCGTACGAGCCCCGCCGCCTCCAGTCGCTTGAGCAGCGGCGAGAGCGTTCCCGAGTCGAGGCGCACCAGCGCGCCGATGCGCTTGACCGGCAGTTCGCCGTGTTCCCACAGCACGAGCATCACGAGGTACTGCGGGTAGGTGAGCCCGAGATCCTTGAGCGCGAGCCGGTACACGCTGCCGAAGGCACGCGAGGCCGCGTTGAGGGAGAAGCAGATCTGGCGGTCGAGGCGCAGGAACTCCTCCTCGGGCGCTGTCGTGTCTGTCATGGCTCCAGCCTAACGCCACGCCCCCGTTTCAGTTGTGCACAACTTAATTGTGTGCTCTACTTCTCTCACGGCAACACACCTCACGACAGCGAAGAGGGATGGACTCCATGGACGCGATCTACACGGCGGTGGCCACGGCGAACGGGCGCGAGGGCCGCGCGGTCAGCTCGGACGGCCAGCTCGACCTCGGCCTCGCGATGCCCCCCGCGCTGGGCGGCGACGGCAAGGGCACCAACCCCGAGCAGCTCTTCGCCGCCGGGTACGCGGCCTGTTTCGCGAGCGCTCTCGGCCTCGTCTCGAAGCAGGCGGGCGCCGACACGAGCGACGCCTCCGTCACCGCCGAGGTCGGCATCGGCAAGGACGGCGCGAGCTTCGGCCTCAAGGTGACCCTGCGCGTCGAGCTTCCCGACACGATCGACGCCGAGACGGGCCACAAGCTCGTCGAGCAGGCCCACCAGGTGTGCCCGTACTCCAAGGCGACGCGCGGCAACATCGACGTGGACCTCGTCGTCGAGTAAGCCACGGCGTGGGGCGCACCCTCACCCCTCACGGTCCGGGCCCGCGGCGCACCCCTCGCGCTCCGGGCCCGGACCCGTTCGCGGGAACGCTCCGGGTGGGCCTCGCGCGCGGCCCGTGGCTCCTGGTGGGAACCTTGGTCCGTCCCCGCCCGCGCCCTCGCGGCCCGCGTCCCCGTGTGGAGCCCCAGCTGAGCACCGTGCCCGCCGAGATCCTGTCCGTCGCCGTCCTGCTCGGTGTGCTCTTCTTCGCCGTCGCGCGCCCGCGCGGGCTGCCCGAGGCGGTCGCGGCCGTGCCCGGGGCGGTGCTGCTCGTCGCGGTCGGCGCGGTGTCGTGGCACGCGGCCTGGGAGCAGGTGCGCACCCTGCTTCCCGTCGTCGGCTTCCTCGCCCTGATCCTGATGCTCGCCCAGCTCTGCGCCGCCGACGGGCTCTTCCAGGTGGCCGGGGCCTGGGTGGCGCGCTGGTGCGGGGGCAGCGCGAAGCGGATGCTCGGCGGCGTCTTCGCGGTCGCGGCCGTCGTGACGGCGGCGCTGAGCCTGGACGCGACGGTCGTCCTGCTCACGCCCGTGGTCTTCGCGACCGCCGCGCACGCCGGGGCCCGTGCGCGCCCGCAGGTCTACGCGACCGCGCACCTCGCCAACGCCGCCTCGCTCCTGCTGCCCGTCTCGAACCTCACCAACCTGCTCGCCTTCTCGGCGAGCGGCCTGAGCTTCCTCGGCTTCGCGGGGCTCATGGCGGTGCCCTGGCTCGTCGCGATCCTCCTGGAGTACGGGGTCTTCCGGGCGTACTTCCGCGAGGACCTCGCCGCCGGGGTCGCCGCCGGGGAGCGACCGGCCACCCCGCGCACCCCGCTCCTCACGCTCGTCGTCGTCGGGCTCACGCTCGCCGGTTTCTTCCTCACCTCGCTCGCGGGTCTCGAACCGGCCTGGGCCGCGCTCGGCGGGGTCGTCGTGCTCGGCGGGCGCGCGCTCGTCCGGGGCCGTACGACGCCGCGCCGCCTCGTCGCCTCCGCCGCGCCACTGTTCTGCCTCTTCGTCCTCGCGCTCGGCGTCGTCGTCCAGGCGGTCGTGGGCAATGGCCTGGAGCACGGGCTCGGGCACCTCGTGCCCGCCGGGGACTCCTTCGTCTCCCTCCTCGCCGTCGCGGGCCTCGCGGCGCTCCTCGCGAACGTGATCAACAACCTCCCGGCCGTGCTCGCGCTCCTGCCGATCGTGGCCCCGGGTGGTGCCGGGCCCGTGCTGGCCGCGCTCATCGGCGTCAACCTCGGGCCCAACCTCACGTACGCGGGTTCGCTCGCCACCCTGCTGTGGCGCCGCGTCCTGCACGAACACGGGGAGCGCTCCTCGCTCGGCGCCTTCACACGGCTCGGCCTCCTCACCGTGCCGCTCACCCTCGCGGGGGCGACGGCCGCGCTCTGGGCGGGGCTGCGGCTGGGACTCGGCTGAGGGGTGGCGGGCGCGCTCCTCGCGACACACCTCGTATAAAAAGCGGATAAACGGGATCAAATGATCGTGCGCGTTTAGTCTGCCGCCGTGAACAGGCAGCACACGAGGACGTACAGGAGACGAACCCGGCTCGGCCTCCCGGCCGCCGCGCTCGCTCTCGCCGCGGCGACCTTCGCCGCCGCACCGCCCCCGGCCCCGCCGAGTCCCGGGGCCCCCGCACCCGCGCACGCGACCGAACGGCGGGCGCACGCGGAACTCGCCGGCCTCACGCTCGCACCGGTCGCCCCGCTCGGCATCGGCGGCTTCCGCGGCACGTACGGGGTCGCGGACTCCCCCCGCGCGGGCACCACCGACGACGGCGACTTCACCGACCCGGACGGGGTGCTCCCCTACCTGACCGTGACGGGCCAGAAGGTCACCCGCACCGCGGGCGCGAGCGCGCGGGCCCGCATCTCGGGCCTGGCCCTGAGGACCGGCGCGACCGAGTGGGCGCGGGTCCGGCCGCGGGCCGGATCGACCGGCTCGCTCGACACGTACGCCGAGTGCGCCCCCACGCCCACCGGACCCGCCGCGCGGGCGTACGCGCGGAGCGACGCGACCGAGGTGCTGGTCCTCGGGCATCTCGTCGCACCCGGCACCACGACGCTGCGCGTCACGGGCGCCGAGCTGAAGCACCCGTCGACGGTCCGGGACGGCACGCTCACGGTGACCTACGCGGGGTACCAGCAGCCGCAGGGCGAGGCCCCGGAGCGGGCGCGCTCGGCGCGCGCGGGGCTGCGCGTGCACGTCACGGGCACGCTCAGGAACACGCGGGGCGCGATCGCCTACCAGGGCGACCTCGTGGACCTGCGGCTCGGCGAGGTGACGGCCGACTGCGCGCCGACCGCCCCGCCCTCGGCGACCCCGGAAGCGATCACCACCGCCTCCCCCTCGGCGACCCCCTCCCCGAGCGCGAGCCCGTCCCCCTCCCGCACCGCCTCCCCGGTCCCGGCCGCCGCCGGCGCACCCGGACCGCCCGGCCCCCGGGCCGCGCTCCTGCCGGGCGGACCCGGGATGCTCGCGGGGACCGGCACGCCCGCCGCGATGTGGCTGCTCGGCCTCTCGGCCACGCTGGTCGTCGCGGGCACGGGGCTCGTCCTGCGGGCACGCCACGACATCCGCACCTGGGGCGCCTGAGCGAGCCGGGACGCGCCGGAGCCCCGTACCGACGCGGTACGGGGCTCCGGCGCGAAACGGCTCCGGCGGGCTCAGCCCTGGCGGGCCTTCTGGCGGGGGTCCTTGCGGTTGAGGACGTAGACACGGCCACGCCGGCGGACCACCTGGGAACCGGGCCGGTTCTTGAGGGCGCGGAGCGAGTTGCGTACCTTCACGGCGCCACCTTTCGCTGCGGGGCGGGGCTACGGGGACACCCAGCCGACGATGTCCATGACAACCAGGCCGAAGACCGGCGCATTCCCCGCCCGCCGGGCCGACCCCCGCCACCCACCGGACCGGCCCCGCCTGCCGCCCGCCCGGCGCTTCACGCCCTCGCCCGTCCCGCCCCCTTCTCACGCCGCCCCGCGACCACGTCGGCGATCGCGACGAGCAGCGCGGCGATGACGAAGCCGACCGAGACGATGAGGCCGTGGTCGTAGGCGTTCGACCAGCCGTCGTCGGCGAGGCGGCCGAAGAAGACGGAGCCCACGGCCGCGATGCCGATCGCCGAGCCGACCCGCTGCCCCGTCTGGAGTGCGCCGCCCGCGCTGCCCGCCCTGCGCACCGGTACCTCCGAAAGGGTGAGGGTCTGGTTCGGCGAGATGACGAGACCGCTGCCGAGCCCGGCGAAGAGCAGCGGGGCGATGAGGGCCCAGCCGATGCCCTTGCCGGTCACCTGGTGCACCGCGAACGCCGTGCCCGCGAGGCCGATCGCGACCATGAGCAGCCCCACGACGACGAGCGGGCGCCCGAGCCGGTCGACGAGCCTGCCGCCGATCCCCGCCGAGAGCCCGGAGCCGAGCGCGAAGGGCGTGAGCGTGAGCCCCGCCTGGAGCGCCGAGTAGTGCAGCCCGCTCTGGAGGTAGAGCGTGCTCACGAAGAAGATCGACGTGAACCCGGCGAAGTAGAGCAGGCCGAGCGAGGAACCGAGCGAGTACGACCGCACCCGGTAGAGCGCGAGGTCGAGCAGCGGCTCGGCTCCCGAGCGCGTGCAGCGCCGCTCCCACCACGCGAACACGGCGAGCAGCGCGGCGGAGACCACGAGCAGCAGGTACTTCTCGTCGCCCGGCCACTGCCGGGACTGCACGAAGGGCAGCAGCAGCGCGACCACGCCGGCACCGAGCAGCAGCACGCCCACCGGATCGAGTTCCCGCAGCCGCACGCCGCGCGCGCCCGGCGTGTCCGGGAGCAGCCGGTGCGCGAGGACGAGGCAGAGCGCGCCGATCGGCAGGTTCACGTAGAAGACCCAGCGCCAGCCCTCCTCGGGGCCCGCCGCCTGGATGAGGAGGCCGCCGAGCAGCGGCCCCACGGCCGTCGAGATGCCGACGACCGAGCCGAAGGCCCCGAACGCCTTGCCGCGCTCCCTGCCCCGGAACATCTGCTGGATGAGCGCGGAGATCTGCGGCGAGACGAGCCCGCCCGCGACGCCCTGGACGAGGCGCGAGATCACGAGCCACAGGCTCGACTGCGCGGCCCCGCAGGAGGCGGAGGCGAGCGTGAACAGGACGAGCCCGGCCATGAACACGCGCCGCCTGCCGCGCGCGTCGCCGAGCCGGCCGGAGGGGACGAGGAAGAGGCCGAAGGAGAGCGCGTACCCGGACAGCACCCACTGGAGGTCGGACTCGGGGGTGTCGAGACCCGTGCGGATCGAGGGCAGCGCGACGTTCACGATCGACACGTCGAGGAGCGTCATGAACCCGGCGACCAGGCAGACAGCGAGCGCCTTCCACCGGGCCGGGTCCGGGGTGTACGCCTCCTCCGGGGCCGGGGAAGCCGGTTCCTGCTGGGCCACGTGAACTCCTCTGTGCGGGGGACGGGTGGGGCTCCGTGCGCCGGGCGACCAGCGGTCGCACGACGGCCTGGCTGCGCGTACCCCGATTCTGGGCCGGTGCGCCCACTCCCGCACCGCCGGTGGGCGCGCTCCTCGCCCGGTTCGGGGCGGGCGCGTGGTCTGCTGACGGAGCGCGGGTCGGAGGGACGCCCCGCGAGGTGGGTGAGCGCTCACCCACTCAGGGAGCCGGGGAGCGGAGGCCCACGTGAAGGAGTCGCGGAGCGGAAGCACCCGTGTCGACGTCCCCGCCCGCGCGGGGGGCGTCCCGCTGTGGCCGCTGCTCGCGCTGAGCCTCGCGTCGGGCGCGGTCGACGCGCTCGCCGTCGTGGCGCTCGGCGGCGCCTTCGCGGGGGTCATGACGGGCAACCTCGTCTTCCTCGGGGCGGCGCTGGGCAGCCCGGGACTGCCGGAGGGCGTCGCGGCCCCGGCGGCGGCGGTCGGCGGGTACGTGTGCGGTACGGCGTGCGCGGCGCCCGCGCTGCGGGCGCGGTGGGGCGGTCCGCTGCGGGTGCTCGGCGCCGAGACGGTGGTGCTCGCGGTGGTCGCCGTGGTGTGGGCGGCGGGGCGGCCCACGGGCAGCGAGCCGTACGTGCTGCTCGCGGGGCTCGCCGCGGCGATGGGCGGGCAGGCGTCCGCCGTCCTCGCGCTCGGCCCCGCGGGCGCCCCGACGACGTTCTTCACGAGCACCCTCACGTCCCTCGTGCTCGACCTCGCGCGCGGGGGCGGCGTCCGGCGCGCGGCGGCGCCCGTGGCCCGGCTGTGCGCACTCGTCCTCGGCGCGGCGCTCGCCGCGCTCCTGCACCACACGGCGCCCGCCTGGGCCGCGGCCCTCCCCGCCGCCGTTCTCGCCGCGACGGTGGCGGCGCTCGTGCTCGTCCGCGCTTCGCACCCCGGACGCGGACAGACACCGGCCGGGGACTGACCGGAACCGCCCGCCCTGCCCGTTTTGCGCGTGCGTACGGGTGGCCGCAGCCTGGACACATGACCCCACGCACCTCCGGCGACACCACGGACACGTATCCCGTACCCGCGCACACCTCGGGCCCGGACGGCACCGTCGTCCGCTACGGCGACGACGGCGCGGGGCGGGTCCTGAGCGTGTACCTCGATCCGCGCTGCCCGTACTGCAAGCGCATGGAGAACGGGCTCGGCATGGTCATCCAGGAGGCGGCCGACGCGGGACGCTTCCGCGTCGAGTACCACTTCGCGACCTTCATCGACGACGGCGCGGGCGGCAGCGGCTCGCTGCACGCGCTCGCGGCGCTCGGCGCGGCGCTCGACGAGGGCCCCGGGCAGTTCGTGCTCTTCCTGCGGCTGCTCTTCGCCGAGCAGCCGCCCGAGGAGGACGACCGCTTCTCCGACGACGACCTGCTGGTACGGCTCGCGTCCGAGGTGCCGGGGCTCGGCGAGGACGGTTTCGCGGACAAGGTGCGGGCGGGGACGTACCGGCCCTGGGCGCGGTCCGTGTCGATGGCCTTCGTGGAGAGTTCGGTCCACTCCACACCCACCGTGCTGCTCGACGGCGAACCGGTCGCGGTGCTCGGGCCCGGGGGCTACCCCGTCACGCCGGAGTCCTTCCTCGCGCAGATCTCCTGAGCCCCGCCGGGGTGTCCCGGGCCGCGCGGAGGTGTCCCGGGCCGTGCGGCGGGTACGCGGCCGGGCACGGCCGGACGCCCTTCCGCCGAGTGGCCGGGAGGCGCGGGGCCGACGAAGATTGACGGACAGGGCCGCGCGGCCCGCGCGCCGCGCCGACACCGAGGAGGCCGCAGATGGCAGGCGAGAAGAACCCGGAGGATCTGCCCCGCGTCGTCACCCCCGACGACGAACTGCACACGGGCGCGGATCAGGAGATCACGCCCGAGGATCTCGTCCAGGCCACCGGTCGCGACGTGACACCCGAGAACCTCGAATGGGCGCGCAAGAAGCTCGCCGAGGAGGGCCGCGAGGCCATCGAGCGGCTGCTGCCCTGAGCGGGGCGGGTACGGGCGAAGGGGTGGCTCCCGGTCGCGGGAGCCACCCCTTCGCCGTGCCCCGGGGCGGTCGGCGACGCTGCGCGCCGCTCCGGTGCGGTCAGCCGCCCTTCGCCCTGCCCCGGCGCGGTCAGCCGCCCGGTGTCGGCCAGGACTGGGCCGCCGCCCAGTCCGCGTAGGAGGTCCAGGGGATCTCGGGGAACGCGGCGCGCAGGGCGGGGATGTCGACCTGGTAGCCGACCTCCGCCAGGTAGGTGAACATGGCGCCCATGTCGGGGCTCGCGCTCGCCACGGCCTCCAGCGGGATCTCCCGGTAGTCGACCTGGCCGCCCGCCGCGCGGCCGATGTCGCGGGCCATCTCGGCGGGGGTCGGATCGTCGCTCGCGACCTCGATGCGCTGCCCGCGCCAGCGCGCGGGGTCGTCGAGCACGGCGGCGACGAGCCGGCCGAGGTCGGTGCGGGCGACCTGCTGGAGGCGGATGTCGGGCGGCAACGCCATCGTGATCTCGCCGTCCGCGACCTCCTGGAGCTCGCCGAAGACGTTGTCGTAGAAGTACGTGGGCGCGACGACCGTCGCGGGCAGGCCCGAGGCGGCGAGGATCTTCTCGGTGTGCGCCTTGGTCTCGAAGTGCGGGATGCCGGTCCCGCGGTCGGCGCTCGCGACGGAGGCCATGACGAGGAAGGGCAGCGCGGAGCGGGCGGCGGCGTCGACGATCGCGACGCCCTGTTCCTTCTCGGCGTCGAGGCCGTCCTCGAAGGGGGTCGTGACGGCGAAGGCCGCGGCGGCTCCGTCGAAGGCCGCGGCGAGCGAGCCGGTGTCGCGCAGGTCCGCGGCGACCACCTCGACGCCGGAGGCGGCGAGCGCGCGGGCCCTGGACTCGCCGGGGTCGCGCACGACGGCCCGTACGGGCCGTCCCGCCTCGCGCAGCGCCGCGACCACGGCCCCGCCCTGTCCACCGGTCGCCCCGAGTACGGCGATCTTCATCGCACACCCTTCCTGCCGCTCCACACCACCGGAATCCCCGCCGGGCCGTGCCCGTCCCGCCCGAGCCCGCACGCACCCCCACCTTCGTCCCCCGGGACCCGCCGGGCCAGGGGAACGCGCCGAACGGGCGAGCGCGAAACCGGCCGAGGGCGGACGCGACCGCTCGGCACCGGCGCGGGAGCGCGGAGGCCCCCGAGCGCGGCGCCGCGTGCGCCTCCGCGTCCGGACCGACGGCCCGTCACCCCTGCCACGCGTCTCACGCCCCACCCGAGCGGACGCACCACCCGGACGCACCCGCCCGGAGGCACCCGCTCGGCGAAGCCCCGCTCCGCCGCCACCGCAGCGCGCGAGACCACCCTCCGAGGGCGCCCGTCGCGCCGCCGCCGGAGGCACACCACTCGCGCCGCGTCCCCCGGCACGGCAAGCTGGCGGACACCGGCCGCGGTGGGCGGCGGGCGTGAGGGGAGAGCGATGAGCGAGAAGACGGCCGCGGCCGAGGTGGACGATCACCCCGAGGCGGACCGCTACGAGGCGACGATCGACGGCGAGGTCGCCGGGTTCGCCCAGTACATCCGGACGAAGGACCTCATCGCCTTCGTGCACACCGTCGTCGAGCCCGCCTTCGAGGGGCGCGGCGTGGGCAGCGCGCTCGTGCGGACCTCTCTCGACGAGGCGCGCGCGGCCGGGGTCTCGGTGCTCGCGGTGTGCCCCTTCTACTCCGGCTGGATCGCGCGGCATCCCGAGTACCAGGACCTGCTGTACGCGGAGCGGAGCAAGGTCACCGACTGAGCCCGCGGGAAGCGACCGAGCCCACGAGGCGACGAGGCCGAGGAGCTGAGCGATGCCGGACGCAGGCGGGACGGCGGACGACCCGACAAGGCGCGAGGGCGCCAAGCGGTACGAGGGCGCGGAGCTGGCGGTGAGTTACGAGGTGGGGCTCTGTCTGCACGCCGCCGAGTGCGTGCGGGGTCTGCCCGCCGTCTTCGACGTGGAGCGCAGGCCGTGGATCACGCCCGACGGGGCCCCCGCGGCGGAGGTCGCCGAGGTGATCGAGCGCTGCCCGAGCGGGGCGCTCCAGTACCACGGGCCGGGGCACGCGGAGCGGGCGCGCAGACCGACCCGCCTCGCGCTGCACGAGGACGGGGTGCTGCACGCGCGCGGCGACCTCGTCCTCGGCACGCCGGAGGGCACGCGGCGCGAGACGCGCGTCATGCTGTGTGCCTGCGGGCACACGGCGCACAGCCCGTTCTGCGACCACTCGGGCAGCCGCTGCAAGGCGCACGACTGAGACCGCCCGGCCCGGTGAATCGGCGATCGGCCCGGACCGCGGGGCCGGTCGGCCCGGCGGGAGGGGCCGGTCGGCCCCGCGTGCCGGGGCGGGCGGGGGGAACGGGGAGGGAGGGAGCGGGGTGCGGTGACCGTACCGCCCCGGCGACCGGCGGCCGACCGAAGGCCGTGACCGACAGGTGTCACCGACAGCCGTGCTGAAAGGCTTGCGATGCAGGAATTCACGTACGAGACACCGGCCCCCGTGGCGCCCGAGCTTTCGGACGCGGAGCTGGACGCGCTGCTCGCGCACTGGCGGGCCGCCAACTACCTGGCGGTCGGGCAGATCTACCTCATGGACAACCCGCTCCTGCGCGAGCCGCTGCGCCCCGAGCAGATCAAGCCGCGGCTGCTCGGCCACTGGGGCACGGTCCCCGGGCTCAACCTCGTCTACACGCACGTCAACCGGCTGATCAGGCTGCGGCGGCAACCCGCGCTGTGCGTCTGGGGGCCGGGGCACGGCGGACCCGGGGTGCTCGCCAACAGCTGGCTGGAGGGCTCGTACTCGGACGTCTACCCGGACATCAGCCGCGACGAGCGGGGCATGAGGCGGCTGTTCAAGCAGTTCTCGTTCCCCGGCGGGGTGCCGAGCCACGTCTCGCCCGAGCTGCCCGGCTCGATCCACGAGGGCGGGGAGCTGGGGTACTCGCTGCTGCACGCGTACGGGGCGGCCTTCGACAACCCGGACCTGCTCGTGCCGTGCGTCATCGGCGACGGCGAGTCGGAGACCGGGCCGCTCGCGGGCTCGTGGCACTCCAACAAGTTCCTCGACCCGGTGCACGACGGGGCGGTGCTGCCGATCCTGCACCTCAACGGCTACAAGATCGCCAATCCGACGGTGCTCGCGCGGCTGCCCGAGACCGAGCTGCACGACCTCCTGCGCGGGTACGGTTACCGCCCGATCGAGGTCGTGGGCGACGACCCGGCACACGTGCACCGGCAGATGGCGGGGGCACTCGCGCAGGCGGTCGGCAGGATCGACGAGATCCAGGCCGAGGCGCGCAGGGGCCGCTCCACGGACCGGGCGCACTGGCCGATGATCATCCTGCGCACGCCGAAAGGCTGGACGGGCCCGAAGCTGGTCGACGGGCTCCCCGTCGAGGGCACGTGGCGCGCGCACCAGGTGCCGCTCGCCGAGGTGCGCACCGACCCCGAGCACCTGCGCCAGTTGGAGGAGTGGATGCGCTCCTACCGGCCCGAGGAGCTGTTCGACGAGGAGGGCAGGCCGCGCGCGCGGGTCCTGGAGTGCGTCCCGGAGGGGGATCTGCGGCTGGGCGCGAGTCCGCACGCGAACGGGGGGCGGCTCGCCCGCTCGCTGCCCGCTCCCCCGCTGGAGGACTTCGCCGTCACGGTCGACCGGCCGGGGACGAGCACGCACGAGCCGACGCGGGTGCTCGGCCAGTACCTCGCGCGGATCATGGAACTCACCGCCGACCGGCGCGACTTCCGGCTCATGGGCCCGGACGAGACGGCGTCGAACCGGCTCAACGCGGTGTACGACGTGACGGCGAAGACGTGGCAGGAGGAGATCCTGCCGGTCGACGAGCACCTGACGCGTGACGGGCGGGTCATGGAGGTGCTGTCGGAGCACATGTGCCAGGGCTGGCTGGAGGGGTACACCCTGACCGGCAGGCACGGGATGTTCTCGACGTACGAGGCGTTCGCGCACATCATCGACTCGATGGCCAACCAGCACATCAAGTGGCTGGGCACCGCGCGGAAGCTGCCCTGGCGGGCGCCTGTCCCGTCCCTCAACTACCTGCTCTCCTCGCACGTGTGGCGCCAGGACCACAACGGCTTCTCGCACCAGGACCCGGGCTTCATCGACCACGTGCTCAACAAGAGCCCCGAAGTCGTGCGGGTCTACCTGCCCCCGGACGCCAACACCGCCCTCTCCACGGCCGAGCACGTCCTCCAGAGCCGCGAGTACGTCAACGTCGTGATGGCCGGCAAGCAGCCCTCCTTCGACTGGCTGACCCTGGACGAGGCGCGGGGGCACTGCGCGCGCGGCGCGGGGATCTGGGAGTGGGCGGGCACCGAGGAGGGGCGCCTGCCCGACGTCGTGCTCGCGTGTGCCGGTGACACCCCGACGCTGGAGATCCTGGCCGCCGCGCAGATCCTGCGGCAGCGGCTCCCGGAGCTGGCGGTCAGGGTCGTGAACGTCGTGGACCTCGCGCGGCTCCTTCCGGCGAGCGAGCACCCGCACGGGATGCCCGACGCCGACTTCGACGGCCTCTTCACGAAGGACAAGCCGGTCATCTTCGCGTACCACGGCTACCCGTGGCTGATCCACCGGCTCGCCTACCGCCGTGCCGTCCACCCGCACCTGCACGTGCGCGGGTACAAGGAGCGGGGCACCACGACGACGCCGTTCGACATGGTCGTCCTCAACGACCTCGACCGCTACCGGCTCGTCATGGATGTCATCGACCGCGTGCCGGGACTGGCGCAGCGGCAGGCGGCGCTGCGGCAGGAGATGGCGGACACGCGCACGCGGCACCGCGCGTGGGTGCGGGAGTACGGCGAGGACCTTCCCGAGGTGGCGCAGTGGCACTGGGAGGGGTGAACCCGGCGGAGCGCGGCGGCGGGGGCGGGCGGTGAGCGCCGCCGCGCGGGGGACGGGCATCGCGCTGTCCTCGGCGCGCGGGCGCTGGGTGCTCGCGTGCGCGGTGCTCGCCTCCGGGATGTCGATGCTCGACGGGACGGTCGTCAACGTCGCGCTGCCACGCATCGGGAGCGACCTCGATGTGTCGCTCGCGACGCTCCAGTGGGTCGTCAACGCGTACATGCTGACGCTCTCGGCGCTCCTGCTGCTCGGCGGGGCGCTCGGCGACCGGCTCGGCAGGCGGCGCACGCTGGTCGCGGGCGCCGTGTGGTTCGCGCTCGCCTCGGCGCTGTGCGGCTTCGCGTGGGACGGGGGGCTGCTCATCGCGGCGCGGGCGCTCCAGGGGGTGGGCGGGGCGCTGCTGACGCCGGGTTCGCTCGCGCTCGTACGGGCCTCGTTCCGCGAGGAGGACCAGGCGAAGGCGGTGGGCGCGTGGTCGGGGCTGACCGGGGTCGCGGGCGCGGTGGGGCCCTTCCTCGGTGGGTGGCTCATCGACGGGCCAGGCTGGCGGTGGATCTTCTTCATCAATCTGCCGCTCGGCGCGGTCGTCGTCGCGCTCGCGCTGCGGCACGTGCCCGAGAGCCGCGACCCGGCGGCGACGGGCCGTTTCGACTGGACGGGCGCCGCGCTCGGCGCGCTCTTCCTCGCGGGGATCAGCTACGCGCTCATCACGGCGAAGGGCGCGAGTCCCGGGCGGCTGCTCGTACCGCTCGTGGTGGGGCTCGCGGCGGGGGTGGCGTTCCTCGTGGTGGAGCGGCGGGCGCGGGAGCCGATGCTGCCGCTCGGCCTCTTCTCCTCGCGCCTGTTCAGTGTCACGAACCTCATGACGCTGTGTCTGTACGCGGCGATCGGCGGCGTGCTGTTCCTGCTGCCCGTGCAGTTGCAGAACGGTCTCGGCTACGACGCGCTCGAAGCGGGCGTCGCGAGCCTGCCGATCACGCTGCTCATGCTCGTGCTCTCGGCGCCCTCGGGTGATCTGGCGCGGCGGATCGGGCCCCGGGTGCCGCTGACGGTGGGGCCGCTGGTGGCGGCGTGCGGGGCGCTGCTGATGCTGCGGATCGCGCCGGGTGCCTCGTACTTCCCGGACGTCTTCCCGGCGGTCGCGGTGATGGGCCTCGGGATGAGTGTCTTCGTGGCGCCGCTCACGGCGACGGTGCTCGCCTCGGTGGACGCGGAGCGCGCCGGGCTCGCGAGCGGCGTGAACAACACGGCGGCGCGCATCGCGCAACTCCTCGTCGTCGCCGCGCTCCCGCTCGCCGTGGGTCTCTCGGACAACGCCTACCGCAGCGCCCCGCAGGTCAATGCGGCGTTCCACCGCGCGGCCTGGGGCATGGCCGGTCTGCTCGTCCTCGCGGCGGCCCTCGCCTTCTGCTTCGTACGGCGCCCCGGCGAACCGCCCCGCGACGAGGAGCCCGCCGAGCCCCGCTGCCGCACCCACGCGGGCCTCGCCGCTCCCCCGCTGGAGCCGGGGGACTGCGAGCGGAACTGAGGGGGGCGGGGGGACGGCGGATCGGGCCCGGGGCCCCTCCCCCGTCTGAGAGCATCCTGACCATGGACTACCCCCTGGAGCAGGACCCGGGCGCCCCGGTGCGCGGCGGGGTGCCCGAGCACGGCCGGGTCCCGAAGTACTACGCGGTGAAGGCGCGGATCTCCGCTCTGCTCGACACGTGGGAGAGCGGGACGCCGCTGCCGACCGAACGCGAACTGGCCGCGCGGTACGAGGTGGCGCGCGAGACGGTGCGGCAGGCGCTGCGGGAACTGCTCCTCGAAGGGCGACTGCGGCGGCAGGGCCGGGGAACGGTGGTGGCGGGCCCCAAGCTGGAGCAGCCGCTGTCCCTGGGAAGCTACACGGAGGGGGTGCGCAGGCAGGGGCACAGGCCGGGGAGGTCGCTGATCGGGCTCGACCGCTTCCCGTGCCCGGCCGCGCTCGCCGCGGAGCTGGGGCTCGCGGAAGGCGAGGCGGTGTGGCATCTGGAGCGGGTGCTGCTCGCAGACGACGAGCGGGTGGGGCTGGAGAGCACGTACGTGCCGGTGGCGCGGGTGCCGGACCTGGAGCGGGACTTCGACCCGGACTCCTCCTTCTACGCCTATCTGCGCGAACGGCTCGGGATCGGGTTCGGCACCGCCGAGGAGCGGATCGAGACCGTACTCGCCTCGCCGCGCGAGGCGCTCCTGATCGGGACTCCTCCCGCGCTGCCGATGCTGCTGCTGCACCGCGTCTCGCGGGACACGGCGGGGCGGCGCCTGGAGCGGGTCAGGACGCTGTACCGGGGGGACCGGTTCTCGTTCACGACACGGCTGAGCGAGGCGGCGGAGTAGCTCCGTACCGGTGGAAACCGTCACTTACGCCACCCCTTGCATCACGGGATGATAACGGGTCTGGTCCAGGATTGGCGGCCGGTTCATCCGCCGGTCGGCGAACGGACCGCCGCGCGCCATCCGCCGCCGTGAGTCTCGTCGCATGAAGGTCATCGTCGTAGGAGCGGGCGTGGTGGGCAGCATGCACGCCTGGCACGCGGTAGGTCGCGGCCACGAGGTCGTGCACATCGAGCGCGAGGCGGAGGCGCGGGGCGCCTCGCTGCGCAACTTCGGGCAGATCTGGGTGAGCGGTCGGGCCGGTGGCCCGGAGCTGGAAACGGCCCTGCGCGCCCGGGAGTTGTGGGAGGGGATCGGGGAGCGGGTGCCGCGGATCGGCTTCCGGGCCTGCGGTTCGCTCACCCCGCTGCGGACCCCGTTGGAGGTGGGCGTGGCGGAGGCGGCGCTCGCCCGGCCGGACGCGGGCGCGCGCGGCTTCACGCTGCTCACCGCCGAGGAGGCGCGCGCGGTGAATCCGGCGCTGCGCGGGGAGTTCACCGCGGCCCTGTGGTGCGAGCGGGACGCGGCCGTCGAGCCCAGGACGGCGCAACTCGCGCTGAAGGAAGCGCTGCTGGCCTCGGGCCGGTACACGTTCCTCGGCGGGCGCGAGGTGCGGGAGGTCACGGGCGCCGCGCGGGTGCGCGACGACCACGGGGACACGCACGCGGGGGACACGGTGATCCTCGCGACCGGGGCCTGGCTCGGCGGTCTCGTACGGGAACTTGCGGGTCCCGGCCTGCCGGTGCGCCGCGTACGCCTCCAGATGATGCAGACCGATCCCCTGGGGGAGCCGCTGACGACATCCGTCGCCGACCCCGACTCCTTCCGCTACTACCCGGCGTACGCGGGCGAGGCACTGGACGCGCTCGCCACCGGGCAGCCGCAGGCGCCGGTCGCGGCGGAGCACGCGATGCAGCTGCTGATGGTGCAGCGGCGCGACGGCGGCCTCACGATCGGCGACACGCACGCGTACGCGCACCCCTTCCCCTTCGACACGGTCGAGGAGCCGTACGAGCACCTGACGGCCGTCGTCGAGTCCTACCTCGGCCGTCCGCTGCCGCGCGTCCGGCACCGCTGGGCCGGTGTGTACGCGCAGTGCACCGACACGTCCCAAGTCGTGCACCGGCAGGAGGTCTCCGACGGGGTGTGGCTCGTGACCGGCCCCGGGGGCCGGGGCATGACGTGCTCGCCCGCGATCGCCGAACGGACCGCCGACCTCGTCGGCTGGTGACGACACCCGGTCGTCCCCCGGCGCCCCCTCACCCCGCGGCCTCCCCGCCCCGGACGGCAACCGGCCGCTCCGCGCACCCGCACCCGCACCCGCACCCGCACCCGCACCCGCACCCGCACCCGCACCCCACGGAACAGCGCCACCCCGAGGTCACCGCCCCTGCGCGACGACCCGTCGACCCCACGGAAAACGGAGCCCTGTGATGCCCGCAGACAGCACGACCGGCCCCCTCTCCTCCCGCTCCCCCTCGCGCCGCGCCGTCCTCGGCGGCACCGGGGCCGTCCTCCTCGGGGCGGCCCTCCCCCTCTCCCCCGCCCGCGCCGCGGCCCGCACGCCGAAGGTGCTGCTCCTCGGCATCGACGGCGCCCTGCTCGGCCGTACGGCCGCCGCGGGGACCCCGCACCTGGACTCCCTGCGCGCCTCCGGCGTGACCGCGCAGAGCCTCCTCTACAGCGAACCCCTCGCCCCCACGCTCTCCGGGCCGGGCTGGTCCACGATCCTCACCGGCGTGTGGCCCGACAAGCACAAGGTGCGCGACAACACCTTCACCGGCGGGCGGTTCGACCTCTACCCCGACTTCCTGACCCGCGCCGAGCGGTACCGGCCTGCCCTGTCGACGTACGCCGTCGCCTCCTGGAACCCGCTCACCACCACCGTGTTCTCGCCGGAGGTCGACACGCGCGTCTCGACGCCCGAGGCCGAGTACGACACCGGGACGACGCAGCGCGCCGTGGCCGCCCTGCGCGAAGGGAACCACGACGCCGTCTTCGTCCACCTCGACAACGTCGACCACGCCGGGCACTCCTACGGCGCCGCGAGCAGCCAGTACCTGGCGGCGCTCGCGACGGCCGACGCCCAGCTCGGGCAGCTCCTCGGCGCCGTACGCGGCCGGGCCACGTACGCGCAGGAGGACTGGCTCCTCCTCGTGACGACCGATCACGGGCACACCGACCCGGGCGGCCACGGCGGCAACACGCTGCCCGAGCGGCAGACCTTCCTCGTCGCCTCGGGCGGCGGGCTCCCCGCCGGGAGCGTGCGGTACGACGTGCGGATGCCGGACGTCGCGGCGACCGCGCTCGCGCACCTCGGCGTGCCCGTCGACCCGGCGTGGGGGCTCGACGGGCGTCCGCTCGCGCAGAGTTCCGGCGATCCCTTCGACACGCTGCGTCCCGCGCTCGGCACGCGCGTGGACGAGACGGGCATCCCGGCCGGGACACTCGGCTTCACGCACACCGCGCCGAGCGGCTGGAGCGTCGAGAACACCGGCATGAGCGGCGGCGTCACCGAGTGGCGCGGCTGGAGCTTCACGACGGACGAGTTCTGGAGCGCGGCCGAACGCGGGCAGGGCCGCGAGAACAACGTCCGCGCGCGGAACGTCTTCGCGGTCGCGGACGGCGACGAGTGGGCCGACCGCTCGTACACGGGCGGCTTCGACTCGATCCTCGTCAGCCCGGCCTGGGCGGTGTCGGCGGGCAGTGTCCTGCGCTACACGACGTACTACCGGCAGGAGTCGCCCCAGCGCGGCGAGGTGCTGGTGTCGTACGACGGCGCGGCGCCCGTCTCCGTGCGGACGTACACCGCCGACGTGTCCTCGCGCGTCGAGACGATCCCGCTCCAGGTCCCGGCGGGTGCCCGGACCGCGCGGGTGCGGTTCCGGTACACGGCGGGCAACAACTGGTACTGGACGGTGGACGACGTGGCGGTGGTGCGGAGCTGAGGGCGCCGCCCGTCGGCGGCAGGGGCCTGAGGGCGCCGCGCGTCGGCGGCCGGGCGGGAGGGCACGGCTCTCCCGTCCCGCCGCTCCCCAGCCCCGGCCGCCGCCCGCGCGTACGGGCTCACAGCTCCGCGAGCGCCGCGATCTTCGTGTCCTCGCGGGCGAAGGCGACCTTGTCGACCGGCTCGTCCCTGACCTCCGCGACCCGCGCCACGAGTTCCTGCAGCACGCACACCTCGACGAGCGCGCGCTGCGTCGGCGTGAAGCCCTCCGGCAGACGCACCGCGAGCACGCCGGGCGGCGGGGTGACGGAGCGTTCCATGACGGTGAGGACACCGGTCGGCTTCTGCGTGAGCTGCCGCGCGAGCGCCGCCTCGCGCTCCGCGCCGATCACGACGTGGCTCGTCCCGGCCGAGGCGACGTCCATCGGTCCGTGCAGGTACGTCCGCGTCCCGCAGGCCGTCGCCGGGACGAGCGGTCCCTCGCGGAAGAGCAGGGCGACCGCCTCGGCGGTGGTGAGCTGCGGCGCCGAGGCGACGACGTCCAGCGAGCCGCGCGCGAGCGGCCCGGCGGCGAAGTCCGCGAGCGCGCCCGCCGCCCCGCTCAGCGTCTCCTCGACCGCCTCGGCGACGTGCGCCCAGCCGGGGTGCGCGTGCCCGCGCGTGAGCTGGTCGGTGAGCATCCCGAGCGCGGCGTACGTCACGACGAAGCCGACCGTCGAGACCCGGCTGTCGGGGTGGTCCCCCACCGAGTACGTGGTCCCGGCCGCGTCCTTGAGGGGGCTCGTGGCGGCGTTGGTCAGGGCCGCGGTGGGGACTCCGGCGGCACGGAAGCGCGCGACGAGGTCGGTGGTCTCACGGCTCCGGCCGCTCTGCGAGAGCGCGAGGACCATGTCCGGGCCGCCGAGGACGCTCGGCTGGTCGGAGCAGTCGGTGCGCGAGGCGTCGACACCGGCCTCGCGCAGCGCGTACAGCGGCGAGGCGAGCGCGGCGCCGCTCGCGCCGATGCCCGCGAGCAGGACGCGTCGCCAGGCCGGGCGCCACGCGTCGAGCGCGTCGGGGAAGGCCGCGACGACCTCGCGCAGCGCGGGCAGTTCGGCCTCACGGCCCTCGGCGAAGGTGTAGCCGTAGACGGGTGCGGCGCTCACGCGGTCGCCTCCTTCGCGGCGGGCGCGGTGCGCGGGTGCCACGCCTTGCGGGCGACGGCGGGCACGTAGTCGGAGAGGTCCACGGGGAAGTGGACGACGGTGCCGGTCTCGGCCGCGTAGTAGGCGGCCATGAGGAGTTCGGTGACCGCGACCCCGCTGTCGAGCGATTCGGCGGGCTGGCCGCCGTCGGCGAAGACGCGCGTGATGTGGGTGTTCTCGGCGACGTAGCCGTAGGCGGCGGGCTCGTCGGCGATCACGGGCATGAGTCCCTGCTCCGCGTTCTGCTTCTCCAGCAGGTCCTCGCCCTCCTGCTGCTCCAGGTCGCGGGAGAAGAAGACCGTCGCGTCGCCGGAGAGGGAGTTGGCGCTCATCGAGTACTCGGGGCCGAGGAGTTCGAAGGAGAGCCGCATCCCGGCGCCGACGTAGCCCCAGGAGGTCATCGCCTCGACGATGACGGGCTCGCCGTCGCCGTTGACGAAGGTGTACGTCGCGTTCGCGTAGTCCTCGGAGGGAGTCGTGCGGTAGTCCTGCACGCCGGGGTGGGTCTCGGCGAGGCGGGCGGCGTACCGTTCGCGGCCCCAGCGCAGCGAGGCGATGGTGGCGGTCACCGAGACCGGGGTCAGCCACGCGGAGGGGTCGTGTCCTGGCGGCGTGAGCAGGAAGCGGCCGGCTTCGAGGGAGTGGCACATGAGGTCGTTGAGGACGCCGCCGCCCTGCGCCTCGCTGTCCCAGAACCACGCCGAGTGCGGGCCCGAGTGCTCCTCGGTGCAGCGGGCGAGGTAGGGCGTGCCCGAACGGCTCGCGCCGCGCGCCCACATGAGTTCGCGGGTACGGGTCAGGCGGGGCGCGTAGACCTGGTTCTCCAGGTACGCGTGGCGCAGTCCGGCGCCGCGTACGAGGTCCGCGACCTCTCGCGCCTCGGCGAGGTTGCGGCCGAGGGGCTTCTCGACGGCGATGCCGCGAAGGCTCGCGCGTCCGGAGCGCACTTCCTCGCACACGGCGCGGACGACCTCGACGCGGGTGTGGTTCGGGGTGAGGACCCAGACCGCGTCCACGCGCTCGTCCCGTACGAGCGCGGCGATGTCGTCGTAGGCGGTGACTTCCTTGCCGACGCGCAGTTCCTCGGCGTTGGAGGCGAGTTCGCGGGCGCGGTCCAGGGAGCGGGACTGGGTGGCGACGATGTCGGAGCCGCGGATGGACTGCCAGGAGCGGACGTGGAAGTGGGCGATGAAGCCGCTGCCGATGATGCCGATGCCGAGCGGCGCTTCGAGTGGTGCGTTCACGGGTGTGTCCTTGAATCGGTGGTGGTGCGCGTGCCGTCCGTACGGGAGGGGGCGGCGCGGGGTCAGCCCTTGACGCCGGTGAGGGTGATGCCCTCGACGAAAGTGCGCTGGGCGAAGAAGAAGACGAGGACCACGGGGAGGGTGGCGAGCGTCGTGACGGCCATGATCACGCCCCAGTCGGTGCTGTGCGCGCCGTGGAAGGAGGCGAGGCCGTAGGCGATGGTCCAGTGGTCCGGGTTCTCGGAGGTGTAGAGGAGCGGGCCGTAGTAGTCGTTCCAGCACTGGAAGAACATGAAGATCGAGGCCGCCGCGATGCCTGGCTTGGCCATCGGCACCATGACCCGGGTGAGGACGCCCCACTCGCCGTTGCCGTCCATGCGGGCGGCGTCCAGGTACTCGTTCGGGATGGAGAGGAAGAACTGCCGGAGCAGGAAGATCGAGAAGGCGTTGCCGAAGAGGTGCGGGAGGATGAGCGGCCAGAAGGTGCCGACGACGCGGAGCTGGGCCCACATGACGTAGACGGGCACCTGGGTGACCTGCGGGGGCAGGAGCATCGCGATGATGACGGCGAAGAAGAGGATGCTCGCGCCCTTGAAGCGCACCTTGGCGAGCACGTACGCCATGGGCACCGAGGAGACGAGCATGAGGATCGTCGAAACGCCCGCGTAAAGCAGGGAGTTGGCGAACCAGCGGCCGAGCGGCGCGGTGCGGAAGGCGGTCAGGTAGTTCGACCACTGGAAGGGGTGCGGCCACAGGGCGCCGGTGAGCGTCTGGTGCCCGCCCATGAAGGAGGTCAGGACGACGAAGACGACGGGGACGAGGAAGACGGCCGCGAGCGCCACGAGCAGGGCGTGCTCGGCGATCCAGCCGAGGGCGCGCTTGGTGCCGCCCGGCCGGGCGGGCGGGCGTGCCGGGGCGGGGGCGCCGGTGGTGGGGCGGGTGGTGGTCAAGGGCTGGGTGGTCATGGGTCTCAGGCCCCCTTCTGGCGGAAGAGGCCGGCCCGCCGCAGCAGGACCGCCATGACGGCGGCGGCGACGACGAAGAGCACGACGGCCATGGCGGCGGCGTAGCCGAGCTGGAAGCTGCTGAAGCCCTGGACGTACATCCACTGGGTGAAGGTCAGCAGTGAGTCGTTGGGGTAGCCGAGGAGCTGGTCGGCGCCCGCGTCGATGCCGGTCTTGCCGTTGGCGACGCTGGAGGCGACGGCGGCCTCGGTGAAGTACTGGAGGGCCGCGATGACACCGGTGACGGCGGAGAAGAGCACGACCGGCGAGATGTTCGGCAGGGTGACGTAGCGGAACTTGTTCCCGGGGCCCGCGCCGTCGAGTTCGGCGGCCTCGTACTGGTCCTTGGGGACGTCGAGGAGGGCGGCGAGGAAGATCACCATGATGTCACCCATCATCCAGACGCCCAGCAGGAGCAGGGACGGCTTGGAGAGGGCGGGGTCGTTGAACCAGAGCGGCCCTTTGACGCCGAAGGTGCGCAGCAGCGCGTTGACCGGCCCGGCGCCGGGGTTGAAGAGGAAGACGAAGCCGACGACGGAGGCGACGGGCGGCACGAGCGCGGGGATGTAGAAGAGCGTGCGCCAGAACCCGGAGGCGCGCTTGCGGCGGGTGAGCAGGAGCGCGATCCCGAGCGAGCAGGCCATCCGCACGGGGACGAGGATCACCACGAACCAGAGCGTGTTGAGGGCGGCCTTGCCGACGCGGGGGTCCTGTGTGAAGAGGTACTCGTAGTTGCGCAGGCCGATCCACTTCGGGGGGCTCGCGAGGTCGTAGTTGGTGAAGGAGTAGAAGACGTTGGCGCACAGCGGGTAGAGGAAGAACACCACCAGGCCGATGAGGGCCGGGCCCGTCATGGACCAGAAGGTGAGGCGGGCGCGCAGGGTGCGGCGGCGCCGCGAGGTCCGGTGGGCCGCGTCGGGGGCGGGCGCGGTGCGCGCTCTGCCGAGGCGGCCGGCGCGGCCGGGGGGCCGGTTCAGGGGTATCGGGGAATCACTCATGGGTCACTTCGCTCGTCGCAGGCCGAGTGCGTTGTCGATGTCCTTGTCGACCTTCCGGAGGCCGGGGGCGAGTCCCGTTCCCGGGCCCTGCTGGTAGCCGGTCCAGAAGTCGTCGACGGTCGCGGTGAGGGTGGAGCCGATCTCGGTGACCGGGCTCGTGTCGCTCGCGGGGTCCGCCGAGGCGTCGATGAAGGTGCGGTAGGGGGCGGGCGCGTCCAGGCCGGGGGACTCGGCGGCGCTCTTGAGGGTCGGGATGTTCTTGATGCCGTTGGCGAGTTTCACGGCGGCGGCGGTGTCGGTGGTGAGGTACTTGACGAGCGTCCAGGCGGCCTCCTTGCGGGGGGAGCGCTTGTTGACGCCGATGTCGGCCGCCGAGACGAAGCCGCCGCCGTAGTGCTGGCCGCTCCCGGCCAGTACGGGGAAGGGCGCGGTGCCGTAGCGCAGCTTCTTCGCCTGTTCGGCGATGAAGGCGACGCGCCACTCGCCGTCGAGCGTCATGGCGATGCGGCCGGTCTGGAAGGCGTTGTCGGCCGACCACTCGTCGCCGAGTCCCGCGGTGAAGGTCTTGAGCTTGTTGTAGCCGATCTTCCGTACGAACTTCTGCTGCCAGGCGATGAGTTGCCGCCACTCGGGGGTGGAGCCCACCGAGGCGTCGCCGTCCTTCATCCACCGGACGCCCGCGGCGTGCCCGAGGGTCGCGGCGGTGTTCTGCTGGAAGCCGACCAGGGGGTTGAAGCCGAGGGTCCTGATCGAGCCGTCCGCCTTGTAGGTGGTCAGCTTGAGCGCCATCCTCTCCAGTTCCTGGAGGGTGCGGGGCGGAGTGGTGTACCCGGCCCGCGCGAGGAGGTCCTTGTTGAAGTAGAGGCCGTACACGTCGGAGGTGGTGGGCAGGGAGCAGCGGCGGCCGTCGAAGGCGGTGGCCTCGGCGAAGATGCCCTGGAAGTCGTGGGCGGAGACGCCGTCGCGCCGCATCCAGGGCGCGAGGTCCTCCATCGTCTTGCAGGCGGTGCCGAGGGTGGTGTTGACGTTGGTGATCATGGCGTCCACGTCGCCGCCGGAGGAGACGACCTGGGTGATCTTGGTGTCCTGCTGGCCGCTGTGGACGGTGACGCGCACGTCCGGGTACTTCTTCTCGAAGTCGTCCACGGCCGACTGGACGACGGCCGCCTCGCGGCCCGTGTAGTGGTGCCAGAGCTGGACGGAACCGGAGGGGTGGGCGGGGGCCCTCGCGGGTACGGGGCCGTCGGTGCCGGCGGCGCAGCCGGTGAGCAGCAGCGCGGCGGCGAGGAGCGCGGCGCCGGTGCGGCGGTGCCCGGGGCGCGGGCCCGCGGCGGCCGGGGGCCGCGCGGGGCGGGGGCGGGACAGGGGGTGGCGAAAGGCCGGGTGCATCGCGGTGCCTTCCTGCTGAACGAGGTGCTGGGTGTCGCCGGGCGTGCTCCTGGGAGGGGGGTGAGGCGGTGGGGGGGGTGTGCGGGGGCGGGGTGGGGTCAGTCGATGTCGCGGAGGCGTTCGGCGAGGACGCGCGCGTGGTCGGCGGCCGGGAGGGAGCCGGTGGCGCGGGCGAGGAGGGCCTCGCGCAGCCGGGTGCCGAGGGCGGTGCGCGCCCCGTCGAGGACGGCGTCCCCGGCGACGGCGCTGAGCCGTACGTCGGGGTCCCAGCGGGTGTGCTCGCGCAGGTGGCGGGTGGTCAGCTCGACGAGCCGCTCCCCTCCCGCGCGCCCGACGGGCCCGCCGAGGACGACGACCTCCGGGTCCACGACCCCGAGGACCGGGATCACGCTCTGCGCGAGGCGGGGCGCGTAGACCTCGCAGACCCGCTCGGGCAGCGTCTCCCCCGCGAGGACGCGGGCGAAGCCGTCCTCGGCCCAGCCGGTCTCCCGGCCGATGCGGTCGAGGGCGCGCGCGCCGAGGAAGCCTTCGAGGTCGCGGGCCCCGTCGTCGGCCCCGGGGACGCCGTGCGGGACCGGCAGGTTGCCGATCTCACCGGCGCCGCCGGAGGCGCCGCGCAGGACGGTGCCCGCGACGTCCACGGCGAGACCGATGCCGTAGCCGACCCACAGGAGGGCGAAGGTGCCCGCCGGTGAGTACGGGCCCGTGGCGCGCTCGGCGATCGCCGCGAGGTTCACGTCGTTGTCGACCTCGACCTCGCAGCCGAGGGCGCCTTCGAGCTGCCTGCGGATGCTCTTGCGGGACCACCCGGGCAGGGCGGCCACCGAGCTGAGTTCGTCGTGGCGCGGGTCGACGCTGCTGGGGACGCCGACGCGGATGTGGCGGATCGCGGTGAGGTCCACGTCCGCCGCCTCGCAGGCGTCGAGCACGGCCCACGCCACGTCGCGCGCGGCGCCCCGGTGGGCGGGCATCCCGGCCGCCGCCTTGTGGGCGACGGGGTGCCGGGTGCCGGCGAGGTCCACGACGGTGGAGCGCACGCCTTCCTGGTCCACGTTGATGGCGACCCCGTAGGCGAGGTCGTTGCGCACGCCGTACAGCGCGGCGCGGGGCCCGCGGCCGATCGACTCCTCGCCGACGACCTCGATGAGTCCCTTGTCCTCCAGCCGCGCGATCATCTGCGTGGCCGTGGGCCGGGAGAGCCCGCTGCGTTCGCCGACCCCGTTGCGGCTGAGGGGGCCGTGGTCGAGGAGCAGCCGAAGAGCGGTGGCGGCGTTCTGGTCGCCCAGCCACGACGGTGTTCCTCTGACGGCCATTGCCACCGTTTCCTTTCCAGGGGGTTTCCGGTGCGAGGAACGTACCAGAAACTTTCTTAAGAGAAATCCCCCGGCGCAGACGTGACATGTTCGTTACTAAAAGACGGCCAAAAACCGCTTTTGCGGACGTACTTCACCGTTCTCACGCCACCCCTGGCGCTCGCCGGTCCGGTCGACCTAGCATCTCGCAAGAAAGTTTCGAGTTACGGAGGTGGCTTCATGGCCGATGTGCTGCGCGTGGGAGTCCTCGGCAGCGGCGGAATCGCCGTCGCGCCCTACGGCGTCCTGCCGAACGTGGGCGCGTACGGGGGCCGGATCGAGGTGACCGCGCTCGCCGACGTGGACCACGTACGGGCCCGCGCGACCGCCGACCGCTTCGGGATACCCGGCGCCTACGGCTCCCTGGAGGCGATGCTCGCCGAGGCGGAGCTCGACGCCGTCGTCAACCTCACCCCGATCCCGGCCCACGCGGCGACCTCGCGCACGATCCTCGAAGCCGGCAAGCACCTCGCCGTAGAGAAGCCGCTCGCCTCGACGGTCGCGGAGGCGGACGCGCTCATCGCACTGGCCGCCGCGCGCGGCCTCAGCATCGTCGTCGCCCCGCCCGACCTCCTCTACGAGCCGTACGAGCGGGCCGGGGAGCTGCTGCGCGCCGGGACGATCGGCAAGGTGGCCTTCGCCCGCGTGCGCAGCTCGCACGCGGGGCCCGGGGGCGGCCCGGCGGGCTGGCCCTCGGACCCGAGCTGGTTCTACCGCGAGGGCTCCGGGCCGCTCCTGGACATGGGCGTCTACGGCATCCACGAGATCACCGGGCTCCTCGGCCCCGCCCGCCGCGTGGTCGCCTTCGCCGGGGTCACCGAGCCGACGAGGACGGTGCGGGGCGGGCCCTTCGAGGGCCTGGAGATGCCGGTCACGGCCCCCGACAACTGCCTCTTCATGCTGGACTTCGGCGATTCCACGTACGCGGTCGTGGACGGCACCTTCAACGTGCACGCCTCGCGCGCCCCGAAGGTGGAGGTCTTCGGCCGGAAGGGCGTCGTGAGCCTCTTCCGCCCCGACGGACCGGATCTGGAGCTGTACCGGACGGACATCGCGCCCGGCGTGGACGGCTGGGTCGAGCCGACGCAGCCGCTCGCCACCAACACCCGCCGGGGCCGCTACGGGCGCGCCCTCCTCGTCGGCCACCTCGCCGACATCATCCTCGACGGCGCGAAGCCGGTCCTGAGCGCCGAGCACGCCCGCCACGCGCTGGAGATCATGATCGCCGTCGAGACCTCGGCGCGGGAGCGGCGCTTCGTGGAGCTGACGACGAGCTTCTGAGCACCGTCCCCTTTCCGCCTCGCCTCTCCCCAGAACCCCGTACTCCCCCTTCCCCGCCCGCCGTTGGGCCTTTCCTGCCCGCCGCCGGGCCTTCCCCGATCCGAGGAGCACTCCCGTGCCCGAAGAAGCCCCCGCTCCGCTGCGCATCGCCGTCATCGGCTTCGACCACTGGTACGCGGCGATCCCCTTCGCCCGCCGCGTCGCCGCCGACCCCGCGGCGCGCCTCGTCGCCCTCGTGGACCGCGACCCCGCCCGTACCGCCCACGTCGCACACCTGACGGGGTGTACCCGTACCTCCACGGACCCCGCCACCGTCCTCTCCGATCCGGAGGTGGACGCCATCGCGTGCTTCACGAGCGTCGACCAGAACCCGGAGCTGTGCGTCGCCGCGGCGCGCGCGGGCAAGCACATCGTCTCCGTCAAACCGCTCGCCCTGACGCTCGCCGACGCGGACCGCGTCGTCGCCGAGGTCGAGCGGGCCGGGATCGTCTTCGTGCCGAGCGAGTCGCGCCACACCTCGCCGCTCGCCCTGCGCCTGCGGGAACTGCTCGACTCGGGGCGGCTCGGCGAACCGCGCGCGGGCACCTTCGCGATGGACAGCGGGCTGCCCTCGGCCTGGCCCGGCTCGACGGAGGGGCCGGGCTGGTGGGCCGATCCGGCGCGTACCGCAGGGGGCGCGTGGATCGACCACGCGGTCTACCAGATCGACCGCGTCCAGGCCCTCTTCCGCTCCCCCGTCGCCCACGTCACGGGCACGGTGGGGAACCTCGTCCACCCGGGGCTGCCGGTCGAGGACTACGGACACGCGGTGTTCACGCTGGAGAGCGGCGCGGTCGTGACGGTCGAGGACACCTGGATCGCCCCGCCGGGCACCTCGTCCACGCGGGCCCTCGTCGTCGGCTCGGAGGGCGCCGTCCAGTACTCCACCGCGACGGGCACGCTCGGTTTCGCGCCGAAGGGCGGCGAGTGGGCCTTCTCGCGGCTGCCGGACGACACCTTCGACACGCTCGACGTGCTCCTCGCCGCCGTCCGCGAGGGAACGGCCCCGCGCTCCACCGTCCGCACGGCCCGGCAGACCCTCGCCACGTGTCTCGCCTTCTACGCCGCCGTCCGCGGCTGACAAGCGCCCGCCGGACCAGCGGCGGACGCGGGGCTCACGACCACCAACGCGCGAAGAAGCACCGGGAAGACGTGGAAACTGACTACATCGTGGGTGTGGACGCGGGCGGGACCAGGACCCGCCTCAGGTTCGCCACGCCCCAGGGACGTACCCTCTCCGACCACCGGCGGCCCGCCGGCGAGTGGACCGCACTCGACGCCGGGGGCAAGGCCGCCCAGCTCGCCGCCGGGCTGCGCGCGGTGACCGGGCGTCCGCCGCTCGCCGTCGCCGTGGGCGCCCACGGCTGCGACTCGGACGAGGAGTGCGGCGCGCTGCGCGAGGCCGTCGCGGAGCGGACCGGCGTCGCGGTGACCGTCGTCAACGACGCCTTTCTCCTGGAGGCGGCCGTCCCGGGCGAGGGCCCGGCGGCCGGGCTCGTCGTCGGGACCGGTTCCATCGCGGTGGGACGCCGCCCGGACGGCACCTCGCTGTACGCGGGGGGCTGGGGCTGGCTGCTCGGCGACCCGGGCTCGGCGTGGGGCACGGTCCGCGAGGCGGTGCGGCTGCTGACCCGCGCCGACGACCGCGCGGGCCGCCCGGACGATCCGCTGCTCCCGCTCCTGCTCGCGCACTCGGGCGGCGCGGCTTTGCGGGACGTGGTGGACGCCATGCAGCGGCTCCCCGCGCACGAGTGGGCCGGGTGGGCGCCGACCGTCTTCGACGCCGCCGACGCCGGTTCGCCCGCCGCGCGCGCCGCACTCGCGCACGGCGCCGACGCGCTCGTGACCCTCGTCGAGGAGTTGCGGGGGCGGGGCGCGGCGCTCTCCCGGGTCATCGGCGGGGGCACGGTGCTCGCCTCGCGGCCCCGCCTCGCCCGACGCCTCGCCGCGGGCCTGCGGGCACGCCTCGACCTGCCCCTCACGGTCTACCCGGGCGAGCCGGTGGCGGGCGCGGTCCGCCTCGCCCGCGAGCTCGCGGCGGCGGGGTGAGCACCGACCGGCGTGGGGAGGACGCGGGCGACCGCCGAGGCGCTGCCTACGGCCTCGGCGCGTCCCCCTCCGCCCCCGGGGCCCCGCCCCCGTCCTCGTCCTCCGGGCTCAGCTGCGGGTCGAGGTCGTCGCGGACGAGGTCGTGGACGACGAGCTGACGGGTGCGGTAGGCGGAGCGGGCGACGAGGTGGGACGCGACGGGGGCGGTGAGGAACTGGAAGAAGACGACGAGCGCGAGCGTGCCGTTGTCGATGCCGTTGCGCAGCCGCAGCGCCACACCGGCGACGATCAGCAACAGGCCGAGGGTCTGGGGCTTGGTCGCGGAGTGGCTGCGCGCGAGGACGTCGGGCAGCAGGAGCATCCCGAGGACGCCGAGGAAGCACTGGAGGCAGCCGAGGAGGAGGAGCACGGCCCCGGCGAGGTCGGCGGTGCGGGCCCAGGCGCTCATCGGCGGTCTCCCTTGGGGGGTGCGGGTCGCGGGCGGTCGCGTACGGCGATGAAGCGGGCGATGCCGACCGACCCCGTGAAGCCGAGGAAGGCGAGGACGAGCATCACCGGGATGTAGAAGGGGTCGCGGTCCCACGCCGCCTTGACGCCGATGCCCGCGGTGATGAGCGCGGCGACGACGTCGAGCGCGACGGCGCGGTCGAGCATCGAGGGGCCGCGCCAGATCCGTACGAGCAGCAGCGCGCCCGCGAGCGCGACCATGGCCCCCGCGGCGAGGATCAGGTCCCTTTCCAGGGTGTCGAGCGCGCTCACGCTTCCTCCTCGGGGGGCGGGGCCGCGACGAGGCGGACGTCCTCGGCCGTGCCGAAGGCGCGCGCGGTGAGCCGTTCGGTGTGCCACACGGAGCGGCGGGCGCGGTCGATCTGCTGCGGGTCGTCGGCGTCGAGCACGTGCAGGAAGAGCGTCGCCGTCGCCTGCCGGACCTCGATGACGGAGCCGCCGGGGACCGCCGAGACGGCGAGGGCCGTCGCGGTGAGCATGAGGTCGCTGCGGCAGCGCAGCGGCACGGCGACGACGGCCGCGGGGTACGGGCCCGGGGTGAGGATCATGCGGGTGACCCGGACGCTGGAGACGGCCATGTCCCACAGCAGGTAGAGCACGAGGTGGACGATGCCCAGCGGGCGCAGCCGCAGCCCGAGGTCGACGGCGGGCAGCGGGAAGAGGAGGCACACGGCGACGCCGACGAGGACGCCGTTGACGAGGTTGGCCCAGGAGAGCGTGCCCCACAGCAGCACCCAGATGACGGTGAGCCAGGCGATGAGCGGCAGGTCGAGGACCCGCCTGCTCGTACCACCGCCGAGGGTCCAGCTGTAGGGGGAGCGTCTGTTGCCCCGGAAGAGGATGCTCAACGGTGCAGCACCGCCTCGATGTAGGGGGTACGGGCGAGGAGTTCACCGGCCGCGCGGTCGGTGAAGGAGGTGAGCGGGCCGCCGAGGACCGTGTACGAGAGGCCGAGCGCGACGGCGGCGGCCGTGGCGAGGGTCATCGTGAGCGGCAGCCTGCTGGTGGTCTTGGTGACGGCGCGTCCCGAGAGGGTCGCGGGCGCCGCCCGCCCCGCGGGTTCGGGGCGGGTCGTCTCGTCGTCTCCCTCGTCGTCGTTCTCGCTCTCCTCCAGGACCGCGCCCTCGGCGAGCTGTCCGGGCGGGGCCGCGCGCCAGAACGCGAGGTTCCACACCTTCGCCATGACGTAGAGCGTGAGCAGGCTCGTGAGGACGGACGCGCCCACGAGCGTCCACGCCCATCCGCCGCCCTGCTGGGCGCCCGCGCGCAGCAGTTCGAGCTTGCCGAGGAAGCCGGAGAGCGGTGGGATGCCGCCGAGGTTCAGCGCGGGCACGAAGAAGAGCACGGCGAGGAGCGGGGCGCTGCGGGCGAGCCCTCCGAGCCGGGTCAGTTCGGTGGTGCCTCCGCGCCTCTCGATGAGCCCGGCGACGAGGAACAGCGTGGTCACGACGGTGATGTGGTGCACGACGTAGACGATCGCGCCGCCGAGCCCCGCGCGGGTCGCGAGGCCGATCCCGAAGACCATGTAGCCGATGTGGCTGATGAGCGTGAAGGACAGGACGCGTTTGAGGTCGGTCTGCGCGACGGCGCCGAGGACGCCGACGACCATCGAGGCGAGCGCGGCGAGCAGCAGGAGGTCGCCGAGGCGGTGCCCGGGGAAGAGCAGCGTCTGGGTGCGCAGCATCGAGTAGACGCCGACCTTGGTGAGGAGCCCGGCGAAGACCGCGGTGACGGGCGCGGGCGTCGTCGGGTACGAGTCGGGCAGCCACGCGGAGAGCGGGAAGACGGCGGCCTTGATCGAGAAGACCGTCAGGAGCATCGCCTCCAGGAGAGTGCGCGCGCCGAGCGGGATGTCCTGGAGGCGGACGGCGAGCTGCCCGAAGTTGACGGTGCCGCAGGCCGCGTACGTCATGGCGATCGCGACGAGGAAGAGCATCGAGGAGAAGAGCGAGATGATCACGTACGTGGCGCCCGCGCGCACGCGGGGCTCGGTGCCGCCGATCGTGAGCAGGACGTAGCTCGCGACGAGCATGATCTCGAAGCCGACGTAGAGGTTGACGAGGTCACCGGCGAGGAAGGTGCAGGAGACCCCGGCGACGAGGACGAGGTAGGCGGGGTGGAAGACGCCGAGCGGGCTCTCGTCGTCGCGGTCGGCCATGCCCTGCCCGAGCGAGTAGAGCAGGACGAGGAGGGTCACCGCCGAGGAGACGGTGAGCATGAGCCCGGCGAGCCGGTCGGCGACGAGCGTGACGCCGAGCGGCGGGGCGAAGTCGCCGAGGTGCACGACGAGCGGCCCGGTGCGGTCGGCCTCGACCATGAGGATGACCGAGAGCACGAGCACGGCGGTGAGCACGACGACGCTGATGAGCCGCTGGAAGCGGTGCAGGCGCGCCCCGATGGCGAGCTTGAGCCCCGTGACGAGGAGCGGGAGGACGACGGGGAGCGGGACGAGGGAGTTCACCGGGGCTCTTCGCCTTCCTGTCCTGGGTCGTTGGCGGGACCGGGGTCCTCGGTGGCGGAGGGACCTTCGGCGGCGGGGGGCCGTTCGGTGGCGGAGGGGCCATCGGTGGTACGGGGATCCCGGGCGGTGCCGGTGTCTTCGGCGGTACGGGGCCGGGTGCGGCCTTCCGCGCCGGGGCGTTCGGCATCCGTACCGCCGTCCCCAGGACCCGTACCGCCGCTGTCCCCCGGGTCCGCCTGGTCCTCCGGGTCCGCGTAGTCCTCCGGGTCCGCGCCGAGGATGTCGTTCCACAGGTCGCCCGAGGCGTCGCGGGCGCGGGCCTGGTAGGCGCGGTCGGCGCGCAGGCGGGCGCGGAGTTCCTTGCGCTCGGCGCGGTAGCGGGCGCGGGCGCGCGGGGAGTGGCCGCGCGTGGCGCGGATCTCGCGGTAGCGGGCGCGCAGGGCGCTGCGTTCGTCGAGGACCTCGGCGCGCAGGGCGACGAGACGGTCCTCGGTGTCGTCGCGCACTTCGTCGGAGCCCGTGACCTGGTGGGTGCGGTAGGCGAGGGCGAGGAGGAAGGCGGTGGTGGCGAGGGCGATGACGATGGCGGTGAGGGCGACGGCCTGCGGGAGCGGGTCGGTGACGCGGTTGCGGATGATGCGCGGGTAGAGGAGCGGGGGCTCGGCGGCCGAGCCGGTGGAGGCGAGGACGAGGAGGTTGGCGCCGTTGCCGAGGACGACGGTGCCGAGCAGGATGCGGGTCAGGGAGCGGGTGAGGACGAGGGCGCCGCCGACGGCGCAGAGCACGACGGCGGAGACGAGCACCGCGAGGCTCAGGGTCACCGGGCACCCCTCCCCTGCCGGGCCGCGCGCAGCGCCGCGGCGCGCTCGATCTGCCGGTCGATCTTGGCGCCGAGGGCGCGGACGAGGTCGAGGACGACGCCGAGGACGAGGAGGTAGACGCCGCAGTCGAAGAGGACGGCGGTGGAGAGATGGACCTTGCCGAAGACGGCCCAGTCGCCGTGCCAGGTCCAGCCGTGGAGCACCGTCCCGTCGGCGAGTCCGCCGAGCGCGACGCCGGTGGACACGAACAGGCCGAGGCCGGTGAGGAGTCCGGGCCCGAAGGGCGCTGCCGCCGCGAGTTCGAAGCGGCCCCCGGCGAGGTAGCGGGTGATGAAGGCGACCCCGGCGACGAGTCCCGCGACGAAGCCGCCGCCCGGCATGTTCTCGGCGCAGAAGAGCAGGTAGACCGAGAGCACGAGGATCGGGTGGTAGACGAGCCGGGCGACGACTTCGAAGATGACGGAGCGGTGTTCGGGCGCGAGGGTCTTGCCGGCCGCGAGCCAGGTGCGCTCGGGAGCGGTCTCATCGCCCTCGGGGAGCCCGGCCAGGTCGCGGTGCGGGAGGGTCCAGGCGGTCCAGCGGGTCGCCCCGGAGGGGCGCCGCTCGCCGGGGCTCGCGCCTGTCGTGTGGACGGGGGAAGGGGGCTCCCCCGGGGGTCTGGCGGGGAGCGGTTCGTCGCTCTCGGTGCGGCGGTGCAGGTAGATGAGGCTCGTGACGCCGATGGCCGCGGCGGCGAGGACGGCGGACTCGCCCATCGTGTCCCAGGCGCGCAGGTCGACGAGGATCGTCGCGACGACGTCCTTGAGGCCGTGGTGCGCGGTCTCCTCGACCATCGCGCTCCCGGCGGGCGAGGCCGAGCGCACCCCGGCCATGATCCACACGACGCAGCCGATGGCCGCCGCGCCGAGGAGCGCGACGGGGGCGCGGATGACGCGGCGCCAGCGCGTGTAGTTCTCCTCGAAGTGGACGGGCATCCGGCGCAGGACGAGGACGAACACGACCATCGAGACGGTCTCGACGCAGAACTGGGTGAGCGCCAGGTCGGGGGCGCCCTGGACGACGAAGAGCAGCCCGGTCCCGTACCCGCTGAGCCCGACGAGCACGACGGCCTTCATGCGCCGCCGCACTCCGAGGCACAACAGCGCCACGACGCAGGTCAGGACGGCGACCGCGGCCTGCGCCGGGGTGTCCCACAGGCGGGGCGCGGGCGCCCCGCTCCAGGGCTCGTCGACGGCGAGGACGGCGATCTGCCCGGCGAGGACGACGGCGAGGACCGTCGCGATGTACGCGGAGAGCGAGCCGCGCTGCACGAAGCCCGTGCACTGGAGCGCGAGGCGTTCGAGGGCGAGGAGGCAGCGCCCGAAGACGAGGTCGGCGGAGCGCCACGCGAGAGCGCGCCCGAGCAGGTCGACGCGGTCGCGGAGGAGGAAGAGCCCGGTGCCCGCCGCCCACGCGGCGGCGGAGAGCGCGAGCGCGGTGCCGACGCCGTGCCACAGCGCGAGGTGGTAGGGGTGCGCGGGCCTCGTGAAGGCGTCGGCGTACGTGGCGAAGAGGTCCTCGGTGCCCTGGACGGCGGGGCCGAGGAAGAGGCAGGAGGCGGCGAGGACGGCGGGCGCGAGGAGGAAGCCGGGCGCGACGGCGTGCGGCGCGGTGTCGGGCACGCCGGGCTTGCGCGCGAAGGCGCCCCACAGGAAGCGCAGGGTGTAGCCGGTGGTGAGGGCCGAGCCGAGGACGCACCCGGCGAGGGCCCAGCGGTCTGCGGCGTCGCCGTTCAGGAGCGCCTGGAACGCGGCCTCCTTGGCGGCGAAGCCGAGGAGTGGGGGCACCGCGGCCATGGAGAGCCCGGCGACGACGGCGATCGCGGCGAGGACGGGCAGGCGGCGGCCGAGCCCGGAGAGGGAGCGCAGGTCCCGCGTGCCCGTCGCGTGGTCGACGATGCCGGTGACGAGGAACAGCGGGGCCTTGAACAGGGCGTGCGCGAGGATCATCACCCCGGCGGCGAGCCCGGTGTCGTAGGCGCCCGCCCCGGCGAGGACGGTGAGGAAGCCGAGCTGGCTGACGGTGCCGTAGGCGAGGACGAGTTTCAGGTCGTGCAGGCGCAGGGCGCGCCAGCCGCCGAGGAGCATCGTCACGGTGCCGAGGACGAGCAGGAGCGGGCGCCAGGGCTCGATGTGGGCGAAGCCGGGGGCGAGCCGGGCGACGAGGTAGACGCCGCCCTTGACCATCGCGGCGGCGTGCAGGTAGGCGCTGACGGGTGTGGGCGCGGCCATCGCGTTGGGCAGCCACAGGCTGAAGGGCCAGATCGCCGATTTCGACAGGGCGCCGCACAGGATCAGGACGAGGGCTGTCGCGACGGTGCCGGAGGCGGGCGGCGGGTGCGCGACGAGCGCGGAGATCCGGTACGTGCCGGTGACGGTGCCGAGGATGACGAAGCCGACGAGCATCGCGAGCCCGCCGCAGGTCGTGACGGTGAGCGCCTGGAGCGCGGAGCGCCGGTTCTGCTTCACCGTGCTGCCGTGCCCGATGAGCAGGAAGGAGAAGACGGTGGTCAGTTCCCAGAAGATGTAGAGCAGGATCAGGTCGTCCGCGAGGACGAGGCCGAGCATCGACCCGGCGAAGGCGAGCAGGGAGCCGCCGAAGCGGCCGAGCTGCGGGCTCGTGTCCTCGAAGTAGTGGACGCAGTAGAGCAGGACGAGGGCCCCGACGCCGCCCGCGAGGAGCACCATCAACTCGCCGAGCGCGTCGAGCCGCAGCGCGTAGTCCACGTCGTACGCGGGCAGCCACCGCCACACCGTGACGGTCTCCCGCCCGTGCGAGACGTCCGCCCAGGAGGCGAGGCCCCAGCACGCGGCGGCGGCCGGGGGCAGCGCGAGCACGGCGAAGGCCCGTCGCCCGAGCCACCGCACGAGGGCGGGGGCGCACGCGGCGAGCGCGAAGTGGGCGAGGAGCAGCGCGGTCATGCGGCGGTGCGGGAGCGCGGCGAGGGACAGAACACCTGACAGTGATATATCGGGCGCACCTTCGGGGTCCGTCCGGCACGCCGCGCGAAAGAAGCCCCTGCGGCGATCGAGGATGCGGAAACGGGCAGACGCACCTCACGAGACCCTGTCATTCCTCCTGATTGGAGCCCCCGGATGCATGTCACCCTCGACGGCAAGACCGCCCTCGTCTCCGGATCGACCCAGGGCATCGGCGCGGCGATCGCCGCCGGGCTCGCCGAGGCGGGCGCGCGGGTCGCGGTCAACGGCCGCGACGCGCCCCGTACGGAAGCGGCGGCGGCCTCGCTGCGCGAGCGCTTCCCGGAGGCGGAGATCGTGGCGGCGCCCGGCGACCTCGCGAGCGACGAGGGCCTCGCCCAGGTGCTCGACCGGCTGCCGCGCACCGACATCCTCGTCAACAACCTCGGCATCTTCGGCGCGCGCCCCGCGCTGGAGATCGACGACGCGGAGTGGCGGCGGTACTTCGAGGTCAACGTGCTCAGCGCGGTCCGCCTCATCCGCGCCTACCTGCCGGGCATGATCGAGCGCGGCTGGGGGCGGGTGCAGAACCTCGCGAGCGACTCGGCCGTCGTGGTCCCGGCCGAGATGATCCACTACGGCATGACGAAGACGGCGCTGCTCGCGGTGACGCGCGGCTTCGCCAAGGAGGCGGCGGGCAGCGGCGTCACGGTCAACTCGGTGATCGCGGGCCCGACGCACACGGGCGGTGTCGAGGACTTCGTCTACGAACTCGTCGACCGCTCCCTGCCCTGGGACGAGGCCCAGCGCGCCTTCATGCGCGAGCACCGGCCGCAGTCGCTCCTCCAGCGCCTCATCGAGCCGGAGGAGATCGCCCACATGGTGGTCTACCTCAGCTCTTCGCTCGCCTCGGCGACGACGGGCGGCGCGCTGCGGGTGGACGGCGGCTACGTGGACTCGATCCTGCCGTAGGCGGCGACGGCTCCCCCGGGGTACGGGCGCGTGCGCTCGGTAGCGGACGGCGATGCGCCCCGTACCCCATCGGGCGGGCCCGGCTCCAGGCGCCACGCCGGGCGCGGGGGCGATGGGGCATGGCACTTTCGGGGGGAGCGGCCCCACCCGGGTGGGGGTGGCGCGGGGCGCGTGTCATCCGATCGGCGGAATGCGGGAGCCACTTTGCGTAACCGGGGCGCCCGCTGAGCACGGATAGGTGCATGAGGCACCAGAGCTTTTCCGACCGCCGCGCCCAGCGGGCGCCCGGATTACCCGGGATACCGCTGTTCGGGCGATATGCTCACCCGGTCGGTGCGGGCCCCAACCCACGAAAGGGCTGCGGGCTCACGCCTGTTGACGGCCCGTCCGGCCGCACGCCCCCGCGCCCGCCCGGCGCCCCGGTCCCCCGCGGCGCCCACGTCCCCACCTCTTCCGTACGTCCCCCGAAGGTGCTCGATGCCTCGTCCCCCCGTCTCTTCCCCCGGCCCCGTCCCGGCGCCCGCGTCGTCAGGTCGCGCGACCGGTGTGCTGTGGCCGGCGACGCTGCTCACGCTGTTGTGCGGCTACGGCGGCGCCGTCTCGCTGCTCGCCGCGCAGCGACTCGCGACCGCCGTCCTGCTCGGCACGCTGATGGTGCTCGCGCTGTGCGGCCTTGAGGCGCTGCGCCGCCAGCACCGCACGGCGGTCGCCGAGGGCGAGTCGCTCGGCCTGGAGCTGGCCCGGCGGGCGGCGCAGTCCGAGCGCAGGGACGCCGACTGGCAGTCGTACCTGACGGAGCAGTCGGAGCTGATGCGCCTGGAGCTGGAGCACTTCGTGAAGGAGCGGCTGCCCGCGGCGGTACGGGGCCGGACGGTGCCCCCGCCGCGAACGCAGAGCGCCGAGCTGACGCAGGCCGTCGCGGATCTCTTCGAGCGGGTGCTGTGCGAGGTGGCCGAGGAGTGCGAGTACCTGGAGGAGACGCGCAGGCTCGTCCTGGTGGAGCTGGCGGGGCGGGTGCAGAGTTCGGCGCACCGCATCCAGTCGGCGGTCACGGGCCTCTCCGACCGGTACCCGGACGACGCGGAGCTGCTGGAGACGACGATGCTCGCCGACCACGCGGCGACGCAGCAGGCCCGGCACGCGCAGAGCCTGAAGGTGCTGTGCGGGGAGTGGCCGGGGCAGGAGTGGCGGCAGCCGCTGAGTCTCGTGGACGTCGCGCGCGCCGCCTCGGGCCGCATCGTCGCCTACCGCCGCGTCGAGGTGACGGGCGACCCGGCCCCCGCCGTACGCGCCGCGCTCGCCGAACCCCTCATCCACCTCGTCGCCGAACTCCTCGCCAACGCCACGGAGTACTCGCCGCCGCGCACGACGGTCCCCGTCACGGTGCGCGCGGTGCAGAAGGGCGCGGTCGTCGAGGTCCACGACGGCGGCCTCGGGCTCGCGACGGACCGGCTGAGCACCGCGCGCGAGATCGCCTCGGGCCGCAGGCCGCTCGGCCTGCGCGAGGTCGGCGAGGTTCCGCAGACGGGGCTCGCCGTCGTCGGGCAGTACGCGCGGCGCCACGGATTCCAGGTCGACCTGGGCCCCTCGCCGTACGGCGGACTGCGTGCCGTGGTGCTCGTCCCGGCCGCCGCGCTCACGGACGACGAGCCGGGCGGTGACCCCTTCGGCGCGGAGGAGGCGCGCCGCCTGACCTCGCTCGACCCGGCCGAGCGCGTCCCCGGTCTCGTCCCGCACCCGACGGGCACCGCGTGAGCGCCCCGGCGGCGCTGCGCCCGTACGTCATCACGCGCGGGCGCGCGCGGGCCGCGTACGGAATCGCCCTCGAAGCCCTCCTGACGACCCGCCAGGCCCCGCGCCCCCTCCACCTCAACCCGGAGGAGCGCACCCTCCTCGACCTGTGCGCCCGCCCCACGGCCCTCGCCGAGGCCGCCGCCCGCCTCGGCCTCCCGCTCGGCCTGACCCGCGTCCTCGCCTCGGACCTCGTCGTCCAGGGCCTGCTGACGGTGAGCGAGAGCGTGCCCCCGGAGGTTCGGCTGCTGCGGGACGTCCTCGCGGGGCTGCGGCGGATGACGTGAGCGGGGCGGTGGTCCTCCGGCCCTCGGAGGACCACCGCCCGCCGTGCGGGGGACGGAGGCGGCGCCTACAGCCCCTCCCCCGTCCCCCGCCCCAGATACGTCAGCTCCCCCGCGTCCGGGACGGGTATCTCTTGGAAGCCCAAGCGGTCGTAGAAGGCGCGGGCCGGGGTGTTGGCGGTGACCATGCCGAGGTGGACGCGGGGGACTCCCCGGGCGGCGAGGGCGTGGAGGTGGGCGCTCATCAGGCGTCTTCCGTGGCCTTGGCGCTGGAAGGACGGGAGCAGGTCGATGTGGAGGTGCGCGGGGTAGTCCTCGAGGGCCGGGACGCGCATCCGCTCGGGGTCGTGGAGGAGCCCCGCCATGACGTCGTCGCTGTCGGCCGCGGGGCCGCCGGGGAGCGGGTAGCGGTCGGCGTGGCGCGGCAGCCACTCCGTGCGGAAGCGGCCGACGAAGCGGTCCGTGTCCGCTGTGCCGAGCACGTACCCCACCGCGCGCCCGCCGTCGTCGAGGACGAAGCACAGCTCCGGTTCGAAGGCCGCGTACGGGTGCGCGAAGAGCACGGGCAGGACGGAGGGGTCGCGGTAGTGCGGGCGGGCGTCGCCGCCGAGGTGCGCGGTGCGCACGCAGATGTCGGCGAGCGCCTCGTGGTCGGCGGCGCGGTAGGGCCGTACGTACGGGGACATGCGTCGTTCCTCTCCGGGCGGCGCGCCTGCCGCCCGCCCCCGCGCGAAGGTACGACACGGCGGGGGCGGGGCGACAGGGGACGACGGAGAGCGCTCCCATCGGGTGCCCGCCGCGCACCCCCGCTCTGACATCGTTGTCCCGGAGCCTTGTCGAGACCCCATGAGGTCGATTAGCTTGCGTGCGGCGCCTGCTGACGGAGGGACGGACTGCCGCCGTCCTTACTCCCCCCACCCCAGCAGGCGTGACCGTTCCGTGCGCGGCAGCGCTCCCGTGGTGTGCCGCCGCGCCGATGAGGCAGACCGAGAGGCACACCCGCATGAGCATCTCCCGTCGTTCCTTTCTCCTGACCGGCGCCGCCGTCGCCGCGGCGGCCGGGACCGGCTTCGCCGCGAGCCAGGCAGGGGCGGCCCCCGCGCCGCAGGCAGGACCCGCCGCCTCCCCCGCCGGCGACGTCGTCGGCAAGGTCACCGTCGGCTACCAGGGCTGGTTCGCCGCTCCGGGCGACGGCGCCCCCATCAACGGGTGGTGGCACTGGAGCCCCGACATGAGCAAGGCCCCGGCCCCGGGCGCGAACAGCGCGAAGTCCTGGCCGGACGTCTCCGAGTACACGCGCACGTACCCGACCGCGATGCCGGACCTGAACGGCGGCGGCAAGGCCGCTCTGTTCTCGTCCTGGGACCAGCAGACCGTGGACACGCACTTCCGGTGGATGCGCGAGTACGGCATCGACACCGCCGCGCTCCAGCGCTTCAACCCCTTCGGCTCCGAGGGCCCCACGCGCGACGGCATGGCGCAGAAGGTGCGGCAGGCCGCCGAGGCCAACGGCCGCAAGTTCTACGTCATGTACGACGTGACGAACTGGAACGGCATGCGCGAGCAGGTCAAGCAGGACTGGACCGAGAAGATGAGCGCGCACACCTCCTCCTCGGCGTACGCGCACCAGAACGGCAGGCCCGTGGTGTGCGTGTGGGGCTTCGGCTTCAGCGACGACGCCCGCCCCTTCGGCGCCGAGGAGTGCCTCGACGTCGTGAACTGGTTGAAGGCGCAGGGCTGTTACGTGATCGGCGGGGTGCCGACGCACTGGCGCACCGAGAGCGAGGACTCCCGTCCCGGGTTCTCCGAGGTGTACCACGCCTTCGACATGATCTCGCCGTGGATGGTCGGCCGGATCGGCTCCGTCGCCGACGCCGACAACTTCTACGCCAACGTCAACACCCCCGACCAGGCGGAGTGCGACGCGCACGGCATCGACTACCAGCCGTGCGTGCTGCCCGGGGACCTCCAGGACGGGCAGCGGGCGCACGGGGACTTCATGTGGCGCCAGTTCTACAACATGAAGCGCGTCGGGGTGCAGGGCATCTACATCTCGATGTTCGACGAGTACAACGAGGCGAACCAGATCGCGAAGACCGCCGCGAGCGCGGCCGACGTGCCCTCGGGCTCCGGGATCAAGGCGCTCGACGAGGACGGCACGGCCTGCTCCTCGGACTACTACCTGCGCCTGACGGGTGACGGCGGCAAGCTCCTGCGCGGCCAGATCCCGCTGACCGAGACGCGGCCGACGCGACCGGTGGTGTGACGGAGCGCGAACCCGCGCGGGGGCGGTGTTCCGGGTCGTACGGCCCGGGGCACCGCCCCCGCGGCCGTGCGCCCGCGCTCCCCCGGCCCGTACCCGCCCGAAGACCCCCACGGCCCGTCAGAGGTCTTGACAACCCGATTGGTCTGGACCATCCTCCGGTCAGACGGTGGCCACCGTTCCGCACCCGCAGTGCCCGTAGTGCCCTGTTCTCCTCCAAGTAACTCCCTTCCGGAGGTAGTTGTGGAACGCGCCCCCTCTTCGACGACCGGCAGACCCGGCCGCACCCGCCCCTCCCCCCGCTCCCGCCTGCGCCGGCTCCTCGGTACGGGCGCCCTCGTGTCCGCGACCGCGCTGCTCCTGAGCGGCCTCGTCGCGGGGACCGCACAGGCCGCCGACGTCAACAACGCGCAGAACCCCGGCTTCGAGTCGGGGCTCTCGGGGTGGACCTGTAGCAACGGCAGTGGTGAGGCGGTGGGTTCGCCGGTCCACGCGGGCAGCACCGCACTGAAGGCGGCCCCGTCGGCGTCCGACACGGGCCAGTGCTCCCAGACCGTCAAGGTCAAGCCGAACGCCACCTACACGCTCAGCGCGTACGTGCAGGGCTCGTACGTGTACCTCGGAGCGAGCGGCACCGGCACGACGGACGTGTCCACCTGGACCCCCGGCGCCTCCGGCTGGTCGCAGCTGAAGACCACCTTCACGACCGGCGCGAGCACCACCTCGGTCCAGGTCTACCTGCACGGCTGGTACGGGCAGCCCGCGTACTACGCCGACGACGTCTCCGTGCTCGGCCCCGACGGGGGCGGCGGCGGGGGCACCACGCCGAGCGTCCCGGGGGCGCCCGGCGGCCTCAAGGCGGGCGCGGCGGCGGCGACCTCGGTCCCGCTGAGCTGGAACGCCGTCACGAACGCGACGAGCTACAACGTGTACCGCGACGGCGCCAAGGTGCAGTCGGTGACCGGCGCCTCGGCGACCGTCACCGGCCTGACCGCGGCCACGACGTACAGCTTCCAGGTCACGGCCGTCAACGCGGCGGGCGAGTCCCCGAAGTCGGCAGCGGTCTCGGCGACCACGACCTCGGGCGGCAACCCCGGGGGCGGCGGCTCCGTCCCGAAGCACGCCGTGACCGGCTACTGGCAGAACTTCGACAACGGCGCGACCGTGCAGACGCTCGCCCAGGTCCCGGCGCAGTACGACATCATCGCCGTCGCCTTCGCCGACGCCACCACCACGCCGGGCGCCGTGTCCTTCACGCTCGACTCGGCGGGCCTGAAGGGCTACACCGTCGACCAGTTCAAGGCCGACATCAAGGCGAAGCAGGCGGCGGGCAAGAAGGTCGTCATCTCGGTCGGCGGCCAGAACGGCACGGTGTCCGTCTCCGACACCACCTCCGCGACGAACTTCGCCAACTCGCTGTGGTCCCTCATGCAGACCTACGGCTTCGACGGTGTCGACATCGACCTGGAGAACGGCGTCAACTCCACCTACATGTCGCAGGCCCTGCGCTCCCTGTCCGCGAAGGCGGGCAGCTCGCTCGTCCTCACGATGGCGCCGCAGACGATCGACATGCAGTCCACCTCGGCCGAGTACTTCAAGACGGCGCTCAACGTGAAGGACATCCTCACGGTCGTCAACATGCAGTACTACAACAGTGGTTCGATGCTCGGCTGCGACGGCAAGGTCTACAGCCAGGGCACGGTGGACTTCCTCACCGCGCTCGCCTGCATCCAGCTCCAGGGCGGCCTCGCCCCCTCGCAGGTCGGCCTCGGCCTCCCGGCCTCGACGCGCGGAGCGGGCGGCGGCTACGTGGCGCCGAGCGTCGTGAACAACGCGCTCGACTGTCTCTCGAAGGGCACCAACTGCGGTTCCTTCAAGCCCTCCACGACGTACCCGGCGCTGCGCGGCGCGATGACCTGGTCCACGAACTGGGACGCGACGGCGGGCAACGCCTGGAGCAACGCGGTCGGTCCGCACGTGCACGCGATGCCCTGACGGGCGGAGCACCGAGTACGGGGGCGGTACGGGACCGGCAGCGCGTGGTCCCGTACCGCCCCTCCGGGCTGGTGGACCCCGTGGCGCGGAGCCGGACCACTGGAGGCGAGGGGGAAGACGGGCGAGGAACCAGGTGTCCCCGATCCGGCGCAAGGCGTCCTCGTAGTGGCCCGCCCCGGCCGGGGGCGGGACCGGGCGCGTGGGATCGGCGCCGTCGACGCGGTGGGTGACGAAGCAGCTCGTCGCGTGCGCCGAGTCGGGCGGGTCGGCGGGACGCGGTTGTTCGTGGCCGGGCGCCGCGAGAGGCGGTCGGCGGGGCGGCCCCCGACGTGGGCGGCCGGCTCCTCACGCCCGGCGACGCGGCGAGCGGCTCCCGCAGGAAGTCGTCGTGCGCGTCCGTCCATCGGAGAGGTACCGGCCGCCCGGCGGGCCCGCCACGGAATCCGCTCCGCGACGGGGCCGCCGGGCGCCGGTGCCCTCGGGGCGTACGGTCCCTCAGACGCGCCCGGTCGTCACGAGCGTCGGCACCTCGCACGTGCTGGCCACGTCCCGGGTGACACCCTCGTGCGCCGCGTCGAGCAGCGTCAGCATCGTGTCGAGCACGTGGTGGGCGAGATCCGCGGAGGCGCGGTGCGTACGGCCCGTACGGAGCGAGTCGGCCAGGTCGGCGAGGCCGACGCCGCGTCCCGCGCCCGGGAACCCGGCGCTGACGGGCAGTTCCTCCCAGCCCTCGCCCCGGTTCAGCTCGACGGGCCCGTCGAAGCCGTTGGGGTCGGGCACCGAGAGCGAGCCCTCGGTCCCGTACACCTCGATGCGCGGCAGCCGCGCCGCCGGGATGTCGAAGCTCATCACGAGCGTGCTGAGCGCGCCGCTCGCGTGGTGCAGGACCCCGGTCACGTGCGTGTCCACCTCGGCGGGGAAGCGGGTGCCCGCGCGGGGGCCGCTGCCGATGACGCGCTCCGCGCGCGGGGTGGACACCGCGCCCGTGACCTTGGCGACCGGGCCGAGGAGGTGGACGAGCGCGGAGAGGTAGTACGGGCCCATGTCGAGCAGCGGGCCGCCGCCGGGCCGGTAGTAGAACTCCGGGTCCGGGTGCCACGCCTCGTGCCCCGCCGTCGTCATGAAGGCGGTCGCGGCGACGGGCGTGCCGATGCGGCCGTCCTCGACGGCCTTGCGCGCGGTCTGCGTCCCCGTGCCGAGCACCGTGTCGGGGGCGCAGCCGACCCGGAGCCCGGCGGCCCCGGCCGCGGCGAGCACCGCCGCGGCCTCCTCGCGCGTCGCGGCGAGCGGCTTCTCGCCGTAGACGTGCTTGCCCGCGGCGAGCGCGGCGAGGGCGACCTCGGCGTGCACGGCGGGAATCGTCAGGTTGAGCACGGCGTCGACGTCCTCGCGGGCGAGGAGTTCGGCGACCGAGCCGAGCGCGACCGCGTCCCCGGCCCGACCCGCGGCGGCCTTCGCGCGCGTCCGGTCGAGGTCGGCGACGGCGGTGACCCGCAGCGGGCGGGTGAGGCGGTCCAGGGAGTCGAGGTAGGCGCCGCTGATGGCGCCCGCGCCCACGATGCCGATCCTCAGCGGCTCGCCCACAGCAGTCCCCTCTCGGTCAGGACGCGTGCCTCGGGCACGTCGAAGTCGTCGGGCTTGTGGCCGATCGTGTTGACGAAGACGCGTCCCGCGCCGTGGTGGCGGCTCCACACGGCCGGCATCACGACCTCCCGGCCGTGCTCCTCGCCCGCCGGGAAGACCGTCGTGGCGTGCACCTCGATCGCGGGGTCGGTCGCGACCCAGTACTGCTCCGTGTGGACGTCGAAGTCCTCGATCCCCGCGACCAGTTCGTGCCCGGGGACGATGTGGACGCGGTGATCGTGGTAGCCCTCGGGGTGCATGAGGAACTGCCCCCCGGTGAGCCGCTGATAGTCGAGATCGCCGCGGAAGGAGTCCACGACGCCGCCGTGCCAGCCGGCGAAGCCGGTGCCCGCGCGGACCGCCGCGATCAGGCCCGCGCTCTGACCGGGGGTCACCTCGCCCATCGTCCAGCACTGGACGACCAGGTCGGTGGCGGCGAGGCGTTCGGCGTCGGTGTAGACGTCGAGGGTGTCCGAGGTGTCGACCGTGAATCCGGCGTCCTTGAGGAAGGGCAGGAAGAGGTCGGTGATCTCGACGGGTGAGTGTCCCTCCCACCCGCCGCGGACGACGAGCGCCCTTCGGCTGGGGTTCGTCATGGTCTTGCACGCTCCCATCGGTGCTCACGGCCCCGCACGGCCGGATCGAGGCGGGTGGGGGCCGGTCGGTCGCACCGCGCGGGCCCGGGGGAAGGGCTTCGCGGGCACGGGGTGGTTCACGGTGTCGTCGCGCCGGCGACGCCGCCACCGGCGCGGGTGCTCCGCTCGGCCACACGAACGTACGGACGACGCGCCTGGTTTGTCAATCGGCTTGACTAATGCAATCACAGCGTCCGCACAGGACCCCGGGGGACCCCGCGACGGGCTGCCGAGGAGGCGGGGAAAACAATTTAGAAACCGCTTTCCCCAGTCTCGTCACGGCGGGCCCGGTGCGCAAGACTGGCGCGGGTCGCCGCTGGTCGCCGTCCCGCGGACCAGTCGTCTCACGAAGGAGTCACGCCTCATGCCGCAGCCGAGCACGCCGGGTCACGCCCGCCCCGCAGACCCCGCCGCGTGGACCGGGCGGGCACGCTGGGGGCGGCTCGCCGACGACATGCTGCGCGCCGTGCGCCCGTACGCGAGCGAGCGGCACGCGCTGATCCGGCTGCCGGGTCCCGCGAGCGCGAGCGGCGAGTGGAGCGACGGGCTCGAAGGCTTCGCGCGCACCTTCCTCCTCGCCGCCTTCCGGCTGCGCGGCGAGGACGGGCACGACCCGCACGGCTTCGCCGAGTGGTACGCGCGCGGCCTCGCGGCGGGCGTCGACCCGGGGAGCCCCGAGCGGTGGCCCACCTTCGCCGAGGCCAACCAGGCGAAGGTCGAGGCCGCGTCGATCGCGCTCGCGCTCCACGAGACGCGCCCGTGGATCTGGGACCGCCTGAGCGAGCGCACCCGCGCCCAACTCCTCGACTGGCTCGGTCTCATGGTCGGCACCGACATGCCGCAGAACAACTGGATCTGGTTCCAGGGCGTCACCGAGGCGTTCGCGCGCGCGGTGGGCGGGCAGTGGCGCCAGGAGGACCTGGACCGGACGATCGCGACGACGGAGGAGTGGTACCAGGGCGGGGGCTGGTACTCGGACGGGCTGACCGGCGGGGCGCACCGCAACCACGACCACTACAACGGCTGGGCGATGCACCTCTACCCGTTGTGGTTCACGCGCGTACTCGGCGCGCAGGCTCCCGAAGGGCTCGCCGAGCGCTACCGCGAGCGGCTGCGGCTCTTCCTCGCCGACTGGCGGCACCTCGTGGGCGGCAACGGGGCCCCGCTCTTCCAGGGCCGCTCGCTCACGTACCGCTGGGCGGCGCTCGCCCCGCTGTGGACGGGCGCGCTCTTCGACGCGAGTCCGGTGACGCCGGGCGAGACGCGGGGCCTCGCGGCGCGCACGCTCTCCTACTTCACGGAGAACGGGGCGCTCACGGAGGACGGGCTCCTGAGCCTGGGCTGGCACCGCCCCTTCCGGGGGCTCCTCCAGGTGTACTCGGGCCCGGCCTCGCCGTACTGGGCGAGCAAGGGCTTCGCGGGGCTGCTGCTCCCGGCCTCGCACCCGGTGTGGACGGCGGAGCCCGAGCCGCTCGCGGTGGAGCGCGGCGACTTCACGCGCACGCTGGACGGGCCCGGGTGGCTCGTGACGGGCACGGCGGCGGACGGCGTCGTACGAGTCGTCAACCACGGCGGCGACCACAGCGATCCGGCGCGGCCGTGGCCCGACGACCCGCACTACGCCCGGCTCGGCTACTCCACGCACGCGACGCCCGAGTACTCGGCGGACGCGGGCGCGGGCGCCTGGGAGGCGAGCGCGACGCTCGTCGACGAGGCGGGCCGGGCGGCCCACCGCAGGCCGGTGGAGCGGCTCTCGGTCGCGGGCGGGACGGGCGTCTCGCGCTCGCGCGCGCACTGGCCGGTGGACGCGGCGGGCGCGACCTGGGACCCCTTCGGCGGCCCGCCCGCCGCCTTCCGCACGGGCCCCTGGCTCACGGTCGGTTCGGCGGTCCGGGGCTCCGTCGAGGTGCGGGTGGCGCGGGTGGACCCGGCCGCTCCCGGCGACGCCCCGGCGGAGCGCGTGCGGTTCGGCGGCTGGGCACTCCCGGTGGGGACGGAGCCGGTACGGGAGCCGGAGGCGGCGCCCGGAGGACGGGACGAGAGCGGTGCGGGACCACGGGGCGAGGGGGGTACGGGCACCTTCGCCGACGCGCCGTCGGACGAGCCGGGCCGCGCCTCGGTGACCTCGCCCGACGGCCTCGTCTCGGCCGTGACGGACCTGGGCGGACTGCCGCTCGGCTCGGTGCGCTCGGGGACGGGGTGCAGTCCGCTGGCGCGCGACTCGGCCACCCCGCTGCTGACGTCGCCCGAAGCGGCCACGCCGGGCACGGTCTACGCCGCCGCCGTCCACCTCGGTGCGGGGACCCCGGCGGTACTGCCCGGCGTCCGCACGACGTGGGAGCCCGACGGCACGGCGCGCGTGGACGTCACCTGGCCGGACGGCCACGCGCACACCGTACGGCTCCCGGCGCCGCCGCAGGGGTGAGCCGGGCGGCACCGGGGCGGGCGTGGGCGGTTCAGACCAGGATGACGCGGCGCCCCCTCGCGTGTCCGGCCCGGCTGTCGCTGTGGGCCTGCGCCGCCTCGGCGAGCGAGTACGACTTCTCGACGGGGATGTGCAGCCTGCCGCCCGCGATCAGCTCCACGGCCTCGGCGAGCGCGTCCGTCATGCTCCCCGCCGCACCCGAGAAGCGGACGCCGAACGCCGGTGCGTCGAGGTCGGCGATGGAGACCACGCGTCGCGGGTCCCCCGTGAGGCCGACGAGTTCGGGAACGACCCCGGAGCCCGCCAGGTCGAGCGCCGCGTCGATCTCGCCGAGGCCCCGGACGCGCGCGGTCCAGCCCTCGTCGTACGTCGTGGCGAGGGCGCCCAGGGCCCGCAGGTACTCCTGGTTGGCGGCGCCCGCCGTGCCGATCACCTTGATGCCGCGTTCGCGGGCGATCTGGAGGACGGCCGAGCCGACGCCGCCCGAGGCCCCGCTCACGAGGAGCGTCTGCCCCGGTCGCACGCCGACCTCGCGCAGCACGCGCAACGCGGTCTCCACCACGGACGGGTATCCGGCCGCCTCGGCGAACGTCAGCCCCTCCGGCATCGGCGCCCAGGCCCACAGGACGGCCAGCTCGGCGTAGGTGCTCGCGCCCTCCCCGAAGACGCGGTCGCCGAGCGCCACGCCCCGCACCCCCGGGCCGATCTCGTCCACCACCCCCGCGGCGTCCAGCCCGACGCCCGAGGGCAGTTCGAGCGGGTGGGCGCCCAGGACCTGCCCCTCGCGGAGCCGCCAGTCGACCGGGTTCACCCCCGCCGCCCGTACCGCGACACGTATCTGTCCCGGGCCCGCGTGCGGCTCCTCGGCGTCGATCAGACGCAGGACTTCGGGACCGCCGAACTCGGCGAAGCTCACTTTCTTCATGCCGGGAACGTAGCACTAACGGTTAGCTTTTTGAAACCGTTGCGGTTTCGCACCTGATAGCGTGCGGCCATGACCGTGCCCACCGGACGCCGTGAGCGCAAGAAGGCCGCGACCCGCCAGAAGATCGCGGACACCGCCATGCGGCTCTTCCTCACGCGCGGGTACGAGGCGGTGGGCATCCGCGAGGTGGCGGCCGAGGCCGATGTCGCCGTCACGACGCTGTTCGCGCACTTCCCCTCGAAGGAGGCGCTGGTCTTCGCGCGCGACGAGGACTTCGAGGAGCGCCTCGCCCGCGCGGTCGCGGAGCGCGCCCCCGGCGCGCCGCTCCTGCCGCCGCTGCGCGCGGAGGTCCACGCTCTCGTGCGGCACTGCACGGCCGAGAGCGCCGCCCCGGTGTGGGGCATGATCGACGCGTCGCCCGCGCTGCGGAAGTACGAGGAATCGATGCGGGTGCGCCATGCCGAGCGGCTCGCGGCGGCCCTTACGGCCGACCCGGGACTGTCCCGGACGCCGACGGCGAGCCGGGCGCTCGCCCAGTTCGTGATCGACGCCTACGCCCTCGCCCGCGAGGCGGCCGACCCCGAGGGCACGGTGGACGAGGTCTTCCGCATGATCGAGGCGGCCTGGGCCGTCACGGAGCCTCGCGACCCCGCCGCCTGAACACCTCTCACCGCGCGCCGGTGCCGGGCACCCAGCCGCCCGGCGCCGTCAGCGTCACCTCGTGGTCCGTGAAGCCGTGGCGGTGGTAGAAGCGCAGCGCCGCCGCGTTGCTCGCGTAGGCGGAGACCTCGGTGCGGAAGGCGCCGTGGGCGCGGGACCAGTCGAGGCAGCCGGCGAGGAGCCGGGAGCCGGTGCCCGCGCCGCGCATCGCGGGGCGCACGTAGAGGCTCGCGAGGGTCACCGTGCGGACGGGGAGCAGGGGTTCGGGCGCGCGCAGCATCGCGGTGAGGTGGCCGAGCACCTTGCCCGCGCAGTCCGCGACGAGCAGGAGCCGGGCGGGGTCGTCGAGGCCGGCCGCGAGCGCGGCGCGCCCGTGCTCCCTGAACCACGTGGGATCGGCGGCCGGGTCGCGCGGCCCGGCGTCCTCCGCGAAGAGCGCGGCCATCGAGGCGAGCAGCCCGTCGAGGTCCAGGTCGGTCGCGGGCCGCACGTGGACCACGGGCTCGGCCGCCGCGGGACCGCGCGGGACAACGGTTCGTTCGGTCATGCCTTCGACGCTAACGGCCGCCACTGACAGAGGCCCCCGGCGGACGGGCCCCGCCGTCCGGGTGACGGCGACCTCCACCCCGCCACCCGCCGGGCGGCGCGGCGTTGACCGGGTGCTTCCCGCTCCTTCGCGCACGAGAAAGACACCGGTGATCGCCGCATGACCACCTCCAGCCGGCCCACCGCCCTCCGCACGGCTCTTTGCGCGACGGTCGCCGCCGTCCTGTCGCTCGGTCCCGCCGCCACCGCCACCGCCGACGACAACCGGTCCGGCGGCTGGAAGGGCGAGGGCGGCCTCACCCTGACGAGCGAGCAGAACAACGCGGTCGACTCCTACTTGGCGAACGCCCGGCGCGCGGAACGCACGATCAGCGTGCGGGTCCGCGCCGCCGCCGCGCTGACCGGCGCGGAAGTCGTCGGCTTCGACAAGCGCCTGAAGAGCCCCGACTCGCTCAAGCGGAAGGTGGCGGGCACGCTCGTCGAGCAGCCCGGCCGCAACGTGGCCTCCGTCCTGGCCGGAATCGGCGACGCCGTGCGCTACACCCTCCAGTGGGACGACACCGCGTACACCTCGGGTGTCACCCGGGCCTCCGGCGCCCTCGCCGGCTGGGGCAACGAGAGCACCAAGTGGTCCAACACCTGGGGCCGCGCGAGCGGTTACAAGGGGCTCAACACCGGCTGGCGCGCGCCCCGTTCGGGGCAGCTCTTCGAGGTGCAGTTCCACACCCCGGCGAGCAAGCACGCCCAGGAGGCGACGCACCCGCTCTACGAGGAGCAGCGCCTCCCGTCCACCAGCCCGGAGCGCAAGCGGGAACTCCAGCGCGAGCAGGACGCGCTCTTCGCCGCCGTGCCCGTCCCGGCGGGCGCGCGGTCCCTCGCCGCGCCCGCTCCCCGGCCCGCGCCCGTACCCGCGTCCGCGTCCGCGTCCGCGTAGGCGAACCGTCCGAGCGGGGTCCCGGAGCCGTCCCGGGACCCCGCTCAGCAGCTCAGCCCCTCCAGCGCCGAGCGCAGCGCCGCGCGGAGGGCTTCCTCGTGGGTGCGGCGGTCGTCCCGGCTGCGGGCCCAGTGCTCGGCGCCGACGCGCATCGCGCCGTTCATGATGACGGCCTGGACGCGGACCGCGAGGTCGTCCACGGGACGGCCGGTGCGGGCCGCGACGAACTCGGCGAAGACCTCCTCCGCCTCGTAGTGCATCTCCAGCCAGACCGCGTGGAGCGCCGGCTCCTCGACGGCCGTCGCGATGAGCTTCTTGGTGAGCCCGGCCTCCTCGGCCGCGCCGTCGGGGCCCTGCTCGGCCATCGCCTCCGTGAGCGGCCGGCCGGCGGGCCAGTCGCGCAGCTGGGCGATGGCGCGTTCGAGGCCGAGCGCGAGGAGCGGTTTCACGCAGTGCTCCTTGGACGGGAAGTAGCGCCAGAGGGTGCGGGTCGAGATCCCGGCGGCGCGGGCGATGTCGTCGCCGGAGGTCGCCGCGACGCCCTGGGTGCTGAAGAGCCGTACGGCCTCGATCGCGATCTCCCGCCGCGTCGCCGCCTTGCGCCGCTCGGTCAGCGGCGGTCGCCCGGTACGCGCGCCACCCCGGCCCGCACCCGTCTCCGCGTCCGCGCCCGTCTCCGTGTCCGCGCCCGTCTCCGTGTCCGCGCCCGTCTCCGTGTCCGTCATCCCGCTCCTCGTCGCCGCCCGCGCTTCGGGTCCATTCTCCCTCGTCAGCCACTTTTTGCCGCTCACCGCCTTTATGTCATCGAGCGACAGAAAGGAGTACGCTCGGCAGCGCCGATCCGGAACACGTCCTTCCGCGCCGGCCGTACCGTCTTCGCACAGGGAGTCACCATGAGCACCACAGGTCTTGAGGGTCGCCGCGTCGTCATCACCGGCGCCGGTTCCGGCATCGGGCGCGCGGCGGCGCTGAAGTTCGCCGCGGAGGGCGCGCGGGTCGTCGTCGCCGATCTCGACGCCGAGCGCGCGAAGTCCGTCGTCGCGGAGGTCGAACAGGGCGGCGGCAGCGCCTTCGCCGTCGTCGGGGACCTGAGCGACCCGGCCGTGGTCGAGGAGGTCGTGGCGCGGACCGTCGCGCACTTCGGCGGGATCGACGTGCTCGTGAACAACGCCGGGATCATGGACCGGATGTCTGCGGCCGGGGAGACCGACGACGCGGAGTGGGAGCGCGTGCTCCGCGTCAACCTCACCGCGCCGTTCCTGCTGACGCGCGCCGCGCTCCCCCACCTGCTGGAGAGCGGGCACGGCGCGATCGTCTTCACGGCCTCGGAGGCGGGGCTGCGCGGCAGCGCGGCGGGCGCGGCCTACACGACGTCGAAGCACGGCGTCGTCGGCCTCATGAAGTCCCTCGCCGTCATGTACCGCGAGCAGGGTCTGCGCACCAACGCGATAGCCCCCGGCGGCACGGCCACGAACATCACGGTGGACGCGGCGGACGGCGCGCGCGGCCCGGCGACCATCGGCAAGTACATGGCGAACGTGGGCAAGCCCGCGCAGGCCGACGAGCAGGCGGCGGCCATCCTCTTCCTGGCCTCGGACGCGGCGAGCAACATCAACGGAGCACTGCTGCCGGTGGACAACGGCTGGGCGGCTGTCTGATCCCGTCGGCTTCGCCTCCGGGAGCGCCGACGCCGCTCGGCCCTGCGGGCCTCGGGGGGCGGGCCCTCAGCTCAGGAGGGCCCGCCGTCTCACTCCCCCTTGCACCCCACGTGTCCCCAGCCCTTGCCCACCTTCGTGATGTCCTCGCCCGCCGCGTAGGACTGTCCGCAGGCGCCGCAGCGGCCGGGGTACTTGGCCTTCAGGGTCGGGGCCTTGCCGCCGGATTTCGCGCCCGGCCTGCCGCCGGTCTTCGCGCGGGTCGCGCCGCTCGTGCGGGCGGGCTCGGTGCGCGAGGCGCTCGGGGCGGGGGGCGCGGGAGCGCCGTACGCCGTCCCGGCCGCCTCCTGGCTGATCGCGCACTCGCTCGCCGCCTGGTCGGCGATCGCGTTGAGCGGGTCACCGCCGACCTGGTGGGCCGGCACGTACCGGAACTCGACCTCGCGCCCCTGGAGCAGGGCGTCGATGGCCTCCACGAGTTCCTGGTTGGCGACCGGCTTGCCCGCCGCCGTCTTCCAGCCGCGCCGCTTCCAGCCGGGCAGCCACTCCGTGACCGCCTTCATGGCGTACTGGGAGTCCATCCGGACCTCCAGCGGGCGCACCGGGTCCGTGGTCTCCAACAGGCGGAGCAGGGCGGTGAGTTCGGCGACGTTGTTGGTGGCGGTGCCGAGCGGGCCCGCCTCCCAGCGTTCCGGGGTCCCCTCGGCGTCGGCGGCGACCCAGGCCCACGCGGCGCGGCCCGGGTTGCCCTTGGAGGCGCCGTCGCAGGCGGCGATGATGCGATCTGACATCCCTCGATCATGCCAGTCGCCACCGGGTGCCCCGACCACCCCTCACTCCTCGTCCGGGCCGCGCACCCCGTCCTCCGGGTGCAGCCCGCGCCCGTGCCTGCTGCCCGCGAGCGGTGTCGGGGAGAGGCTCGCGCTCTCCTCGCCCGGCTCCAGGAGCGTGTCGGCGGGCCCCACGATGAGCGGATCGGGGATGCCGACGACGGCCGGGTCCTTCGCCGGGTAGTCGAGCCGGGCGAGCAGGCTGCGCATCGCCTCCAGGCGTCCGCGCCGTTTGTCGTTGTTCTTCACGACCGTCCACGGGGCGGCGTCGGTGTCCGTCGCGCGGAACATGTCGATCTTGGCCTCCGTGTACTCGTCCCACAGGTCGAGCGAGGCGATGTCGATGGGCGAGAGCTTCCACTGCCGTACGGGGTCGATCTGGCGGATGGCGAAGCGGGTGCGCTGCTCGGCGCGCGAGACGGAGAACCAGAACTTCACGAGCAGGACGCCGTCGTCGGTGAGCATCCGCTCGAAGACGGGGGTCTGGCGCAGGAAGTGGTAGTACTCGGCGGGCGTGCAGAAGTCCATGACGCGCTCGACGCCCGCGCGGTTGTACCAGGAGCGGTCGAAGAAGACGATCTCACCGGCGGAGGGCAGTTGGCTCACGTACCGCTGGAAGTACCACTGCCCCGCCTCGCGCTCGGTCGGCTTCTCCAGCGCGACGACGCGCGCGCCGCGCGGGTTGAGGCGTTCCGTGAAGCGCTGGATGGTGCCGCCCTTGCCCGCGGCGTCACGGCCCTCGCACAGCACGACGAGGCGCTGCCCGGTGTCCTTGACCCAGCGCTGCATCTTCAGTATCTCGATCTGGAGGACGCGCTTGCGCTTCTCGTACTCGCGGCGGCCCACCTTGTGCGGGTACGGGTAGTTCTCCCGCCAGGTGTCGACGGGTTCGCCGGAGCCGTCGCGGAGCAGGGGGCGCTCGGGGCGGCTGTCGTCGATCGTCAGCCCGTCGAGGAGCGCGGCCCCGGGGTCCTCGTCCGCGCCGGAACCGGAGCCGGAGGACTGGTCGGGCGAAGGGGTCGGCATGCGGGGGCATCCTCACGGGCGGGGGCGGAAGGCGGCCGGTGAAGGCCGCTCCCTCGTCCCTACCCCCGCACCGGGAGATACGCACACCGGGACGTGCGACCGGCGTACGCACGGGGGCGCGGGCCGCTTTCCCGCGCCCCGCGCCGGTGGCGGTTCAGCGCCGTACGCGCACGAGCTTCTTGTTGGTGAACTCCTCCATGCCGTACTTGCCCAGCTCGCGCCCGATCCCGGAGCGCTTCACGCCGCCGAAGGGCAGTTCGGCCGCCGTGCCGCCCGCCTCGTTGACGTAGACCATGCCGGTGTCGAGCTGGGCCGCGACGCGCAGGGCGCGCTCGGGGTCGTCGGTGGCGATGGCGGCGCCGAGGCCGTAGGGGGTGTTGTTGGCGAGCGCGACGGCCTCGTCCTCGGTCTCGACCTTGTAGATGACGGCGGCCGGGCCGAACAGCTCCTCCTGGAAGGCGCGCATCCCGGGGCCGACGTTCGTGAGGACCGTCGGCTCGAACCAGGCGCCCTCGCGGTCGAGGGGCTTGCCGCCCGCGAGGAGGGTCGCGCCGTTCGCGACGGCGTCCTCGATCTGCGCGGCAAGGTTCTCGACGGCCTGGCGCGAGGAGAGCGGGCCCATGAAGGTCCCGTCCTCGGTCGGGTCGCCGGGGGTCACGCCCTGCACGGTCTCGACGAACTTGCGCGTGAACTCCTCGTACTGGTCGGCGAGAACGATGATGCGCTTGGCGGCGTTGCACGCCTGGCCCGCGTTGCCGTACCGCCCGAAGAAGGCGTTCTTGACGGTGCGGTCGAGGTCGGCAGGCCGGAGGACGAGGAAGGGGTCGGAGCCGCCCAGCTCCAGGACGACCTTCTTGAGGTGGCGGCCCGCCTGCTCGGCGACGGCCGCGCCGGCCCGCTCGGAGCCGGTGAGCGAGATGCCCTGCACGCGCGGGTCGGCGATGATCGTCGAGACCTGCTCGTTGCTCGCGAAGAGGTTGATGTACGCGCCGTCGGGCAGGCCCGCGTCCCGGAAGATCTTCTCCATGGCGAGCGCGGACTCGGGGCACTGCGGGGCGTGCTTGAGCAGGATCGTGTTGCCGAGCATGAGGTTCGGCGCGGCGAAGCGGGCGACCTGGTAGTACGGGAAGTTCCACGGCATGATCCCGAGGAGCGGTCCGATGCCCTCCTTGCGGACCACCGCGCTGCCGCCCGCGACGACGTCGAGTTCCTCGTCGGCGAGGAAGCCGGGGCCGTTCTCGGCGTAGTAGCGGTAGATGGAGACGGTGATGTCGATCTCGCCGCGCGCCTGGGTGACGGGCTTGCCCATCTCGCGCGTGATGAGCGAGGCGAGTTCGTCCTTGCGCTCGGCGTACAGCTCGGCGACGCGCTCCAGGACGGCCACGCGGTCCTTGACGTCGCTCGCGCGCCAGGTGCGGTAGGCGTCGGCGGAGCGGTCCAGTGCGTCCTGGATCTCGACGTCGGTGGCCTCGGGGAACTCGCTCTCGGTCTGCCCGGTGGCGGGGTTGACGACCTTGTACGCGGTCATGGTGTCCCTTCGTGCGGTGCGGGGATGGAGTGCGGTGCTGCCTCCTCCCACCGTCTCACCGACCGCCCCGGAACTATCCGCGGGGGCGCGCCCCTTTTTCCTGCGTCCCCGCCGTGATCAGGCAGGACGTGCCCGGCGGGCTCAGTCCGCGGGCAGCCGGGCGGTCCGGTCGCCGTTGTCGCGCATGAGGAGCGAGAGATCGCCCCGTACGTTGACGAACGGCCGTACGCGCGTCGTGCCGCCCGCGGGGTGCTCCAGCGCCGTGTACGGCAGCACGGCGACCCTCTTGCGGTCGACGAGGTCGCCGAGTACCCGGCCGAGGGGGACGGGGGCGACGCCCGGCTCGGGGAGCAGTGCGAAGTCCCACACGTCCTGCGGGGCGCCGTGCCCGGCGAGCGGCATGACGTAGGGCAGCCGGAAGCCGAAGCGTCCGCGGCCCTGGTCGCGCGCGGCGAGCAGGAAGCTCTCGCTGCCCTCCTCGCGGGCCTTGACGCGGACCATCGCGCCGCGCGGCAGGGAACGGACGATGCCGTGGAGCTGTGCGGTGACGAGGAGCCCGGACTCGCCCGTCTCCAGGGCGATGATCTCGGCGTGCGCGGGTCGCCGCCAGGCCCGTACCGCGAGATAGCCGTCCTTGGTGCGGTAAGGAATCCAGTGGGCGAAGCCCGTCCCGTCCTCCAGCGGCGGCAGCCCCAGCAGCGCGCCCTGCTCGACGAGCCCGGCGCGCAGCCTGCGGCGGGTGGTGCCCGCGAGGAGGTACGTGTCCCAGCGGCCCTCGTCGAGGCGGTGCGTGGCCCGGCCGAGCACCGCGGGGCCGGGGTCGGGGACCGGGAGGCGCACTTCGCGGGCGGCGGGGTCGTCGCGGAGCGTGAGGAGGAGTGTGTACGGGCCGGGGAAGGGCGCCGTGGGGCGTATCTCGATCGCGCCCGCGGGGGTGACGAGCGCCGCCGCCGAGGTGCGGGGGCGCGGGGGCTTCCGCGGGGAGCGGGCGCGGCGCGGGTTCTCGGCGCGGTGGGGCGCGGAGAGGCGGGCGGCGGCGCGGGCGGCCTTGCGGGGGCGGGGGGTGAGCGCGTCGAGTTCGGCGCGCTCGCGGGTTCTGCGGGCGTGGACGTCGTCGAGGATGCGCTCGTACGCCTTCGCCGCCGCCTCGGTCGAGTGGGCGGCGGCGTGGACGCGGGCGGTGCGGCCGAAGCGGTCGCGGGTCTCCTGGTCGTCCATGAGGCGCCCGAGCGCCGCGGCGAAGGCGTCGGTGCCGCCCGTGAGGGGGACGAGCAGTCCGGTGACGCCGTGCGCGACGAGCCGCGCGGGGCCGTGCGGGGCGTCGGTGGCGACGACGGGTACGCCCGCCCGCATGGCTTCGAGGATGCCGTGGCCGTAGGGCTCGGTGTCGGAGCTGACGGCGGCTATCGCGGCCTTGGCCCACTCCGGTTCCATGGGGGTGACGGCGCCCATGAGGAGGACGTCGTCGTAGAGGCCGAGGCGGTCGATGCGGCGGCGCAGCGCGGCGTGCTCGGGACCGCGTCCGTAGATGCGCAGGGTCCAGCCGGGGTGCTCGGGGAGCAGCTTGGCGAAGGCGTCGACGAGCCGGTCGTAGCGCTTGCCGGGGACGAGGCGCCCGGCGGCGACGATCGTGCGGGAGGTGCGCAGTGAGGGGGTGAGGCCGAGGTCGGGGCTGCCGGGCGGGACGGCGTGGACGCGGTCGGCCGCCTCGGGCACGGCCGTCCGGTAGGCGGCGGCGTCGGCCTCGGTGAGGGTGACGAAGGCGTCGAGGTGGGGCAGGCAGCTGTTCTGGTCGGCGCGCAGTCCCGGCTCGTGGGAGGCGAGGGTGAGGTGCTCCTGGCCGATGCGCAGGTAGCGGTCGCTGCCGTGGCGGGCGAGGTAGCCGTTGAGCAGGGGGCGCGTCGCGATGACCGCGTCCGCGTCGGTCCAGGCGAGCCATTCGGTGAGCCGCAGGTCGTGCAGGGTGCGGTAGCGCAGGCGCCCGGTCTCGACGGCCGGGTCGGGGAACATGCGGTGGGTGCCGGTGTTGAGGACGTGGTCGCCCTCGTAGCCGGGGGTGCCCTCGCGCATGTCGATGAGGGAGCTGAGCCGCACGCGCGGGTCGAAGGGGAGCGCGGGGGTGTCGGCGACGCGGTGGACGCTCATGACCTCGACGTCGTGGCGCTCGGCGAGGGCCGCGGAGAGGTGGGCGGTACCGCGGATGGTCGCGCCGATCCCGTAGGCGTTGTGGATCAGGAATGCGATGCGCATGCGCGGGCCTCCCCCTTGGTCGTGCACAGGTGTCCGGGAGTCAGACGTTCGCACGGGCGTGGGGTTGTACGAGTGAGGCGTACATCACATCGCGCGGGCGCCCCGTGTGCGGGGTGGGCCCTTTGCGGGGCGCCACCCCCGCGCTCCGCTCCTCGATCGCCGGACGGGCCGGATGTCGCGCGTCGGTGCGGGCCCCGCCCCGGAAGGCGGGGCCCGTCGCGCCGCTACTTGCCGCGCTCGTCCATGATCCGCTTGATCTTGCCGACCGAGCGTTCCAGGGTGTCGGGGTCGACGACCTCGATGCCGACGCTGACGCCGATCGTGTCCTTGATCTGCTGGAGGACGACGGCCGCCGCGGCCTCGCGGGCCTCGGGGCCCGAGTCCTGGCGGGCCTCGACGCGGACCGTGAGGTGGTCCATGCGACCGCGGCGTCCCAGGTGGATCTGGAAGTGCGGGGCGAGCGCCGGGACGCGGAGCAGGATCTCCTCGATCTGGCTCGGGAAGAGGTTCACGCCGCGCAGGATGATCATGTCGTCGCAGCGCCCGGTGACCTTCTCCATGCGCCGCATCCCCGGCCGCGCGGTGCCGGGCAGGAGGCGGGTGAGGTCGCGGGTGCGGTAGCGGATGATCGGGAGGGCTTCCTTGGTGAGCGAGGTGAAGACCAGCTCGCCGGAGGTGCCGTCGGGCAGCACCTCGTCGGTGATCGGGTCGACGACCTCGGGCAGGAACTGGTCCTCCCAGATGTGCAGGCCGTCCTTCGTCTCGGCGCACTCGCTCGCGACACCGGGCCCCATGACCTCGGAGAGTCCGTAGATGTCGACCGCGTGGATGCCCATGCGGTCCTCGATCTCGCGGCGCATCTCCTCGGTCCACGGCTCGGCGCCGAAGACGCCCGCGCGCAGCTTCGTGGAGCGCGGGTCGACGCCCTGGCGCTCGAACTCGTCGAGCAGCGTGAGCATGTAGGAGGGCGTGACCATGATGAGGTCGGGCTCGAAGTCCTGGATGAGCTGGACCTGCCTGGCGGTCTGGCCGCCGGAGGCGGGGATGACGGTGCAGCCGGCCCGCTCGACGCCGTAGTGCGCGCCGAGGCCGCCGGTGAACAGCCCGTAGCCGTAGCTGACGTGCACGCGGTCCCCGGGGCGGGCCCCGGCGGCGCGCAGCGAGCGGGCGACGAGGTCGGCCCAGTTGCTCAGGTCGCCGTCGGTGTAGCCGACGACGGTGGGGCGCCCGGTGGTGCCGCTGGAGGCGTGCAGCCTGCGGACCCTCTCGCGCGGGACGGCGAACATCCCGAAGGGGTACGTCTCGCGCAGGTCCGCCTTCGTCGTGTACGGGAAGCGGGCGATGTCCTCCAGGGTGCGCAGGTCCTCGGGGCGCACCCCCGCCTCGTCGAACTTGCGGCGGTACAGCGGCACGTTCGCGTAGGCGTGGTCGAGGGTTGCGCGCAGCCGCTCCAGCTGGAGGGCGCGGATCTCCTCGCGGCCGAGCTTCTCGGCCGGGTCGCGCAGCTCGTCGGGGAGCGGTTCCCCGAAGCGCGCCGGGCGGGTGCCCGGGGCGGTGTGCGGCTGCTCCTCGGGCCAGGACTCCGTCGTTCCGGCCTCAGTGGTTGTCATGCTTGTTCCTCCACGCCTCGGATCACACGGCTGCGACCGCGGAACTCCACGACGACGGTGTGCCGGGGGTCGTCGCGCTCGATACGCACGTCGTACAGACCGCTGCGGCCGAACCGGGTGCGCTCCCTCGCCTCGGCGACGAGGACGTCGCCCTCGAACGCCGGTGCCACGAAATCGATGTCGGCGCCGGCCCCGACGGTCACCGGACCGCGGGAGTTGCAGGCGACGGCGAAGGCCGTGTCGGCGAGGGTGAAGAGAAAGCCGCCGTGGGCGACGCCGTGCCCGTTGACCATGGCGCCGGTGATCTCCATCCGGACCCTGGCGGTGCCGTCCCCCGAGGACAGCAGCTCCATGCCCAGGCCCTGAGAAGCCCTGTCCCTCTCCCACATGGCGTGTTCCGGGCCCGTCCCGGGCCCGGCGGGACCGGTCGGCTCGGCCGCTCCCGCATTGTGCGCCTCGACCGGCTTCGTGTCACTGCCACGTCCCATGTGGCGCTCACCACCCTTGCTGCCCGACCGAACATTCGGTTAGCTTTCGACCGGGTCAGTAATTCAGCATCCGATTCGCCTGTCAAGGGGTCCCATGTCTTCTCCCGCCACTGCCAGGACCGATTTCTTCGCACGTCACGAGGGTCTGCTCCGCGCTGCCGCCGAGGCGATCGCCACGCGCGGTTTCCACTCGGCCTACCCCGAGTCGCCGAGCAAGTCCGTCTACGGCGAGGAGGCCCCCGAGGCCGGCGAGCGCGCCTTCCGCGACCTGCTCGACCGGCCCTTCGCGCTGCCGGGCCACCCGGGCGAGGCGGGGGCCGTGGGCGGCGAGGTCTCCCCGTACGGGCCGCGGCTCGGCGTCACGTACCCGCGGCTCGACCCGCGCGAGGCGGTGGCGACCGCGAAGGCGGCGGGCCGCGCCTGGCGCCGTACGAGCCCCGACACGCGGGCCGGGGTCGCGGCGGAGATCCTCGCGCGGCTCAACGCGGCGAGCTTCCAGATGGCGCACGCGGTGCACCACACGACCGGGCAGCCCTTCGTCATGGCCTTCCAGGCCGGTGGCGCGAACGCGCAGGACCGCGGGCTCGAAGCCGTCGCGTACGCCTGGACGGCGCAGCGGCAGGCGCCCGCCGCGGCGACGTGGGCGAAGCCGACGCGCAAGGGCGAGCCGCTGACCCTGGAGAAGACGTTCACGCCCGTCGGGCGCGGCGTCTCGCTGCTCATCGCGTGCAACACCTTCCCGACGTGGAACGGCTACCCGGGGCTCTTCGCGAGCCTCGTCACCGGCAACCCGGTCGTCGTCAAGCCGCACCCGGCCGCCGTGCTGCCGCTCGCGCTGAGCGTCCGCGTCGCCCGCGACGTGCTCGCCGAGGCCGGGTTCGACCCGAACACCGTGCTGCTCGCCGCCGAGGCTCCCGAGGACCGCGTCGCGGCGACACTCGCGACCGACCCCGACGTGCGGATCATCGACTTCACCGGTTCGACCGGCTTCGGCGACTGGCTGGAGCAGAACGCCCGCCAGGCCGCCGTGCACACCGAGAAGGCGGGCCTCAACACCGTCGTCCTCGACTCGACCGCCGACTACAAGGGCCTGCTGCGCAACCTGGCGTTCTCGCTGTCGCTCTACAGCGGCCAGATGTGCACGACCCCGCAGAACCTGTACGTACCGCGCGAGGGCCTCGCGACCGACCAGGGCGTCAAGACGCCCGAGGTCTTCGCCGCCGACCTCGCCGACGCGCTCGGCAAGCTCCTCGGCGACCCGCAGCGGGCCGCGGGGACGCTCGGCGCGCTCACCGGCGAGGCCGTGCGCGCACGCGTCGACAAGGCCCGCGCCCTCGGTGGCACGCAGTTCGGCGGCGAGCCCCTGGCCCACCCGGAGTACCCCGAGGCCGTGTTGCGCACGCCGCTCGTGGCGGTGCTCGACGCCGACCGGGACGCGGAGACCTACCGCACCGAGTGGTTCGGGCCGATCTCCTTCGTCATCGCGACCGATTCCACCGCGCGGGCCGTCGAGCTGCTGCGCGAGACGGTCGCGGCGCACGGCGCGCTGACCGCGAGCGTGCACTCCACCGACGAGGAGGTCCTGGAGGCGACCCGCGAGGCCGCGCTCGACGCGGGCGTCCACCTCGCCGAGAACTTCACCGGGCAGGTCTTCGTCAACCAGACCGCCGCGTTCAGCGACTACCACGGCTCGCAGGCCAACCCCGCCGCGTCGGCGACCCTCAGCGACTGGGCCTTCGTCACCGGGCGCTTCGCGGTGCTCCAGTCCCGCCGCCCGGCGGTCGCAACGCAGGAGGCCACCGGTGCCTGAGGACGTCTACCTGATCGACGGGGCCCGCACCCCGCAGGGCCGCTACGGCGGCGCGCTCGCCTCCGTCCGTCCCGACGACCTCGCGGCGCTCGTCGTCGGCGAGGCGGTGCGGCGGGCCGGGGTGCCCGCCGAGGCGATCGACGAGGTGATCCTCGGCGCCGCCAACCAGGCCGGTGAGGACAACCGCGACGTGGCCCGCATGGCGGTGCTCCTCGCGGGCCTGCCGCACACCGTGCCCGGGTACACCGTCAACCGGCTGTGCGCCTCGGGGCTCACGGCGGTCGCCTCGGCCGCGCAGGCGATCCGCGCCGGGGAGGCGGAGATCGCCGTCGCGGGCGGCGTCGAGTCGATGACCCGCGCCCCGTGGGTCATGGCGAAGCCGGGGACGCCGTGGGCGAAGCCCGGCGAGGTCTTCGACACCTCGCTCGGCTGGCGCTTCACCAACCCGCGCTTCACCGCCGCCGACCGCGCCGCGGGCCCCGGCGAGCTCCGTACGACGCTCAGCATGGGCGAGACGGCCGAGGAGGTCGCCGCGCTCGACGGGACGACCCGCGAGCAGTCCGACGCCTTCGCGCTGCGCAGCCACCAGCGGGCCGTCGCGGCGCGGGAGGCCGGGCGCTTCGACCGCGAGATCGTCGCCGTGCCGGTCAAGGACGGCGAGGTCACGCGGGACGAGGGGCCGCGCCCGGGCTCCTCGATGGAGAAGCTCGGCACGCTCCGTACGGTCTTCCGCGCCGACGGCATCGTGACGGCCGGTTCCGCCTCGCCGCTCTCGGACGGCGCCTCGGCGCTCGTCGTGGCGAGCGCGGCGGCCGTGGAGCGGTACGGGCTGACGCCGCGCGCCCGTATCGTCGGCTCGGCCTCGGCCGGGGTCGAGCCGCACCTCATGGGCCTCGGCCCGGTGCCCGCGACGCGCAAGGCGCTCGACCGGGCGGGCTGGTCGGTGGGCGATCTCGGGGCCGTCGAGCTGAACGAGGCGTTCGCCGCCCAGGCGATCGGCGTCATCGACCGGCTCGGCCTGGACGACGCGGTCGTCAACGCGGACGGCGGCGCGATCGCGCTCGGCCACCCGCTCGGCTGCTCCGGCTCCCGCATCCTGCTGACCCTCCTGGGCCGCATGGAGCGCGAGGGCGCCGCGAAGGGCCTCGCGACGCTGTGCGTGGGCGTCGGCCAGGGGGTCGCGATGCTCGTGGAGCGGGTGTGAGCGCGGTGGACGACCTCTCGTACGAAGACCTCGCGGCGCGTTCCTTCGCGACGCTCGCCGTCGAGGTGCGCGAGGACCGCGTGGTGGTGACGCTCGACCGCCCCGAGGCGCGCAACGCGATCAGCGGGCTCATGATCCGCGAGCTGCACGCCGTGTGCGCGTGGCTGGAGGAGCACCCGCGGATGCTGCTCCTGACCGGCGCCGGGGGCTCCTTCGCGGGCGGCGCGGACATCGCGGAACTCCTCGGACGGGGCCGGGACCAGGCATTCCAGGGCATCAACAGCCGGCTCTTCGAGCGGGTGCGCAGGCTGCCGATGCCGACGCTGGCCGCCGTGGACGGCTGGGCGCTCGGCGGGGGCGCCGAGCTGAGCTACGCGTGCGACCTGCGCCTCGCGGGGCCGGACGCCGCCTTCGGGAACCCGGAGCCGGGGCTCGGCATCCTCGCCGCCGCGGGGGCCGCCTGGCGGCTGCCCGAGCTGGTCGGCGAGTCGGTCGCCAAGCAGGTCCTGCTCGCCGGGCGCACCCTGGACGCGCGGGCGGCGCTCGCGTGCGGGCTCGTCATGGACGTCGTACCGGCCGAAAAGCTCCTCGACGAGGCGCACGCGGTGCTCGACCGGATGGCGAAGTCCTCGGCGACGGCGCTGCGCCTGACGAAGCTCGTCGTGGACGCGCCCGGGGCGCACCCGGTCGCCGACGACCTCGCGCAGGCCGTGCTGTTCGAGGGGCAGGACAAGAAGGACCGCATGACGAGATTCCTGGACCGCAAGCGGGACCGGGGAGCGAGCGGCGGGAACACCGGGAACAAGGGCTCCGGCACGCCGGGGGCCGACAGCGAGCGGACGGAGGGCCGGGCATGAGCGCGGCAGTGCCCCGGCGGGCCGGGGTCATCGGTGGCGGGCGGATGGGCGCGGGCATCGCGCAGTCCTTCGCCACGGCGGGCGCGGCCGTGACGGTCGTGGAGCAGGACGAGGCGGCGGCGGCGAAGGTGCGCGAGCGCGTCGCGGGCTCCCTGGAGCGCGCCGCGCGGCGCGCGCTGCTGCCCGCGGCGCCCGAGGAGATCCTCGGGCGGCTCGCCTTCGTCGGCGACGTGGGCGGGCTCCCCGCCGACGCGGACCTCGTCGTCGAGGCCGTACCGGAGAACGCGGGCCTCAAGGCGAAGCTCCTCGCGGCGGCCGAGCGGGTGGTCGGCGCGGACACCGTCCTCGCGACGAACACCAGCTCGCTGTCCGTCACCGAGCTGTCGGCCTCGCTCGCGCGCCCCGGGCGTTTCCTCGGGATGCACTTCTTCAACCCGGTGCCCGCCTCCGCGCTCGTCGAGCTGGTCGTCCCCGAGGCGACCGAGCGGGCCGTCGTGGACCTCGCGCTCGCCTGGACCGCCGGGCTCGGCAAGAAGGACGTCGTCGTCAGGGACTCGCCCGGCTTCGCGAGCAGCCGCCTCGGCGTCGCGCTCGGCCTGGAGGCGATCCGCATGGTCGAGGAAGGGGTCGCCGCGCCGGAGGCGATCGACGACGCCATGACCCTCGGCTACAAGCACCCGATGGGGCCGCTGCGCCTGACCGACCTCGTGGGGCTCGACGTGCGGCTCGCGATCGCTGAGTACCTGCACCGCACGCTCGGCGAGCGGTTCGCGCCGCCCGCGCTGCTGCGCGAGAAGGTCGCGCGCGGCGAACTGGGGCGCTCGACCGGACAGGGCTTCTACACGTGGAACGACTGAACGCGACAGCGCGACCGGCAAGGACCCGTACGACAGCTACCGGAAGGAGGGGCGGGCGATGACCGAGACCACCGCGACCCCGCTCGCGCACGAGGAAGAGCTGAGCGCCCACTTCGACGCGACGATCGCGCGGGACCGGCGCGTCGAACCGCGCGACTGGATGCCGGAGGCGTACCGCAGGACGCTCGTGCGCCAGATCGCCCAGCACGCGCACTCCGAGATCATCGGGATGCAGCCGGAGGGCGACTGGATCACGAAGGCGCCCTCGCTGCGCCGCAAGTCGATCCTCTTCGCCAAGGTGCAGGACGAGGCGGGCCACGGCCTCTACCTCTACAGCGCCGCCGAGACGCTGGGCGCCGACCGCGCCGAGCTGACCGAGATGCTGATCGAGGGCCGCCAGAAGTACTCCTCGATCTTCAACTACCCGACCCCGACCTTCGCCGACGTCGGTGTCATCGGCTGGTTCGTGGACGGCGCCGCGATCTGCAACCAGGTGCCGCTGTGCCGGTGCAGCTACGGCCCGTACGCCCGCGCCATGATCCGCGTGTGCAAGGAGGAGTCCTTCCACCAGCGACAGGGCTACGAACTCCTCATGACGATGATGCGCGGCACCGAGGCGCAGCGCCGCATGGTGCAGGAGGCCGTGGACCGCTGGTGGTGGCCCTCGCTCATGATGTTCGGGCCGCCCGACGGCGACTCGCCGCACTCGGCGAAGTCGATGGCCTGGCGCATCAAGCGGCACTCCAACGACGAACTGCGTCAGCGCTTCGTCGACATGACGGTGCCGCAGGCGGAGCACCTCGGCGTCACGCTCCCGGACCCGGAGCTGCGCTGGAACGAGGAGCGGGGCAGGCACGACTTCGGCACCCCGGACTTCGAGGAGCTGAAGCAGGTCATCTCGGGCAACGGCCCGTGCAACGCGGAACGGGTCGCGCGGCGCAGGTCCGCGCACGAGAACGGCGCCTGGGTGCGCGAGGCCGCCGCGGCACACGCGGCACGGCACGCGGGCGACCGCGGGAAGACGACGGAGGTCGCGGCATGAGCGGGACGGACGAGCAGGGCACGCCGGCACCGAAGGACTCCTGGCCGCTGTACGAGATCTTCGTACGGGGCAAGCGGGGCCTGAACCACGTGCACGTCGGCTCGCTGCACGCGGCCGACGACCGGATGGCGCTGACCAACGCGCGGGACCTGTACACGCGGCGCAACGAGGGCGTCTCGATCTGGGCGGTGCGCAGCGAGGACATCGCCGCCTCGGCGCCCGACGAGAAGGACCCCTTCTTCGCGCCGAGCGGCGACAAGGTGTACCGCCACCCGACGTTCTACGACATCCCCGCGGACGTCCCGCACATCTGAGCCGCCGCGCCGCCCCCGCGCGGGGGCCCGCTTTCCAGAGGATTTCAAGGAGTAGTGGTCGCAATGAGCGACGATCACCTGTCGCTGGCCGCCGACGCCGCCGAGGGCGACGGTCACTGGGCCTTCGGCACCGGGTTCGAGGACCCGCTGCACGGCGTGGACACGACCGTCCCCGACGGGGTGGACACGGCGGCGCTCGCGGCGCTGTGCCTCGCCCTCGGCGACGACGCGCTGGTGAGCGCGCAGCGGCTCGGCGAGTGGGTCACGGCGGCACCCGAGCTGGAGATCGAGCTGGCCCTCGCCAACATCGGCCTGGACCTGCTGGGCCAGACCCGGCTGCTGTACGCGCGGGCCGGGCTGCTGGACGGCACGGGCCGCGACGAGGACGCGTACGCCTACTTCCGCGACGCCGACGCCTTCCGCAACCTGCGGATCACGGAGGTGCCCAACGGCGACTTCGCCTTCACCGTGCTGCGGCTCCTCGCCCACTCGGCGTGGCGGCTCGCGCTCCTGCGCCGGCTCACCTCCGCGCCGGACCCGGTCCTCGCGGCCATCGCGGCGAAGGGCGTCAAGGAGCTGGCGTACCACCGCCAGTTCGCCGCCGACTGGGCGATCCGGCTCGGTGACGGCACCGAGGAGTCGCACCGCAGGATGACCGAGGCGGCACGCGCCCTCGCGCCGCTGCTCGCCGAGTTCGGCCGCGACGACAGCGCCGCCTTCCTCGGGGTCGACGCCGCCGGGGTGGCGGCGGAGGCGCGCGAGGTGTGGGAGCGGGTGCTCGGCGCGGCGACGCTGGAGATCCCCGAGGCCGTCGCGGAGAGCGCCGACGGGCGGCGGGGCGCGCACACCGAGCACCTGGCCCCGCTCCTGGCGGAACTCCAGGTGGTGGCCCGCGCACACCCGGGGGCGACGTGGTGAGCGCGGCGGCCCCGGTGTCCGACCCCCGCCTTCGGGCCGCCTGGGAGGCGGCCGGGCGGGTGCCCGACCCCGAGCTGCCGATGCTGAGCCTGCACGACCTCGGGGTGCTGCGGGACCTCGCGTACGAGGAGGACGGCACGCTCGTCGTGTCGCTCACGCCGACGTACTCGGGCTGCCCGGCGATGGCCGAGATGCGGGCGGCGACGGTACGGGCCCTGAACGGGGCCGGTTTCGGCGCGGTCCGGGTCCGTACGGTGCTCGACCCGCCATGGACGACGGACTGGATGACGGAGGAGGGCCGCGCGGCCCTCGCCGCCCACCACATCGTCCCCCCGGGCCCGGCCTCGGGCCCCCGTCGCGGCGGCCCGGTCCCCCTCTCCCTCTCCCCCACCCGTCACGCGGACGACGCGGCGGCGGTGCGCTGCCCGCAGTGCGGCGCGGACGACGCCGAGGAGCTGTCGCGCTTCTCCGCGACCTCCTGCCGCTCCCTGCACCGCTGTCGCGCGTGCGGGGAACCCTTCGAGCGGTTCAAGGAGATCTGAGGGGCCGGACCGGCCGTGGTCCGGCCCCGCTCAGCCGGCCGCCGCCCTCGCGTGGGCCGCCTCCTCCCGGCGTTGTCGTTGGCGAGTGACGTCGGCGACCGGGGCCGAGAGGAGCAGGGTGCGGGTGTAGGGGTGGTCGGGGTGGCTCGTGACGCGGTCGGCGGGGCCCGTCTCGACGATCTCGCCGTGGTGGATGACGCTCACGCGGTGGCTCATGTACCGCACGACGGAGAGGTCGTGCGAGACGAAGAGGTAGGCGACGCCGGTCTGTTCCTGGAGTTCGAGGAGGAGTTCGAGGACGGCGGCCTGGGTCGTGAGGTCGAGCGCGGAGACCGGTTCGTCGCACACGACGAGGCGGGGGCGCAGCGCGAGGGCGCGGGCGATGGCCACGCGCTGGCGCTGGCCGCCGGAGAACTCCCGGGGCAGGCGTGCGGCGGCGTCGGCGGGCAGCCGCACCCGGGAGAGGAAGTCGCCGACCCGCCCGCGCGCCTCCTTGGCCCGGACGCCCTGCGCGAGGAGGGGTTCGGCGAGGGTGTCGCCGACGGTCCGTGAGGGGTTCAGGGACGTGTACGGGTCCTGGAAGATGACCTGGAGGTCGCGGCCGAGCGCGCGGCGGCGGGCGCGTTTCATGCCGTCGAGGCGTGCGCCCGCGAAGGTGATGCTGCCCGAGTCGACCGGGACGAGACCGAGCACGGCCCGTCCGATAGTCGTCTTGCCGGAACCGGATTCGCCGACGAGGCCGAGTGTCTCGCCGGGGCGGATGCCGAGCCCGACGCCCTTGAGCACCTCGGTGCGGGGGGCACGGCGGCCCTTGCCCCGGAAGGAGACGCGCAGATCGCGGACGGCGAGGAGGGTGTCGGTGCCGTCCGGCTCGTGGTGGGTGCTCATGCGGTCGCGTCCTTCGTCGCTGCGGCGGGGGTCGGCTGCCAGGGCGCTCGGGCCGGTACGTCGTCGAGCACGGCGTCGAGCAGGGCGCGCGTACAGGGGTCGCGCGGGGCGTGCAGGACCTGTTCGGCGGTCCCGGTCTCGACGAGGCGGCCCCCGCTCATCACGGCAACGCGGTCGCACAGGTCCGCGACGACTCCCAGGTTGTGGGTGACGAGGAGGATGCCGAGGCCGCGCTCCTCGCGCAGGCGGCGCAGGAGGGCGAGGATCTCGGCCTGGACGCGCACGTCGAGGGCGGTGGTCGGTTCGTCGGCGATGAGGAGCCGCGGGTCGCAGGACATGGCGCCCGCGATGAGGACGCGCTGGGCCATGCCGCCGGAGATCTCGTGCGGGTAGGCGCGGAAGGCGCGTTCGGGGTCGGGTATCCCGACGGCCCGCAACAGGTCGAGGGCGCGGGTGCGGGCCTCGGCGCGGCGGAGGCCGAGGACGGTGCGCAGGGGCTCGACGAGCTGGCTGCCGATCGTGAAGGCGGGGTCGAGATTGCTCATGGGCTCCTGCGGTACGTACGCGACGACGCTGCCGCGCAGCGCGCGGTGCCGCTTCTCGGGGAGCCCGACGATCTCGGTGCCCGCGACGGTCACGCTGCCGCGGGTGACGGTGCCGCCGTCGGGGAGGATGCCGAGGACGGAGAAGGCGGTCTGCGTCTTCCCGGAGCCGGACTCGCCGACGAGGCCGAGGATCTCGCCGGGGGCGAGGTCCAGGTCGATGCCGTGCACGACCTCCTTGGTGGTGCCGTCGGGGAGGGTGTAGGCGACGGCGAGGTCCCGGAGGGAGAGGAGGGCGCCGCGCTCGGTGGGGGCGGCGGACGGGGCGGGCTCCGGGAGCGGTGCGGTGGCCCTCTTCGTGGTGCGCCCGCCCCGGGTCGTGCCCCTGTCCTCCAGTACGTCGCGCAGCGCGGCGGCCAGCAGGACGAGGGCGCCGCTCGTGAGGCCGAGCGCGAGTCCCGGCCACAGCATGAGGACGGGGGCGCGCTGGATGTTCTTGAACGCCTCGTCGAGCATCGCGCCCCACGTCGGCGAGGAGCCGCTGCCGATGCCGAGGAATTCGAGGCCCGCCTGGAGGCCGATGGCGAGTCCGGCGACGAGGGCGAGCTGGATGATGAGGGGCGCGCGGACCACGACGAGGACGTGCCGGGCCACGATCCTGCGGTCGCCGAGCCCGGAGACCCGGGCGGCGTCCACGTACAGCTCGCCGCGTACGTCCGCGACGATGCCGCGCACGAGCCGGAAGAAGCTGGGCGCGACGAGCACGCCGAGGACGACCATGAGCACCCACACGCGGGGGCCGAGGATGGCGCGCCCGGCGAGGAGGACGACCATGGCGGGCAGCGCCATGACGAGGTTGACGAACCATCCGGCGACGGCGTCGAAGAGGCCGCCGCGGTAACCGGCGTAGAGCCCGGCAGGGACGCCGAGGACGAGGGCGATGACGAGGGAGAGCGCCGCTCCCCCGAGCGTCTCGCGACCGCCGTACAGGAGCCGGGCGAGGATGTCGCGGCCGGCCGAGTCGAGGCCGAGGGGGTGGCCCGCGCCGGGGTGGGCGAAGGCACCGCTGAGCGAGGAGGCCGAGGGGTCGGCGGAGGTGAGCAGCGGGGCGAGGAGCACCGCGAGCACGATGAGCAGGAGGAGTACGGCGGAGCCCGCGCCGAGCGGGTGGCGGGCGAGCCGGCCGGTGGTACCGGTGCGGGCACGGGGCGGTGCGACGGGCGGGTCACCGGCGGTGGGCGGCACGGGGCCGAGGACGGCGGTGACCGGGGTTGCGGTGGGGCGGGCCGGAACCGTGTCCGTGCCCCTCGCGACGGTGTGCGGGTTCTCGCTCACGCGGTCCTCGCCTTCGGGTTGAGCCAGCCGATCAGGAGGTCGACGAGGAGGTTGACGAGCACGACGCCGACGACGGTGAGCATGACGAGGGCCATGATCACGGGGATGTCGCCGCGGGTCGTGTAGGTGACGGTCATGGAGCCGATGCCGGGCAGTCCGAAGATCTGCTCGACGAGGACGGCGCCGCCGAGGAGCCCGACGAACTGCATCCCGAGGACGGAGAGCGCGGGCGCCGAGGCGTTGCGCAGGACGTGGCGCAGCACGATGCGGTGCGGCGGGAGGCCGCGGGCGCGCAGGGTGCGGACGTAGTCCTGGCGCAGGGTGTCGATGACGGCTCCGCGCACCTGTTGCGAGACACCCGCCACCGAGGCGAGGGAGAGCGAGACGACGGGGAGGGCGATGGTCGAGAGCCAGCCGCTCGGGGAGTCGCCGAAGGCGGTGTAGCCGATGGCGGGGAACCAGTTCAGCCGGACGGCGAAGAGCAGCACGATGACGAGGGTGACGAGGAAGCCGGGCAGGGCGTAGCCGACGACGCCGAGGAGTTGCACGAGGCGGTCGACCGCGCCGCGCCGGACGCCCGCCCACACGCCGAGGGCGAAGGAGGCGACCGTCGTCACGAGGGTGACGCCGAGCATGAGGCTGAGGGTCACGGGGAGCCGTCCCGCGACGGCGTCGGTGACGTTCTCGCTCGTGTACCAGGAGGTGCCGAGGTCACCGCGCAGGGCGTGGGCGAGCCAGTCGCCGTACTGGGCGAGGACCGGGCGGTCGAGGCCGAGGGCGGCGTTCTTGGCGTCGACGGCGTCCTGGGCGGCGCTCTGGCCGAGGAGCTGGCGGCCGACGTCGAGGTGCGGGACGGAGAGGAGGAGGTAGGAGAGCAGGGAGACGACGAAGAGGAGGAGGGCTCCGGCGGCGACTCTGCGGAGGAGGAAGGTCAGCATGGCACTCGCTGTCGGTGGTGCCCGCCGGGGACGCGGCGGGCGGAGGGGGCGGGGCCGGGAGGGGCGGGACGCGGGAGGGGCGCCCGCGCACGGGCGGCGGGGGGCACGACGGTCCCCGGTGCCGGGGTCACGCGGTCCTGGACGGCCGGTAGTTGTAGATCGAGGGGACCGCCATGCCGGACTGGGGCTCGGCCTTGACGCCGTCGGCGGTGACGAGGAGGTAGCTCATCCGGTAGAAGGGCACGAACCACGCCTGGTCCACGAGGTGCTGGTTGAGCCGGCGCGCGGCGGTCGTGGCCTCGGCGCCCGTGCTCCGCTGGATCTCGGGGACGAGGCGCTTGACGGTCGCGTCGGTGGAGCCGAAGAGGTTGAAGGCGCCGGGGGCGACGAGATCCTGGACGGTGATCCAGTCGGTGGCTGACTGACCGATGTTCATGACCATCGCGGAGTAGGCGCGGTCGGTGTAGATCTTCTGGACGGCGCTCGCCTGGTCGAGGCTTTCCCAGTCGAGGCGGACACCGACGGCCTTGAAGTCGCTCTGCAGCGAGGAAGCGAGGGCGTCGCCGACGATGGCGGTGAGGCGGGGCAGCTTGAGCGTGAACCCCCTCGGGTATCCCGCCTCGGCGAGGAGTTTCCGCGCCTTGGCCGGGTCGTGGGGGTAGGCGTGGTCGAGCTTCTTGTCGTAGCCGCGGGTGCCGGGGCCGAAGACCTGGTCGGTGGTCTCGCCGCGTCCGAGCCGGATCTTGTCGAGCATCGTGTCGCGGTCGATCGCGTAGTTGAGGGCCTGGCGCACCTTGGCCTCGCGCAGGGCGGGGGTGCGGGCACCGGCCCGGTCGAAGAGCAGGAGGCCCTGGAAGTCGATGGACTGCTTGCGGGTCGTGAGGCGCGGGTCGGCCTCGATCGCCGCCTGCTGGTCGGCGTCCTGGAGCAGGGCACTGTCGATCTGGCCGGTCTTCAGGCCGTTGACGACCGCCGTCTCGTTGTCGAAGACGCTCATCGACAGGGTGCGGTACGGCAGTTCCTCGCCCCAGTAGTCCTTCTTGCGGGTGTAGACGTACTTGGTGCCGAGGGCCGTACGGCTCTTGTCGAGCGTGTACGGGCCGGTGCCGTCCGGGGTCGTCTTGAGGCTGTCCCCGGTGAACTTCGCGGGGCTCGCCATGAGTCCCGCGGCGTCGCTGAGGTAGAAGAGCATCGCCGGGTCGGGGTTCGTGAGTTGGAGGGTGACGTGGTGCGCGTCGCGCACCTCGACGTCCTCGAGGACCGCGAGGGTCTTCGCGGAGGCGCCGCCGCCCTTCTTGAAGCGCGTCATGTTGGCCTTGACCGCCGCCCCGTCGAAGGGCGTGCCGTCGGCGAACTCGACGCCCTCGCGCAGGGTGAGCGCGAGCCGGGTGCGGTCGCTGCTCCAGCTCCACCGAGTGGCGAGCATCGGGTGGTAGGTGCCGTCGGGGGCGCGCCGCAGGAGCGTGTCGTAGACGGCCTGGAAGTACGGGAGCGCGCTGCCGACCGCGGCGGCGGGGTCGAGGCTCTGGGCCGCGGTGAGCGTGGCGATCCGCAGGCTGTCGGTCCCCGCGCTCGCCGAGCGGCCGACCCCCGAGCCGGCGCAGCCGGTGAGCACCAGACAGGCCGCCGCCGCACCCGCGAGGAGCGCCGTGGAGCGGGGAGTTCGTTTCATGAGGGATCTCCGTCCGGAGGGCCGGCAACGAGCGTTCCGGCGAGATTGGCGGCGAGCTTACACACAGAACTAACCACTTGGTAGGTTTCCGTCGACGGAAATCAACCAACTGGTAGGTTTCTCGCGGCGCGACGGTCCCGCGACTCCCCGGCCGGTGCGCCACGACGGCGACGCGACGCCCCGACAGGCCCAGGAGGTCCCCCCGTTGAGCGCACCCCACCCGCAGTCCGCCCCGCGCCCCAGCAAGGGCGACCGCACGCGCGCCCGCATCCTCGACGCGGCCACCGCGCTCTTCTCGCGCTCCGGCTTCCACGCCGTCTCGCTGCGCGACATCGCGGCCCACGCGGGCCTGACGCACGCCGGACTGCTGCACCACTTCCCGGGCAAGGAAGCCCTGTTGACGCAGGTGCTGAGCAGACGGGACGCGGAGGACGCCGCGCGTCTCTTCCCGCCGGACGCCTCCGGCGACCCCACGGAGCGGCTGATGCGGCTCGTGTACGTCGTCGCGCGCAACGCCCACACCCCGGGCCTCGTCGGCCTCTACGCCAAGCTGTCCGGCGAGGCGTCGGACCCCGAACACCCGGCCCACGACTACTTCGTGGAGCGGTACCGGCTGCTGCGCGAACGCACGGCGGTCCTCTTCGCGCGGCTCTTCGCCGAGCACGAGCCGCCGCTGCCCCACGACCCCGCCTCGGTCGCCCAGCAGCTGCTGGCCCTCATGGACGGGCTCCAGACCCAGTGGCTCCTGGAACCCGCCGCCGTGGACATGCAGGCGTCGGTACGCGCCTACCTGACCGAACTCGGCCTCGTGCTCCCGCCGACCCCCTGGACCGGGGAGCCCGCCCCGGGCGCCTCCCCCGCGCCCGGAGGCGCCGGGGCCCCCGGGGCGGGCTGAGGCGGTGGGACCCGCGCACTCCCGCTCAGCGGCCGAGCGCCGCGAGCACGTCGGCCGCCGCGGCGCGGTGCCCGACCTCGTTGGGGTGCAGCCCGGCCGTGGTCGCGGAGTCGGCCGGCTCGATCCACCGGGTACCGGCCGGGCGGCACAGGTCGTGGCCGACGGACGGCGCGTAGGTGTCCACGTACGCCGCGCCGTGCGCCGCGGCCCGGTCGGCGAGCATCGCGTTGAACCGCTTCTCCTTGTCCCTGATCCAGGGCGCGTCGCCGGAGGCCATCGGGACGATGTCGTGGCAGTTGCCTCCGTCGTCGGGAAGGATCACGGGGTAGCCGACGACCAGCACGCGGGCGGCGGGCGCCCGCCGGTGGATCTCGGCGAGCACGGCGTCGATCTTCGGGGCGACGCCGTCGATCCGCGCGTCGATCTCGTCCTTGCCGAGCAGGGTGAACGAGGTGCGGCACGGGTCCCCGTACGGGAGCAGCGTGCCGAGCACGGCGCACCGCCCGAGCAGGAGCGGCAGGTCGAGGTCGTTGCCGCCGATGCCGAGGGTGACGAGCGTCGTGTCCGGCGACAGCGCGTCGAGCTGGGGCGGCGCCTCGCCCTGCGGGCCCGTCATGTGACGCGTGTCGGCGCCGCCGCAGCTCACGTCGGTGAAGGAGGCGGGGGCGAGGGCGGCGGCCACGAGAGAGGGGTAGTTGACGTCGGAGCGCGCGCAGGCCGTGTCCACCTGCGTGCCGAGCTTGGGGCCGGACGTGTACGAGTCGCCGAGCGCCACGTACCGCTCGCCGCTCGTCGCCGCGTCCGGCGCCGCGTGCGCGCCGGGACCCGAGGCCACCACGGCGGCGAGCGCCAGGACGAACGCACCGGCCGCGGCCCCCGCACGGGAGCGCGGGGAGCGACAAGAATCTTTCAGTCGAGCCTTCATGACCGTTCCTCATCGACAGGCCGAAGGAGCAGGAGAGCCCGGTCACCCGCCGCGCGAGGACATTCCGTCCGGTCGGTAGGGCACCCGGGCGCGAAAACCGTAAGGCGTGCGGTTTCCGCCCGTCAATGGGCGGGAGGGGAGAAGACGGCGCAGAGCATTGTCGGGGGCCCCACCACCCTCACCCACCCTCGGCCCCTTGACACCAAAAACCGATCACCATACGTTTTTCATACTCCGCGCTCGTGCCGCCTCTCCACTCCCCCGCCCCCGCCGCCACACCGGCGGGCGGCCCCGGCACCCCGCGTCGCCGCCGCGTCGCCGCCGCGCCCCGCCGCCTCCGCCGCGCCCTCTTCCGCACCTCAACCGGCAGGTATCCCAGATGACTTCGCCCACCCGGCCCCCCGTACCCTCCGGCTCCCGCCCCGCGCCCCCGGCCGCGACCGGAGCTTCCGCACCCCTCTCCCCCACCGCCCTCCCCCTCGCCGCCAAGGCCGCGCTCACCAGCGGTGCCGGGGACTTCGTCACCGAGGGGAACGCGACAGCCGGGATCGCCGCCGTCACGCTCTCGGACGGGCCGCACGGGCTGCGCCTGCCGCGCCGGAGCGGCGACGGGGGCCAGTTGGAGCTGCGCAGCGCGAGCCCCGCGACGTGTTTCCCGCCCGCCGTCGCGCTCGGCAACTCCTGGGACCCCGCGCTCGCCCGCCGCGTCGCGGGCGCGCTCGCGGCCGAGGCCCGCGCGTACGGCGTCGGCGTGGTGCTCGGCCCCGGCATCAACCTGAAGCGCTCACCGCTCTGCGGGCGCAACTTCGAGTACTTCTCGGAGGACCCGCTGCTCTCGGCGGCGCTCGGCGGGGCGATGGTCGAAGGACTCCAGACGGCCGGTGTCGGCGCCTCGCTCAAGCACTACGCGGCGAACAACCAGGAGACCGACCGGATGCGGGTCTCGGCCGACATCGACGAGCGGCCACTGCGCGAGCTGTACCTGCGGGCCTTCGAGCGCGTCGTGCGGACGGCCCGGCCGTGGTCGGTGATGGCCGCGTACAACGCGGTCAACGGCACCCCGGTCACCGAGAACGCCCGGCTGCTGACCGAGATCCTGCGCGGGGAGTGGGGTTTCGACGGCATCGTCGTCTCCGACTGGGGCGCCGTGCGCGACCGGGTGAGCGCGCTGTGCGCCGGGCTCGACCTCCAGATGCCGGCCGTGGGCGGACGCACGGACCGGGAGGTGGTGGCGGCGGTCGAGCGGGGCCTTCTGGACGAGGCCGTCCTCGACCGCTCGGTCGCCCGGCTCGCTCTCTTCGCGCGGCGCGCGGGCGGTACGGGCGGTGCCGGAGGCGCGGGCGGTGCGGGCGGCATCGCTGGTGAGGGCGGTGCGGGAGCGAGCGCCCCGCAGGTCTCCGCGACGGACGCCGCCCACGGCTCCACCGCGAGCGCCCCGGCCCTGGCGGCCCTCGCCGAGGCCCACCACCGCCTCGCCGCCGAGGCGGCCGAGCGGTGCGTGGTGCTGCTGCGGAACGAGGGCGGCCTCCTCCCCCTCTCCCCCGCCACCGGGCGGCTCGCCGTCGTCGGCGAGCTGGCCCGTACCCCCCGTTACCAGGGCGGCGGCAGTTCGCAGGTCACCCCGACCCGGCTCGACACACCGCTCGACGCGCTGCGCGCGCGGGCGGAGGGCGCGGAGGTGGAGTTCGCCCCGGGATACGCGCTGCCCGGCACGCCCCCCGACGCGGCCGGGTCGCCCGACGCGGAAGCCCTCACCGCCGAGGCCGTCGCGCTCGCCGCCCGCGCCGACACGGTGGTCCTCTTCCTCGGGCTGCCGCTCGCCGAGGAGTCCGAGGGCTTCGACCGCACGCACCTCGACCTGCCGGGGGAACAACTGTCGCTCCTCGCGGAGTTGGCCGAGGTCAATCCGCGCGTCGTCGTGGTGCTCTCGCACGGCGGCGTCGTCCGTACCGCCCCGTGGCAGGACCGCGTCCCGGCACTGCTCGACGGCGCGCTCCTCGGTCAGGCGGGCGGCAGGGCGCTCGCCCGGGTGCTCTACGGGACGGCGAACCCCTCGGGGCGGCTCGCCGAGACCGTGCCCGTGCGCCTCGCGGACTCCCCGAGCCATCTCTCCTTCCCCGGCGAGGAGGGGCATGTCCGGTACGCAGACGGGGTGTTCGTCGGCTATCGCGGCTACGACGCGACCGGCCGCGAGGTCTCCTTCCCCTTCGGGCACGGCCTGTCCTACACGAGCTTCGCCTACCGCGCGCTGACGGTGGCGACCACCGAGGACGGGACCCTCACGGCACACGTCACCGTGGCCAACACCGGGGAGCGGCACGGGCGCGAGATCGTCCAGCTCTACAGCCGCCCGCCGCGCGGCTCCCGGGGCGCCCACCCGGTCCGCGAACTCCGCGCGTTCACCGCGGTCGACCTGGCTCCCGGCGAGGAGCGCACGGTCACTCTCGCGGTTCCCCGGGCCGAACTGGCCTTCTGGAGCGTGCGGGAGAACGGCTGGCACGTCGAGGGCGGTACCTACCGGATCGACGTGGGCGCCTCCTCGCGGGACATCCGGCTGAGCACGGAGGCGGAGATTGCCGCCGATCCCAGCGGTGTACGGCTGAACGGGAGTTCCACGCTCGGGGAATGGCTGTCCCACCCGGTGGGCTCGGCGGTGCTCCAGCGCCACATCGCCGCGGCGCGCGCCGCCTCGGGCACGTCCGGCGCGGCCACCGGGCTCACCGACCCGGCCGTCCTGCGCTTCCTCCGCGACACTCCGCTCGCGGTCATCGCCGACTTCCCGATCAGCCCCGTCGCCCCCGAGGAACTGCCCGCGCTGGCAGAAACGGTGGAGGCCGCGCTCGCGGAGGACGACGCCCGTTCCTGAGAGACTTGAGGGACGCGTACGGGCTCGGCGGGGTATGCGGGCGGCTCGGCCTCGTCCGTCGGGCGCTCGCGTGAGCCCGGCCGCGTGTGCGCGGCGACGTGTTCGGGGGGGGCGCGGGGGCCGTGTCGGCACCACCCGACGCGGACGCGCACCCGCGCGCCGACCGCTCAGACCGCGCGGGTGCCGAGGAGTGTCAGCAGGTCGTCCACGAGCTGTTCCATGTCCACGGAACGGTCGTTGAGCCACTGGAGCTGCACGCCGTCCACCGCCGCGAGGAGCAGCACGGCGAGGCGGTCGGGCGGCACGTCGGTCGTCAGCGTGCCGGCGGCGGCACGCTCGCGCACGAACTCGGTCACCTGCGCGCGCAGTTGCGCGTACCGCTCGGCGAAGAGCGCGTGAGCCGGGTGGCCGGGGTCGCTCCCGGCGGCGGCCATCGAGACGAACAGCTCGACGAGCCCCGGGGTCGCCGCGCCCTCGCGGACGATCGCGAGGAAGCGCTCCCGGGCGGGGCGCTCCGCGTGTCGCTCGCGCGCGGAGGTGTCCCGCATCCGCAGGACCTGGGTGAGAAGGTCCTCCTTGGACGCGAAGTAGTGCATCAGGCCGGGCAGGCTCAGTTCGCACCTCGCCGCGACCTTGCGCAGCGACGTGCCCCGGTACCCCTCGGCGGCGAAGACGTCCAGCGCCACGCGCAGGATCTCGGCGCGCTTGGCCTCGCCCTTCTCGTACGGGCCTCTCTTCGGCATGCCGAGCAGCCTAACGCGCGGGGCGGAGCCGACCGCGAGGACCACCCCGCCCTCGGAGTCGTCTCGCGATGTCATGCGCACATCCGAGGGGCGGGCTGGAGCCGTGGCGGCGGGAGTTCACGGTCCGCCCGTAGCTGGCCGGCCAAAAAGGCTGGTGGGCGTAACCAGCGTGCCGCAGGGGGCAGTTGCGTGTCGTGTGAAGAAAAACAACGAGACGTCGAGGGCACTGACGGCCACCTCAGCAGTCGTTACAGTGGGCGCGCGCGTTTCACCGTTGGGGCAGTGTTCCCGGAACGGAGTAATCGGACATGAGTGCCGTCGAAACAGGCCGTCGTGAGCCGGCTGGGCATGACGAGGATGTTCGCGGCACCGCGATCTGGTGGGTGTTACTGGCGCTGCTCGCCGCGGGTGTCGCCGTGACGCTGGTTCTCGTCTTCGGGACGGGGCTGTCCGGCGCGGACATCGCGGTTTACCGCGGTGGGGGCAGGACGCTGCTCGACGGTGACTCGCTCTACGACTACGCCAGCTCGAACTCTCTCGGGTTCACCTATCCGCCGTTCATGGCGTTGCTGTTCATGCCGCTCGGCCTGGTGTCGATGGACGTCGCCACTGTCGTGTGGGCCGTGCTGTCCGTGGCCGCGCTCGAGGCGGTGCTCTGGATCGTGCTCGGTGCCGCCGGCGTCTCCCGCCGGAACCGGCTGAAGCTGGTCTTCTTCGGGACGCTCGCCGCCCTGACACTGGCGCCCGTCTCGGCGAACTCGTGGACCGGGCAGATCAACAACTTCCTCATGCTGTTCGTCGTCGCCGACCTGGTGCTCGCGAAGGGACGGTGGCGTGGTGTCGGCATCGGGATCGCGGCCGGGATCAAGCTGACGCCCCTGATCTTCATTCCCTACCTCCTCATGACCCGCCAGCTCCGTGCCGCCCTCACCGCGGCCGCGAGCTTCGCCGGAACGGTGCTTGTCGGGTTCGTGTTTCTGCCCGGCGATTCCTCGCGGTACTGGTTCGACGCGTTCCTCGACATCAAACGCGTGATCGTCTTCGAGGAGGCATGGGGCTTCAACCAGTCCATGCTGGCTGTGCTCAGGCGGCTGCCCGGCGGCGCGGAGCACCTGTGGCTCCCCCTCGCCGTGATCGTGGGAATCGGCGGCCTGCTCGTCGCCGCCTGGGCCACCCGGCGCGGGCACGAACTGGCAGGCATCCTGGCCTGCGCCCTCACCGGTCTGATCATCTCGCCGGTGTCCTGGCCGTTTCACTGGGTGTGGTTCGCTCCGCTGCTGGTGCTGTGCACCGTGCGGGCCTGGCGCAGTGGGCTCGTGACCGAACGGATAGGTGTCGTACTGCTCTGGCTGGCTCTCGCCGCGACGTCGTACTGGACGTTCATGACGTTCTTCGACCAGCCGATTCCTGCCGCCCCGAACGTGGGGTTCGGCAACCTGTTCGTACCGGTCAGCCTGGTGGTGCTGGCCGCCCTGGCGGTGTACCTCAGAAATGAGACCAGCGGTGATGCTCGCCCGCGCTGGAGTCGAGGCACTGGCCTGTGATGACGCCGGCCAGGGCCATGATCCACCAGCCAAGATCAGTTGAAGAGACGGCCTAGCGCACTCCCGTACGGGTGGCCCCGGCCCCCTCCCGGCCCCCGTCCCCGAGCGCGCCCTCTCCCGTCGCCTCCGTCTCCGGCGGCAGGCAGCCCGCACGCGCCAGGCCGCCGAGCCATCGCGCCGATTCCTTCGGGGTCCGCGCGAAGGTCTCCGGGTCGACCGCGATCAATCCGAAGGTCGGCCCGTAGGAACCCCACTCGTAGTTGTCGAGCGCGCTCCAGTGCAGGTAGCCGCGCACGTCGCAGCCCTCGCGCAGAGTGGCGGCGAGACCTCGCAGCGCCTCCGTCGTGTACGCGAGGCGTCGGGCGTCGTCGGCGGTGGCGATGCCGTTCTCGGTGACGAGGACGGGCACGTCCGGGCCGGTCACGGCGATGGTGTGCCGGATCGCGGCGGCGAGGGCCGCCGGGTGGTACTCCCAGCCGGTCTGCGTCGTCTCCGCGCCCTCGGGCACGGGCAGCGGGCCCTCCGCGCCGACACGGGTGCGCGTGTACGACTGCACCCCGACCCAGTCGTCGCCGCGCGCCGCTTCGAGGAAGACGTCCTCGCGCGGGTACGCGTGCGCCGCCGCGACCTCCTCGGCGCCGGGTTCGGCCTCGTACACCTGGTTCGCGACGGTCCAGCCGACGAGGAGGTCCGGACGGGCCTCCTTGAGCACCCGTCGGGCGGCGGCGTGCGCGGCGATCAGCGCGCGGGTCACGGCCGCGTCGGGCAGCGCCCGCGCGCCGAGCGCGGCGGCTCCCTCCATGCCGCCGCCGGACCCCTCCGCGCGGGCGGTGGCGAGGAGGGTGTGCATGAGCGCGATCATGTTCGGCTCGTTGATCGTGGCGACGTACCGGACGCCCTCGGTGAGGACCGGCAGCACGGTGCGCGCGTATGCGGCGAACACCTCCGGCGCGTCGGGCGCCGTCCAGCCGCCGCGTTCGGTGAACCAGCGCGGGTTGGTGAAGTGGTGCAGCGTGACGACGGGCCGGAGACCGCGGGCGAGCGCGCCGCGCACCATGTCCCGGTAGTGGGCGAGCGCGGCGCGCGAGACGTGGCCCCGTTCCGGTTCGATCCGCGCCCACTCGATGCTGAACCGGTAGGCGTTGAAGCCCAGTTCGGCAAGCAGGTCCATGTCCTCGGGCCAGCGGTGCCAGCTGTCGGCCGCGTCCCCGCTCGGTTGCGGCAGGAAGGTGCCGGGCCGGTGCTCCAGGGCCCACCAGTCACTCGCGTGGTTGTTGCCCTCGGTCTGGTGCGCGGAGGTGGAGGCGCCGAAGAGGAAGTCCTCGGGGAGCGCGGTACCGGCGGTTGTACGGGACATGCGGGTCGCCCTTCTGCCGTGGTGGCCGGACGGGGGACCGCGGAGCGCGGCGGCACCGCGCTCCGCGGTCCCGCACACGTGCTCCGCGACCTGGAGCCGCCGGCGTCTTGAAAAACGTTCACTGATCGGTTTTGGTGTGAGCGTACACGCGCGGATGCCGGGCGAGGAGAGCGCCGACACCGCTTTCACCGTCCGCGATCCCGTCCGCCACCCGCCTTCGTCGTCCCGGAGCACGTCATGACCCTTGCCCGCCCGGACCACACGCCCGCCCCCACAAGCCACCATCCGCACCCCCTCGTCCCGCGCCCCACCGGTCCGGCGCGCGCGCTGCCGGGCCCTCCGCTGCCGGTGGGCGGCCGGTGGCGGCTGCGGGCCGAGGACCCCGCGCTCGCGGAGGTGGCGCGTACCGTGCACACGCTCCTCGCCCCGCACCTCGGGACACGGTTGCTGCCCCTCGGCGACGAGGACGGCGCCACGGCGCTCGGCGACGACGGCGGGACGCGGGACCTCACGCTCGCGCTCCGCACGGACGAGAGCCCGTACGGGCCGGTCGCGCGGGGCGTGTCCCCTGCGGGGCTCGACGTGCCCGCCGACGAGTCGTACCGCCTGACGGTCGACGCCACGGGGCTCCACTGCCGGGCGACGACGCCCGAAGGGCTCTTCCGCGCGGCGGCAAGCGCGCTCCAGCTCCTCGCGACGGCGGCGCACTCCCCCGGGCAAACCCTCCCCGCCCAGGAGTTCACGGACGCGCCGCACTTCGCCTGGCGCGGGCTGCTGATCGACCCGGCGCGCGGCTTCCTGCGCCCGGCCGAGGTGCGGCAGCTCATCGACCTGGCCGCGCTGTACAAGCTCAACGTCGTCCATCTGCACCTCACCGACAACGAGGGCTGGCGCATCGAACTGCCGGGGCTCCCCCGGCTGACCGCCGGGGAGGCGCCCTTCTACACGGCGGACGAGTACGGGGAGCTGCAGCGGTACGCCGCCGCGCGCTTCGTGACCCTCGTCCCGGAGATCGACCTGCCCGGACACTGTGCCGCGCTGCGCGCCGCCGTCCCCGGCCTGCCGGCCGCCCCCTGCCCGGAAGGGCTCGCCGGTCGCTTCCCGTTCGTACCGCCGCTCGACCTGGCGGACCCCGGCACGCGCGCTCTCGTGGAGGAGATTTTCGCCGGGGTGTGCGCGCTCACGGAAGGCCCGTACGTGCACATCGGCGCGGACGAGGCGGTCGGGATGACCGGGGAGAGCTTCGCCGTCGCCGTACGGGCCCTGCGCGCCGCCGTCCGCGCGCACGGCAAACGCCCCCTCGGCTGGCAGGAGTCGAGCCGCGCGGGCACCACCCCGGACGACCTCGCCCAGTTCTGGGTGGACGTGCCGATGATGGAACTGCCGGGCAGCCAGGAGGAACTGGAGGCCCGCCCCGAACTCCTGCGGCACGGCTGGACCCTGGAGCTGGCGCAGGCCATGGGCCGCTTCTTCGCCCCGGCCGACGGGGACCTGGGGCGCATCCTCGCGGGCGGCGGGAAGGTGCTGCTCTCCCCGCAGTCCCACCTCTATCTCGACCGCGCCTACGACATCGCGATCGTTCCGCCCGCGCAGGCGGCCGACGCCTCCCGCCTCGGCTTCCCCTCCTACCGGCACCGCGACGTGGCCTACACGGCGGCATGGGAACCGCACACGCACGGCGTGCCGCCCGAGCGGATCGCGGGGGTGGAGGCCACCGTCTTCGGGGAGTCGGTCACGAGCCTGGCCGACGTGGTCCTCCTCCTGCTGCCCCGGCTCCCCGCCGCCGCCGAGACCGCCTGGTGCGGTGGCCCGTCCCCGTGGGAGGAGTACCGCGCTCGTCTCGCCCCGCACACCCACGTGTGGCGCGCCCGCGACCTGGCGCACCTGGCGACGACGGAGGTCGCGTGGGAGTGAGCGGCGTCCCGCGATCCGCCGCGACGGTCCGTCCGCTCACGTCCTGCCCAGGGCGTCCGCCTCGATGACGGCCTCGGTGAAGGCCTCCGGGCGTTCCTGGGGCACGTTGTGCCCGGCTCCCGGGATCACGTGGTGGTTCCAGGGGCCGGTGAAGTGGGCCGCGTAGCCGCTCCCGTCGGTCCAGGGGGTGACGCCGTCCGCCTCGCCGTCGAGCGTCACCGCGGGGACGACGATCCGGGGCTGCTCGCGCAGAAGCGCCTCCCACTCCGCGTACGCGGGTGCGCCGGGCGCGGCGTCGAGGCGGTGCCGGTAGCCGTGGATGACGACGTCCACGTAATCGGGGTTGTCCCACAGCTCGGCCGCCCGTGCGAACTCTGCCTCGGTGAAGTGCCATTGGGGCGAGTTGCGCTGCCACACGACGCGGGCGAGTCCCGCGCGATCGCGGGTCAGCCCCTTCCGGCCGCGTTCGGTGAGGAAGTAGAAGAAGTACCAGTAGCCGGATTCGATCGAGGGGGGAAGGGGCTCCCGCGCCACGGCGAGGTTCTGGATCAGATAGCCGTTGACGGAGACGAGACCCGCGCAGCGCTCCGGCCACAGCGCCGCCGCGACATCGGCGGCGCGACCGCCCCAGTCGTACCCGGCGAACAGGGCGCGCGGGACGCGGAGCGCGTCCAGGAAGGCGAGGAGGTCGGCGCCCAGCGCGGCCTGCTGGCCCGAGCGGGGGGTGCGCGCGTGGCGGAAACGTGTCTCGCCGTGGCCACGCAGGTAGGGCACGTAGCAGCGGTACCCGCGCCGGGCGAGGGCGGGCGCCACCGCACCGTACGAGCCGACCGGGTCGAACGGCCAGCCGTGCAGCAGCACGACGGGCGTGCCGTGCGCGGGGCCGATGTCGTGGTAGGCGATGTCGAGTGCGTCGGTCCGTACGTGCCGGAGGGGTCCGAGCCCTCCGTCCGGCGCACCGCCGGTCGAGCCCTTCGCCGTCCGTGCGTTCCCTCGTCCACCGTTCACGCGGTTCCTCCCGTTCGTTCCGTGCGACGTGCGGCGTCGTGCCGGTCATACGTGTCGTGGTCGCGCGGGCCCGCGCGGTGCGCGTCGGCTTCGCGGCACCTGTCCCGCCGTACCATGCGTGGCATCCGTCCGATGTGAGGAGTGCGTGCCTGTGTCCAGCCAGTCAGCCGCCACGATCCGTTCGCGGTACGTCGAGCAGGCCGCGTCGGACCTGGAGGAGAACCGTCGCCGTCAGCAGCAACTGACGGAGGAGATGAGGGTGTTGAAGCAGGAGGAAGCGCTCCTGACCGACATCCTGAGCCTCACGGAGCGCTTCGCGCCGACCCCGCCCGCACAGAAGCGGGAGGAGAAGGCCGCCGGGGGCTCCGGGCGAAGGAGCCGGGGTGCGGGCGGCCGTGACGGCGAGGACGTCAAGCCCGCGAGGGGGAAGTCACCCTCTCCACTGCTGGGCGACCTGCTGGCGGAACTGCTCGGCGCCTCGACGGAGCCGCGTGCGGCGAAGGACCTGCGCGCGGAGCTGATGGCGAAGCACCCGGAGCGGACGCCGACGCCGCAGGTCGTGCGGAACACGCTGGAGTCCCTGGTGGCCAAGGGCAGGCTCCGCCGCCACAAGGAGCGGCGTTCGGTGCTGTACACACTCGTCCCTTCGCGGACGCGCTGAGGCTTCGCCCCCGGGCCGAGGCCGCGCCCCCTCAGGCCGCCGTGCGCAGAGGGCCCGCGAAGGACTTGCGGAGCGAGGAGGGGCCGACGAGGGGGAGCAGGGCGGCGAGGAGTTTCCCCTTGGTGGTGGCGGGGGTGCGGGTCAGTTCCACGTCTATGCGGGAGCCCGCACCCTGTGGGGTCATCCGGAAGGTCCAGCCGCCGCCCGCGCCGAAGAGCTTCGAGTCCAGCGTGGTGATCGTGACGCGTGCCGTGTCCGCGTCCCACTCGTAGCGTGCGCGTTCCCAGGCGGCGGCGGTGCCTTCGGTGACCTCCGCCCAGTTCGCGCCCCGGGCGTGGACCACGAAGTGCCCGGCGTCGATCGACGGCCACTCCCGGGGCCGGGAGGGCCCGAAGTCGGTGAGCACGGCGAGGGCCTGCGAGGGCGCGAGGGCCGAGTCGAGGTGGAAGCGGACGACGGCCATGGAAGATCCCCCAGGTGCTGTGTGAACCGGTCGCGAGTAACCGGTTCGACTGGTGATGACTCTGACACGTGCGCGATAACCAGTCAAGACGGTTACTTCGGCGAGTCACGTACACATTGAGGACCCCTTCACGCCTGCACATCACTTCCTTGACTGGTTATCAGGTGCGGCGGATGATGAGGCGCCGGTACACGGACGTGTCCACGGCTGGAGACGCGCGAAGGGAATCTCATGCTCGACAGGCGTACCTTCCACAAAACGATCGGTCTCGGGACCGGAGCCGCCGCGGCTTCGCTGGCCGGGCTCCCCGGCGTCGCGCGGGCCGCGACCGGCGGCACCCCGGCCGACCGCTTCGGGCACACCGCAGGGAGGGCGCCCGTGATCCCGGACCTCGCTCCCGGCGCCCACACCTCCTTCCCGCGGCTGAAGCGGATCGGGGCCGGGGTGCTGGACATCGGGTACGCGGAACTCGGCCCGGCGCACGGCCCCGTCGTCGTGTGCCTGCACGGCTGGCCGTACGACATCCACTCCTACGTCGACGTGGCCCCGCTCCTCGCCGACGCGGGCTACCGGGTGCTCGTCCCGTACCTGCGCGGCCACGGCACGACACGCTTCCGCTCGGCCCGCACCGTCCGCAACGCCCAGCAGGCCGCCGTCGCCCTCGACATCCTCGCCTTCCTCGACGCGCTGCGGATCGACCGCGCCGTCCTCGCGGGCTTCGACTGGGGCTCGCGCACGGCCGCCATCGTCGCGGCGCTGTGGCCCGAGCGGGTCAAGGCCCTCGTCGCGGTGAGCGGTTACCTCGTGACCGACCGGGCGAGGCAGCGCGACCCCCTGCCGCCCGCCGCCGAACGGCCGTGGTGGTACCAGTACTACTTCGCGACGGAGCGAGGCGCGAAGGCGATGGAGAACAAGGACTACCGGCAGCAGCTCACGCGGCTCGTGTGGGACGAGGTCTCGCCAACCTGGGACTTCGACGACGCGACGTTCGCCCGCACCTCGGCGGCCTTCGAGAACCCCGACTACGCGGCGATCGTCGTCCACAACTACCGCTGGCGGCTGGGTCTCGCCGGGGGCGAGCGCGGCTACGACCGCTACGAGGACCGGCTCGCCACCGGGCCCGTCGTCACCGTCCCCGCCCTCACGCTCGACGCGGACCGCGACCCGTTCACCGCGAACAACGGGGACGGCAGCGGCTACCGCGACAAGTTCACCGGGCCCTACGCGCACCGGCTCCTCACCGGCATCGGCCACAACGTGCCGCAGGAGGCGCCGACCGCCTTCGCCCAGGCGGTCGTGGACGTCGACCACTTCTGAGCACGGACACACGTGTGAGGAGAAGGACCGGCCGCCCCTCCCCGGGGCGGCCGGTCCTTCTCCTCACGTCCGGTGGCGCGACCGTGTCCCGGGCGGGCACAGCACGCACGTCCGTTGTTCAGCGGCGCGGCAGGACGCAGCGGAAGCTGCTCGCCTCGTCGACGTCGCCGTGGCCGGTGTAGCGCGAGACGCGCGGGTAGCGGCACAGGTCGCGCGTGACGGTGCGTCCGTCCGCGCGGGTCACCGCGGCGGGCAGGGTGTCCGGGGCCTTGCCGTGCTCGACCCAGTCCACGAGGGCGCCGAGCGGATCGGTCGGCGCGGCGCCCGTGTTCCCGGGCCCGGCGCAGTGGTCGGTCCCGGGGGCGAGGAAGAGCCGGTAGAAGTCGTCGACGCGCCCCGCGCCGCCCATCCGGTCCTCGACGCGGTCGCGGTAGGCCGCTGTCCCCGCCGCCGGGATGTACTGGTCGGCGAGTCCCTGCCAGCTCAGGAGCTTGCCGCCGGAGCGGCGGAAGCCGGAGAGATCGGGGTCGTCGGTGCCGATGACGCCGCCGAACTCCGCGCGCGACTGCCGGAACGCCTTCTCGAACTCGGTGTAGGAGAGCTTCGTCGCGTCCTCGGCGGGGTGCTTGCGCACGAAGGTGGTGACCCAGGCGGCGGGTACGGGGAACGGCTGCGCGATGCCGTCCTCGACGCCCGCGAGCGCGCTGAGGTCGGCGCCGACCGGTGTGCCGTACCAGAGCTTCGTGCCGCGCCCGGAGCGCGGACCGTCCCAGATCTCGCGCACGACGGCCGCGTCGGCGGCGGTGATCGTCGTCGGGACGCCGTCGCAGTCGATGCGCGTGCCGATGAGGCGGCGGGGGTCGTAGTCGCAGGCGGCGGGGTCGCCGATGACGCCGTCCTTCGCGCCGTCCGTCGGGTCGCAGGCGGTGACGGCCGCCGCCGTGAAGGCGTCGAACTCACACTTCGTGGGATACGTGTGGGACTGCGCCATGACCACTTGCGGCCAGAGCGTCGCGACCTCGAAGGCGTCCCAGCTGATCGCGGGCGCGTGGGCGGCGATGCCGTCGTAGTCGTCCGGGTGGCGCTGGGCCTCCATGTAGCCCTGCCGGCCGCCCGTCGAGCAGCCGTTGAAGTAGGCGTGGGCGACAGGACGTCCGTAGGCGCCGCTGACGACCTGTTTGGCGAGGACGGCGGTCTCGTGCTCGGAGCGCGAGGCGAAGTTCTCCAGCAGGGGCCTGTTGATCGCGCCCTTGGCGGTCAGGGCCCAAGAGACGTCGGTGTACGTGGAGACACCGGCGTCGGTCGTGGCGGCGGCGTAGCCGCCCTGGACGGCGGCGGCGAGCTGACCGCCGTAGTCGCCGGCGGCGTAGGCGCTGCCGCCGACGGTCTGGAGGCGGCCGTTCCAGCCGCTCGCGGGCAGCCACACCTGGATGCGGGCGTGATCGTCCGCGCCGGGGTGGGTGAGGGTCACCGTGACCTCGCAGCGGGCGGGCACGCCGGGCACGGTGTAGCCGTCCTGCGGCGGGATCGGCGGGACGACGACGTCCCCGGCCGCGACGCTCTCCGCGGTCACGGACTCGACGCGGGTCCCGGCGGGCGCGCGCAGTGGCGGGGCCGCGCAGCGGGGTGCCGCGGCTCCGGGCGGGGTGGCCGCCGACGCGGGCGGGAGGTAAACGGCCGCGGTCAGCGGGAGGACCGTCGCGAGGACGGCCAGGATGCGTTTCATCATGTGTCTTCCGGTCGGGTGGGGAGATACTTGCACGCACCTCATTACCCGTCAAGACGGTTACTTTTGAGGAGCGTTGCTGAGCTGGTCACTCCACTCGTGTCTGGGGAAGCGAGCATCCGGACGGGAATGGACACACGTGTGCGAGGGTCATGCCCACGACGGGCGGGCGCACAAAGGACTTGCCCGCGAAGGACGAGGACGCCGCGAAGGCGCGCGAGAGGGCACGTACGAAGGGACGTGGGCGCCGTACCGGGGAGACTGGCGCGTGCACGGGCGATGCGGGGCGCCCAGCGGTCGACGCCCTCGCGCGGGGCGCTCTACGGGCGCGGGAAACAGGCGACCGACGGCGATGCGGCGGCCCGCGACAGCGCGACGCCCCGGCGGATGGCCGGGGCGGGCGGAGCGTCGCCGGTCAGCCCCGCACCGCCTCCTGGCGACGGGCGCGGTAGGCGGCGGCCTTGACGCGGTTGCCGCAGGTCCGCATGGCGCACCACTCGCGGCGGTGGCCCCGGGAGCGGTCCAGGTAGACCTGCGTGCACTCGGGACGGGCGCACTCTCGCAGGAGCGCGCCGTCCGCGCCGCCGACGATCTCGACCGTCTCGCGGGCGAGGGCGGCGAGCCCCTGCGAGACGGACCCGGAGTGCCGCACGCCGTCGGGTCCGAGCTGGACCTTCACCGGAAGCCCCGCCGCCTGCCGGTTGATCGCGTCGACCCCGGCGGGCGGCAGCGTCTCGCCCGCGAGCAGCGCGGCGACCAGCTCGTAGATCACCTCGCGCAGTGCGACGGCCGTGTCGAGGTCGGCCTCGTCGGCGCCGGGCGGCATGTCGAACATCCCTGACTCGACGAACCAGTCGTCGAGCAGCCCGGGGGTCGCGAGCTTCTCCACCGGCGCGGCGTTGCGCCGAGCGCGCAGCGTGCCGACGAAGTCGAGGGGGAGCGTCCCACAGGGAAATGCATGGTTCACCTCACCATTCTGGCCAGTGAGGGGCCGAGAAGCAATGCGCGGGCGCACCACCCGGCTCCGGGCCCCGGCCCTCCCCCGGCTCCCCCGCCGTCCCGCCCCTTCACGCGCGCCGCCGGTTGAGGAGCCACCACGAGGTCACCAGGTCCTCGGTGCGCCGCAGGTTCAGGTCCGTGAGTTCCTGGAAACGGCTGACCCGGTAGCGCACGGTGTTCGGGTGCACGGCGAGCCGCCGGGCCACCTCCCGTACGTCCTGGTCGCATTCGAGGTAGACCCGCGTGGTGCGCTCGATCTCGTTGCTGGAGCGCCCGGCGCCGTCGAGTGCCGACAGGTGCCGTGCGGAGAGGCTGTCCGCGGTGAGCGGGTCCGCGAGGACGAGGGGCCGGGGGCCGAGGCCCGAGAGGCGCACGACGCCCGACATGGCGAACTGCCGCGCGGTCTCCAGCGCGAGCACGGCCTCGCCGAAGCCCGTGCCGAGCCGGTCGAGCGGGAGCGCGGGTCCCGCCGCCACCAGGTGCCCCGCGACCGAGTCCGGTGCCCTCGGCGCGATGAAGCCGAGAACGGTGCCGACCCGGGCGAGGAGCAGGCGGTCCGCGGGGAGCCGCAGCGCCCCGGCGACGGCGAGGCGCAGGGCCTCCGCGTCGGCGTCGTTGGCGGCCCGCGCGGCGAGGGCGACGTGGCGCGCCTGGGGCACGAGCCCGAAGAGGCGCGCGTCGTCGCCGATGTGCTCGGCGGGCAGCGTCCCCGCGAGCACGCCCGCCGCGAAGGCGGCACGGCGCTCGGCGTCGAACTGGACGCGTTCCAGGGCCAGATCGCGCTGGACGCGGGAGAAGATCCCGGCCGCCTCGTGGGTGAACTGCCAGGTGCCGTCGTGCGCGGCGAGCAGGACGGCGGGCGGGAGCCCCACCGCGGCCCCGACCTCGTCCATCAGGGCGAGCATCGCCCGGGAGCCCCACTGGTACGCGAGGGCGAGCACGTCGGGCGGCACGCCGCGCGCGGCCCGCTCGCTCGCGTAGTCGGCGAGCGCCCCGCGCAGCGCCGCGCCGGGCACGCGCAGCGCGGACAGCTCCGTGAGGACGATGTCCATGAACCGCCGTGCGGAGAAACGGATGTCCTCGGGTCCGAGCACCGCGTAGCCGGGGACGTGCCGGCGCAGCAGCGCGCACACGCGGTCGGCGAAAACCTCCCTGAGGCCCCGCAGCCGGTCGACGGCGGCGGCCAGCGCGGCGCGGTCCGCGGGATCGAGACCGGCGAGGTCCGACAGGTCCCGGCAACCGGGTCCCGCGGCGGGTGTCTCGGCTTCGATGGCGGCGGCCTCCTCAACAAGGTGTCTGGCGGGGGAGGTTGAGGTGCGCCCGATGGTCGGGGCGGCCGTCCCCCGGGCGGCCCGGCGGACTGTACCACCGTCCAAAGTTGTTTGTATCCAGAAACATAGACGCGCGCACGAGGTCGACGTTAGAACTACGCAGACGATCGATTGCGTTGTTAATTGGTGGCTTATGTTGGAAAAGTCCGCCGAGCGAGCTTCGCTCCGCCGCTCTCAACTCGCCGCCCTGCACAATCACTTACGCGATGGAGGCACCATGTCGCCTGTCGACCCGTCCAACGGCGTCACGGGTTTCGCCCACACACGCAGAGGTCTGCTCAAGGGTGTGGGCGCCACAGGGCTGACAGTGGCCGCGGGAGGGCTCCTGTCGGCCTGCGGGGACGACGACGATTCCGGCGGCGGGACGAAGTCGTCGGGCCCGGTGGCGGGCAGCACGGTCACCTTCGGCTCGAACTACTCCGACCCGGCCACGAAGAAGGCGTTCGCCGCGCTCACGGCGTCGGCGACGACGTCGACCAAGGCGAAGATCAAGATCAACACGGTCGACCACAACACCTTCCAGCAGAACATCACGAGCTACCTGCAGGGCACCCCCGACGACCTCTTCACGTGGTTCGCCGGGTACCGCATGCAGTACTTCGCGGCCCAGGGGCTCGCCGCGCAGCTGGACGACGTGTGGGAGAAGATCGGCGGCAACTTCGGGCCCGTCGCCAAGGACCTCTCGACCGGTCTCGACGGCCACCAGTACTTCGTGCCGATCTACCAGTACCCGTGGGTCGTCTTCTACCGGAAGAGCCTGTTCAAGAAGAACGGCTACTCCGTGCCGACCACGTGGGACGCCTACCTCGCGCTGTGCAAGAAGATGAAGAAGGACGGGCTCATCCCCGTCGCCTTCGGCGACAAGGACGGCTGGCCGGCCCTCGGCACCTTCGACATCCTCAACATGCGCATCAACGGGCACGACTACCACAGCAAGCTGATGAAGCACGAGATCCCGTGGACGGACCAGGGTGTGCACACGGTCTTCCAGCACTGGGCCGAGATGATGCCGTACGTGCAGACCGGCGCCAACGGGCGCATCTGGCAGGACGCGGCCAAGGCGCTGGAGGGACGCAAGGCCGGGATGATGTTCCAGGGCACCAACCAGGTCGCGGCCCAGTGGGTCAGCGACAAGGAGGACCTGGACGACCTGGACTTCTTCCCCTTCCCCGCGATCAACGCGAAGTGGGGCCAGCAGTTCATGGACGCCCCCGCGGACGGCTTCATGCTCAGCAAGAAGGCGAAGAACCCGTCGGCGGCGAAGGCCGTCCTGGAGTACATCGGCTCGGGCGAGGCGGAGGCCGAGTACCTCAAGAGCGACCAGTGGGACGTGGGTCTCGCGAAGGGCCTCAAGGTGCCCTCGTACAACGCGATCCAGAAGAAGTCCGTGGAGGAGATCGCCAAGTGCAAGGCGGTCGGGCAGTTCATGGACCGCGACGCCGACCCGGCGATGGCCACCGCGATGATCTCCGTCATCCAGAAGTTCCTCGACGACCCCAGCGGCGGCAACATCACGACGCTCCAGAAGAGCGCCGAATCGCAGGCGAAGGCGATCTACACGGGATGAGCACGCTCACACGTACGCGCCGGGCGCCCACCGCGCCCGGCGCCGCCGCCGCCGGGCGCAAGCGGCGGCGGCTGCGGCACCTCAGCGCCCGCGACCGCGTCGTGGCCGCGCTGCTGCTCGGCATCCCGCTCCTGCTCAGCCTCGCCTTCGTGTGGTTCCCCGCGCTCGGCACCATAGCCCTGTCCTTCTTCCGGTGGAACGGCGTCGGCGACCTGCACACGAAGGCGTGCGACCCGGCGCTGCCCACGGTCCTCAACAACGGCTGCGTCACGGGCCTCCAGAACTACCACCAGGCGGCGACGAACTACCCGGAGTTCTGGCCCGCCGTCCAGCACAACCTGATCTGGCTCGCGGTCTTCGTCGTGATCGCGACACCGCTCGGGATGCTCTTCGCGGTCGTGATCGACCGGGGCATCGCGGGCAGCCGCATGTACCAGAGCATCCTGTTCCTGCCCGTCATGCTGTCGCTCGCGCTCATCGGCATCATCTGGGAGTTCGTGTTCTCGCAGAACTACGGCGTGATCAACACGGTCATCGGGCGGTCCGGGGACAGCAACGCCATCGACTGGCTCGGCAACCCGCACCTCAACCTGTGGGCCGTGCTCCTGGAGGCCACCTGGCGTCAGGCCGGTTACGTGATGGTCCTGTACCTCGCGGGCCTCAAGGCGGTCGACCCGAGCCTGCGCGAGGCCGCCCGCATCGACGGGGCGAACGCCTGGCAGACGTTCTGGCGGGTCGTGTTCCCGGCGATGCGGCCGATCAACATCGTCGTCATGGTGATCACGGTCATCGAGTCGCTGCGCGCCTTCGACCTCGTCTACATCACGAACAAGGGCATCAACGGCCTCGAACTCCTCTCGGTGCTCGTGACGTCGAACATCGTCGGCGAGACCCAGCGGGTCGGCTTCGGCTCCGCGCTCGGCGTCGTCCTGCTCCTGATCTCGCTGGTCCCGATCTGTCTCTTCCTCCGCCAGTCCTTCCGCAAGGAGGAAACACCGTGAGTACGCAGACGTCGCCCGCGCTCGCCGTGCGGGGCGGCGGCGACCGCAGGCCGCGCCCGCGGGGCCAGGTCCTCTCGCAGGTCTTCCTCGTCTGCGCGTCGGTGCTGTGGCTGCTGCCGATCCTCTTCGCGCTCTACGTCGCGATCCGCCCGTACTCGGACACCCGCAAGCACGGATACGTGTCCCTGCCGCACAGTCTGACCCTGGGCAACTTCTCCGACGCCTGGACCCAGGCGAACATGGGCCGCTTCTTCTGGAACTCGGTGCTGATCACGGTTCCCGCGGTCGTCATCGTGCTCGTCCTGGCCTCGGGGGCCGCCTTCGTCCTCACACGTGTCAACGTCAAGGTCAACGTCGCGCTGCTCATCGTGTTCACGGCGGGGAACCTGCTGCCGCAGCAGGTGATCATCACGCCGTTGTTCCGGATGTACCTGAAGATCCCGCTGCCCCACTTCCTCGCGGACAGCGGCCTGATGTACAACTCGGCGTTCGGCCTCATCGTCATCAACGTGGCGTTCCAGCTCGGCTTCTGCGTCTTCGTGCTGAGCAACTACATGAAGTCGGTGCCCGGGGAGATGTACGAGGCGGCCCTCGTGGACGGGGCGGGGCTGTGGACCCGCTTCTGGCGGCTCACGGTGCCGTTGTGCCGCCCGGCGCTCGCCGCGCTCGCCACGCTCCTGACGACCTGGATCTACAACGACTTCTTCTGGGCCATCACCCTGATGTCCTCCGGCGACAAACGCCCGGTCACCTCGGCGCTCGCCAACCTCCAGGGGCAGTTCGTGACGAACCAGAACCTCATCGCCGCGGGCGCCATGATCGCCGCGATCCCGACCCTGGTCGTCTACATCCTGCTCCAGAAGCAGTTCATCTCGGGTCTCTCGCTCGGAGCCAGCAAGGGCTGAGCGACACGTGTCGCGGGCGGGGGCCGGAGCACACGCTCCGGCCCCCGCCCTGTGCGAGGTCTCAGCGAGGTGTCACTGCCAGACCTTCACGTAGTCGATGCTCATCTTCTGCGGCAACCGCGTACTGGCGTCGGGGGCGCCGGGCCAGTCGCCGCCCACCGCGTTGTTGAGGATGATGAAGAAGTCGTGGTCGAAGACCCAGGGACCACGCGTGGCTTCGAGGGTGTCCTTGTCGACCGTGTGCATGACCTGCCCGTCCACGCGGAAGGTCATGCCCTTGCTGTTCCAGTCGACGGTGAAGGTGTGGAAGCCCGCGGCGAAGTCGGCGCCGCCGGGCAGGGTGTAGGGCGAGCCGAAGCCGTTGGCGCCGTTGTAGGCGGGCGCGTGCAGGGTCGAGTACGTCGTCCCCGGCTCCTTGCCGACGTGCTCCATGATGTCGATCTCACCGGTGTACGGCCACGGCCTGCCCTGGTCGAAGTAGTCCGCGCCGAGCATCCAGAAGGCGGGCCACAGGCCCTGCGTCCCGGACACCTTGATGCGCGCCTCGACCCGGCCGTAGGTGAACTTGAACTTCCCGTACGTGTTGAGGCGGGCCGAGGTGTACTGGCACGTGCCGCTCCCGGTGAGCGGGTCGCGGGGGCACGCCGAGCCGGGTGTCTCCTCCTTGCGCGCTTCGAGGACGAGGTTGCCCGCGCCGTCGAGCGCGGCGTTCCTGTTGTTGGTGTAGTACTCCAGCTCGTTGTTCGGTCCGGGGCCCGTCTCCGGCACCCACTTGCTCGCGTCGGGCGCGCGGCCCGCCGGGCCGTCGAAGTCGTCGTTGAAGACGAGCTTCGAGTAGTTCGGGTCGGCCGGGAGGGGCGGCGGCGTGGTGGGGGCGCCGCCGGTGCCCCACACCTGGAACTCCCAAAGCGAGTAACCGTACTCGCCGGAGCGCTGCGTGCCGTACACGCGCACGTGACGGCCCGTGGTGTCGAGGGGGATGGTCTCCTTGAAGCCCTTGCCGGTGGTGGTCTGGTAGACGGTGCGCCAGTCGGTGCCGTTGTCGGAGACGTCGATGCGGTACGACTTCGCGTAGGCGGGGTCCCACTGGAGGACGACGCGGTGGATCGCGGCGTTCGCGCCGAGGTCGACGGCGATCCAGCCGGGGTCGGTCCAGCCGCCCTCGGGGCTCGTGGCCCAGCGGCTCGCGGGGTCGCGGTCGAATGCCTTGTCGGGCGTGCAGAGCCAGCAGGTGCCGTCGTTCTGCGAGGTCGAGGCGGTGCCCTGCTTCCCGTACGAGAGGAGGACGTCGCCGCCCGGCTGCGGGCCGCCCGTGCCACCGGTCGAGTAGACCTGGAACTCCCAGAGCGAGTAGCCGTACTGGGTGGCGCGCTGGGTGCCGAGGACGCGGACGTAGCGGCCCGTGCCGGAGACGTCGAGCGTCTCGTTGCCGCCGGTGCCGTTGGTGGTGGTGCGGATCGTCGTCCACTGCTGGCCGTTGGCCGAGACCTGGATCTGGTAGCCCTTGGCGTAGGCGGCTTCCCAGCGCAGCACGACCTGGCCGATCGCCGTGCTGCTGCCCAGGTCGACCTGGAGCCACTGGTTGTCGCTGAACTCGCTGGACCAGCGGGTGCCGTTGTCGCCGTCGACGGCGGACGCGGCGGTGAAGGGACCCTCCTGGCTGGAGGCGGTGGCGGGCTTGCCCTGCGAGACGAGTACGGGCGCGGCGGCGACGGCCCGGCCGGGGGCGGTCACCACCGCGAGGGAGAACAGGAGCGCGACGGCGGCGAGGACGGCGAGGACTCCTCGGGGGAGGGTTCTTCGCCGGCTGCGGGTGCGGGTGGTCATGCGAACTCCTCGGTGGGAGGCGGGGGTCGGGCCGAGAGAGCACTCCCTCCGCAGGGGGAGACTCGTGGCGGCGGTTCCGCGCGTCAAGAGAGCTGACCAGTCGATTCACAAAGCGACGCCGGATTGGCCGAATCCTGAGAGGAACGGCCGGTTGGCACCCCACCCGCTTCGAGAGGTGAAGGATCTGGACATCGCGCCTCTCCGTCGTGCACACCTCTTGACGCCAGTCGGAGCGGCGGCCCATCATCCTGCTCACCGAGAGAGCACTCCCCCCCTTCCGCGCCGCGCGCCCACCGAGGCCGCCCTTCCCCCACGCCGCCTCCCCCTTCGCCCGCGCGCCTCCTGCCGGAGCCCCTGCCGGCACCACCTTCCCGCCTGCGCGCCCCCTCCCGCACGCGCGCGGCCCCACGCCCGCAGGTCGGCACTCGCGGGCCCGCACCCGCGCCCGCAGGTCCGCACTCGCGGGCCCGCACCCGCGCGCGGACGCGCGACGGTGAGCCCGCGCCCGTACGCGCGACGGTGAACCCCCGGCCGACGGGGCACGGACACGAGCCACCGGGACGCCGAAGAATTCCCGGCGCCTGAGTTGTGGTCATTAAGTTCTGAGCTTTTCCTGAGCCAAGTCCGACCACATTTGCCGGTTTTCGAATCTAAAGAGCCGTTACCACAAGTGGTACAACGCACCTAGTCTCCTGTCCGGAAGCGCTCCTCACCGCCCCCGCCTCATCCTTTTGAGTGAGTCTTTGGAGCAGACCCATGGGCCACGTCCCCCCGGATGCACACACGGCTTTACCCCCTGCCGAGCGGCACCGCGCCCGGCTCCTGCGCTACGCGCGCCTGCACGCCTCCGGCGACTTCCATCGCGCCGAGGACATCGTGCAGGAGACGATGCTGCGCGCCTGGCTGACCCTCGACGAACTGGACCGCCAGGGCGACCAGCGGCTCCAGGCGTGGCTGTACCGCGTCGCGCGCAACCTCGCGATCGACGCGCACCGCCGCGACCGGGCCGTCCCCGTCGGCCTCGTCCCCGAGGAACCGGCGCACCACGGCGGCGAGGCCGAACTCGCCGACACCGTGGCGACCCGCCAGGTGCTCTACGAGGCGCTGTCGCGCCTCTCGCACGAGCACCGCGAGGTGCTCGTCCACATCCATCTGCGGGACCGCAGCCGCGCGGAGACCGCGCGCGTGACCGGTGTGCCCCAGGGCACGGTCAAGTCCCGCAACCACTACGCGCTCGAAGCATTGCGCCGATCCCTCCCTGCCGCGTGAGGGGCGGCGATCTGTGAACAGGAACACCGATCCCTTCGACTGGTTCCGCGACCACGCGGACGCGATCTTCCGCTGGCTCGGCATCATCGGGCTGCTCGTCCTGATCTTCGTCCTGCTGCGCTGGTGGGCGATGCGCTGGGGCGGCTGGCGACGCTGGGCGGCCCGGCTGCGCCGTGAGGGCGCCCTCACCGTCGCGGCCTTCACCGAACCGGTCCGCTCCCTGATCCGCCACCGCCGCGCCCTGCGCGCGCTCGTCACGAGCCTCGGCGACCCCGGCACGTGGCGGGACGCCGAACTGGCGCTGGCCGCCGCCGCGCGCGACCCCGAGGCGGGCGGACGCCCGTACGCCGCCCTCGTCGGGCCCGAGACCGTCACGGTGCTGCTCGCCGGGCTCGGCTCGCCCGAGCCGTGGACCTCGGCGCGTACCGCCCTGCCGCTCGTCGCGGTGCGCACGGCCGAGGAGCGCCCCCTCGTCGTGGCGCTCGGCGCGCAGAGCGTGGACGGCGCGCCGTGCTGCGTCTTCCTCGACCTCACCGTCGGCCCGCCCGTGCTGAGCGTGGACGGCGACGAGCGGGCGTCGCGGGCCCTGCTCCAGGCGCTCGCCGCCCAGCTCGACGCCCGGCTCCCCGACGACCTGGTCACGGTCGCCGAGGGGGTGCACCCGGGCCACGCGGGACCCGCCGTGCGCACCGCCTACCGCGAGGCGCGCGACACCCCGCGGCGCCTCGGTCTCGCGCCCGTCCTGGTCGCCGCCGAGCTGCCCGACCCGCTGCCGCCGGAGATGGCGGCGGCGCCGGACGGCGCGCCCGGGGTGCGGACCCTCGTCCTGGGGGAGGCACGCGCGTACGCCTGGCGGTTGTTCACCGACCGGTACGGCAGGGTCGCCGTCACCGGCACGCCCCTGCTGCCGCGCTGCGACGGCCTCGGCCGCGCCGTGGTGCGCACGCTGGACAACCTGCCGCCCGTGCTGCCGCCCGCCTCGGCCGTGGAGAGCGCCGCCGACCTCGTCGAGGAGAGCGAGGCCCGCGAGTCGGAGGCGACCGGCGCCACGACCGAGGAGGAGGCGAGCCCGGCCGCGCACGCCGGAGTCGCCGCCCGTCCCCTGCCCACTCCCGCGCGGCCCGACGAGGGCGCGACGCGGACCAGTTCGTGAAACGGACGACCACCCCGTGAAACTCGCTGTCAGCACCATCGCACCCGACGCCGGGCGGACCGATCATCTGCTCGACCTGCCGGAGAGCGCGACCGTCGCCGAACTCGGCAGCGCTCTCGGCGCGGAGCGGCTGTACCTCGGTGAGCGGCTCGTGAGCCCCGAGCTGCGCGTGGGGTCCGCGGGCATCCGCGCCGGGGCGGTCCTCGGGCTCGGCGCCCCCGTGCCCGTACGGACCGCGACCCGCGCCTGGCAGCCGCCCCCGCGCGATCCCGTCCTGGTCGAGGTCCGCCACGTCGGCGGGCCGGGCGCCGGGCGGACCTGGCTGCTCGGCCCCGGCAGCCACGAGGTGGGGACGGACCGCGGCTGCGCGCTGCGCCTGGAGGGGGGTGGGGCGCCGCCGCGCGGCACGTGGATCACGGTCGGCATGGACGGCGCGCTCAGCTTCCGGCTCCCCGCCGACGCGGACGCCGCCCGCGACGGGCTGCGCAGCCTCACCCCGCCGCCCCCCGTGGACCCCGAGACCGGCACCCCGCTCACCGCCGAGGAACCGGCCGGCCCGGTGGACGGCGGGCCCGGCGGCCACTCCCCCACCCCCGCCGAGCCCGGCCCCGACGGGCTGCCCGCCGAGCCCGCGCCGCTCCCGGCCACCGAGCGGCCCGCGCCCGACGACGGCTCGCGGGAGTGGCCCTGCCACGCCGATCTGGCCCTCGGCGACCACTTGCTGCGCCAGGCCGACCCCTTCGACGCGGACGCGGCGGTCAATCCCTCGCGCGACGGTTTCGCCGTCGAGTACAACCGGCCGCCCCGTATCGCTCCGCACCTGGACACCGAGTCGATGCGGATGCAGGGCCCGCCGGGCGAGCGGAAGAACCGCCCCTTCCCGTTCATCATGATGATGGCGCCGCTCGTCATGGGCCTCGTGATGATGAGCCTCTTCCGCACCTTCTACTTCGTCATCTTCATCTTCTTCACCCCGATGATGGCGATCGGCAACTGGCTCACGGGCCGCCGCTCGGGCCGCAAGCAGCAGGCGGAGGCGCTGCGGATCTACCGGCTGCGGCGCGCCGCCCTGGAGCGGGAGGTGCGCGAGGCGACGGTCGAGGAGCGCGAGCTGCGCAACGACACCTTCCCCGACCCGGCGACGGTGCTGCTGCACGCCAAGGGGCCCGGCACCCTGCTGTGGCAACGGCGGCGCCGCGACCCGGACTTCCTGACGCTGCGGCTCGGCACCGTGACGCGGCCCTCGCTCAAGCGGATCGAGGACCACGCGCGCGAGACGAACCACCGGGCGGTGCACTGGCGGCTCGCGGACGTGCCGTACGGCCTGGAGATGACCGACCAGGGCGTGGTCGGCGTCTCGGGCCCCGGGCGGGCGCCGCGCGACCTGGCGTGCTGGGCGGTGGCGCAGGCGGCGGTCCTGCACAGCCCGCGCGATCTGCGGATCGTCGTCCTGACGACGGAGGAGCACGCGGAGTCGTGGAACTGGGTGCGCTGGCTGCCGCACCTGGCTTCGGGCCGTCCGGGGTCGCCCGTCGCGATCGGCAACGACCCGGAGAGCACCGCGCACCGGGTCAACGAGCTGATCTCCGACATCCAGAACCGGGTGGCGGCCAGGTCCTCCTCGGCCCTCGCGCACACGTTGCTGCGCGAGCCGGACATCCTCGTGGTCCTCGACGGGGCACGGCGGCTGCGCGATGTGCCGGGGATGGTCCAGGTGCTCACGCAGGGGCCGGGCGTGCGGGTCTTCGGGCTGTGCGTGGACGAGCGGGAGCGGCTGCTGCCGGAGGAGTGCACGGCGGTCGTCGTCGCGGAGGGCAACCGGGTATCGGTGCGCAGTTCGGGGGTGCCGAAGGTCGAGGACGTCCGTGCCGACCTCGTCGACTCCGCATGGTGCGAGGAGGTGGCGCGCGCGATCGCCCCGGTGCGGGACGTGACGGTGGACAGCGACTCGGGGCTGCCCTCGCAGGTGCGGCTGCTGCCGCTGCTCGGCCAGGAGCCCCCGGACCCGACGGCGCTGGCCGGGGCCTGGGAGCGCCGTCCCGCGTCCACGACGTTCATCCTCGGCGCCGGGTACGAGGGGCCGCTGCGGGTGGACCTGGTGCGGGACGGGCCGCACATGCTGATCGGCGGCACGACGGGCGCGGGCAAGTCGGAGCTGCTCCAGACGATGATCGCCTCGCTCGCCGCCGTGAACCGCCCGGACGAACTGACCTTCGTGCTCGTCGACTACAAGGGCGGCAGCGCCTTCCGCGAGTGCGCGGAGCTGCCGCACACGCTCGGCATGATCACCGACCTCGACGGGCACCTCGTGCAGCGGGCGCTCGCCTCGCTCGACGCGGAGCTGAAGCGGCGCGAGCGGCTGCTCGCCGAGGTGGCGGCGAAGGACCACACGGAGTACCGGGCGAAGCGGGCGCGGGAGCCGGAGATGGCGCCTCTGCCGCGGCTCGTCCTGGTGATCGACGAGTTCGCGACGCTCGTGCGGGAGCTGCCGGACTTCGTGCCGGGGCTCATCAGCCTGGCGCAGCGCGGGCGTTCGCTCGGGCTGCACCTGGTGCTCGCGACGCAGCGTCCGGGCGGCGCGGTGAGCAACGAGATCCGCGCCAACACCAACCTGCGGGTCGCGCTGCGCGTGACGGACCGGGCCGAGAGCCAGGACATCATCAACGCGACGGACGCGGTGAGCATCTCGTCCGCGAGCCCCGGGCGGGCGCTCGTGCGGCGCGGCGCGGACGCGCCGACGCCCTTCCAGACGGCGTGGGCGGGCGCGGAGCGCGACACGGGTTCGGCGCCTTCGGCCGGTCCCGCGCGCCCGGTGCGGGAGGTCGAGCTGGCCTGGAACCGGCTCGGGCGCCCGGCCGAGTGGGGCGAGGAGGAGGAACGCGAGTGGGCCGCGGCTCCCGAGGAGGAGCCGGTCACGGATCTGCGGGTGCTCGTGGAGGCGATCGGGCGGGCGACGGAGCTGCTCGACGACTTCACGCCGCAGCCGAGTCCGTGGCTGGAGCCGCTGGAGGACCGGGTACGGGCCGAGGACCTGCCGCCCGTGCCGAAGCCGTCGCCGGGGGCACTGCCCGCGGTGCCGTACGCCCTCCTCGACCTGCCGCGGTCGCAGGAGCGCCGCCTGGGCGTCATCGACTTCGCGAGCTTCGGGCACCTCTACGTCATCGGCTCGCCGCGCTCCGGGCGCACGCAGGTGCTGCGGACGGTCGCGGGCTCCGCCGCGCTCGCGATCGGGACGGCGGACCTGCACATCTACGGGATCGACGCCTCCGGCGGCGGCCTGTCGGTCCTGGAGTCGCTGCCGCACTGCGGTGCGGTCGTCTCGCGGCACGACGCGGAGCGCCTCGAACGGCTCATCACGCGCCTCGGGCGGGAGCTGACGGAGCGGCAGCGCCTGATCGCGCAGCACAACGCGGCGGATCTCGCGGACGTGCGCGCGAAGGTCGGCAAGGACCGGCGGCCCGCGCGGCTGCTGCTCCTGATCGACGGCTGGGACGCGCTCGGCTCGATGCTCGACGACTACGACGGCGGGCGCGTCTACGCGGATGTCGTCCGGCTGCTGCGCGAGGGCGCGGCGGCGGGCATCCACGTGATCGCCACCTCGGAGCGGGTCCTGCTCGGCGGGCGGCTCGCGGCGCACAACGACCGCAGGCTGCTGCTGCGGCAGGCGGACCCGGGTGACTACAACGTCGCGGGGATGCCGCGCAACAAGGTGCCGGCGCACATCCCGCCGGGCCGGGGCTGGCTCGCGCCCGAGGGCATCGAGGCGCAGATCGCGCTGCTCCCCTCCGAGGAGGGGGACCAGGCGGAGGCGGTGCGGGAGATCGGGAAGCGCACCACGGCGCGCGATGCCGCGCTGCCCGCCTCGCGGCGCCCGTTCCCGGTCAGGGAGCTGCCGTCGGTGGTGGGTTTCCAGGAGGCGATGGACCAGGTCCCGGCCGAGGAGCGGGCCCCGCTGCGGGCGCTGCTCGGGATCGGCGGGGACTCGGGCGAGCCGCTGAGCTTCGACTTCGCGACGGGCGGCGGGGCGTTCATGGTCGCGGGCCCGCCGCGCACGGGCCGCAGCACGACGCTCGCGTCGATGGCCGTCTCGCTGCTCCTGGGCGGCACCCAGCTCGTCGTCCTCACGCCGCGCGACTCGCAGTTGCGCCAGCTCGCCGCGCACGACCTCGCGAAGGTCTTCGCGGAGCCCGACCCCTCGGCGGACGCGGTCGCGCGGGCGCTGGAGGAGGTGGAGGGCCGGCCTGTCGTCGTGGTCGTGGACGACGCGGACCTCATGCTCAACTGCAAGGCGGACAAGGTGCTGCGGCAGGTGGCCTCCTCGGGCCGCGACCGGGGGCAGGGCCTGCTCCTGTCGGGGCTGCCGGAGTCGATGAGCTCGCTGGGCTGGGTGGGTATCGCACGGCGTGCCCGGCGCGGCATCCTCCTCGGCCCGAAGAGCATCGGCGAGGGCGACCTCATCGGCGCGCGCATCTCGGCCGAGCAGGTGCGCACACCGCTCGTGACGGGCCGGGGCTGGACGGCGAGCGCGGCGGGGGCGGCGATCACGGTGCAGGTGCCGCTGACGGTGCTCGGCTCGTAGGACGGACGGGGGCGGGGCGCGCGGCCCGGGAAGGGCTCCCGGCGTCGCGCGCCCCGCTTGTCGTGTGGCCTTGCCTCGCCGATCGTCCCAGCCGTCCCCTGCCGTCCGCGCGCTCCCCCGCGTGCTTCGCGCATACGAAGGCCCCGCCTCCCTCTCCGGGGGCGGGGCCTTCGTGGCCCGGAGGGCGGGGGCCGCGGGGGGTCAGCCCTCGTTGCCGCTCTGGGCGTTCTTGACGCCGGTGGCGATGTCGCCGTCGGAGTCGGCGATCGCCTTGGCGATGTCGTTGAAGGTGTTCGCGTACTCCTGGATGTTCTTGGCGGACGTCTTCATCTGGTTGCTGAAGTCGTTGTACGCCTCCTGGAGCGCGGGGCTCGCCTTCTCGAAGACGAGTCCGTCCTGGAGCAGACCGCTCACCGTGGTCTCCAGGTCGCCCAGCTCGGTCGAGATGTCGCTGAGCTTGGTGCCCATCGTGGTGGCGACGCGGGCGATCTCGTCGTAATCGAAAAGGACATCGGGCTGCGCCATGGTGCTGTTCTCCTCGCGGTTCGGTGAAGGGGGCGGGGGCACGGGGCCCCGGGGGGCTTACTGGCCGCTGCTGTTGACCTTCTCGGCGATGTCGTGGTCCATGTCCTTCACCGAGTTCATGATCTGGCGGAACTGCTCGGCGTAGCCCTTGATGCTGTCCGTGGCCTCCTTGAGGGAGGTCGTGAACTTCTCGTACTGCGTCTGGAGGGCGGGGCTGGACTGGGTGAGGACGAGGGAGGTGTCGAGGAGGTTGTCGACCTCGGTCTTCGCCTCGTCCATGCGGGGCACGAGGGTCTGCTCGACGCTCGTGTCCAGGAGGTTGGACACTCGCTCGATCTCGGCGTACGAGAGGCTGATGTTGGCGGGCACGTGGGTGTCCTTTCTGTCGGGGGCAGGGGTCCCGGGCGTCCGGCCCGGGGCCTGGTCGGTGGGGACGGGGTCAGTCGTCGTCCTCGGGCTCGGGCCAGTCCTCGTCCGGGCCGCCGCGCGTCACGGTGGTGACCTCGCCGTCCTGGTCGGTGGTGGTCATGGTCCCGGAGCCGTCCTCGTTGATGACGACCTTGGTGGAGGTCTTCGAGCCGTCCGCGTACGTCGTCTCCATCGTGTAGTCGCGGGCGTCGTAGCGGTCGCCGTCGGAGGTCTCGTGGTACTCGGGCGCGGAGTCGTACGTCGTCACCGAGGTGTAGGACTGGCCGTCGGGCGTCGTGATGGTGGAGCTCTCCTTCATCACGTTGTAGTCGTCGTCCACCTCGACGTCGACCGACACCTTGCCGTGCTCGTCCTCGTACGAGTACGACAGCGGCGGATCGTCCGCGGGCTTGGGCGGCGCGTCCCCGGGGTCGTCGGGCGCGTCGTCGTCATCGATCCAGGTGTCGCAGAAGTCCGGCGCGTCGTCGGCACGGCACAGCTCGCCCATGTTCGCGTCGGGGTGCTCGGCGAAGTAGTCGGAGGCGCCGATCTTCTCCAGGTAGTCGTCCCACGCCGTCTTGTCGTCCTGCCACTGCTCGTACGCCTCCTTCTGGTTCTTCCAGTCGTCGAGGCCGAGGCTCTGGCTCATGAGCCCGGCGGCGGAGGAGAGCTGCGCGTCGGCGTTGAAGAAGGTGTCCGAGACGCCCGAGAAGGTGTCGGCGAGCTGGCCGAGGCCGTCCTTGGCGTCCTTGGTGCGGGAGGCGGAGTACGAGTAGAAGAGGTTGAACGCGTAGGAGAGGTCGGAGCTGCCGAGCACCGCCTTGCGTTCGGAGCTGGTCGACTCGCCGACCTCCTTGAAGGCCCCGGTCGCGCCGCCGCTGCCGGCCGCGTCCGCCAGCTCGTGCATCTTGGCCTGCACGACGTGCAGGTTCGAGTAGTCGATGGAGAAGTCGGGCACCCCGTACCTCCCTGGTCCCTCGGTGGCCCGGTGGTCCGGACCGGCTGTCCGCTCCTTCCACGCACGGGGCCCCTCGAAAGGTTCATCGCATCCCCGGAAATCCGGCTGAACCTTTCGGCGCGCTGGTGCGTGGACAGGTCAGCGGCCCTCGCGGCCGGTGACCGACAGGCCGGATGGCAGCCCGGACCGGGCCGTCGAGGAAGGAGCGCGTCCCATGCCCCGCCCCTCCGACTGGAGTGCGCTCGGACTCGGCGGTGACCCGACGCCGGGCGACGCGGACCGCATCGACGAGGTCATCTCCTCGCAGGAGAACCTGGTCTCGCTCGCCGACACGATCGACGACGGCCTGACCTCGGTGCTCAACACGACGGACGGCATCTTCGTCGGCGAGACGGCGGACGCGCTGCGCAAGAAGATCGACGGGGACCTCCGCAAGTACGTCTCCTCGTTCCGGCAGGCGCACAAGGACGTCCAGGGCGCGCTGCGCACGTACGTGGACGTCATGCGGACGCAGCAGAAGCGCGCCGACGACGCGCTGACCGCGGCGGCGGCGCTGGACGAGGACGACGACGCGGGCCGCGAGGAGCAGAAGGGGATCGCGGAGGACGCGAAGAGCCAGCTGGAGACGGCGGCGAGCACCGCGTCGGACACGATCACGGACGCCGCGTACAGCATCGCCTCGCCGATCGACGAGTGCGAGGAGTTCTGGAAGGCGCTCGGCTGGCTCGCGCTCATCCTCATCATCCCGGCGATGATCGTGGGCGGTCCGCTCGCGCTCTTCGCGATCGGCCTGAACGTCGCCCTGCTCATCAAGACGGCGATCGACTTCTCGCAGGGCAAGGCGAGCATCACCGACCTCGTGCTCTCGATCATCGGGGTGATCGCGCCGACGACGAAGGGCATCCGTCTCGGCGACCTGTGGAAGGGACTCAAGGGACTCGGCGCGGGTGCCTTCAGGGGCGCGGGGAACCTCTTCTCGGGCGCCAACTCGCTCGGCTCGCTGACCCGGCTCGCGCTCGGCTTCGACGACGTGTTCGCCGCCTCGGGCAACTGGCTGCGCGGCCTCAAGGGGCTCAACGGGCTGAAGATCAGCGGTGCGGGGCTGCACTTCATGCCGGGCGCCAAGGGCTTCACGATGGGCATCAACGGCATCCGCGACATCAAGCTGGTGCCCGCGGTCAGCGGCCTGACGGTCATCAACCTCGCGGGCGCGAAGACGTTCTTCGCCATGAAGACGGTGATCGGCGGCCTCAACGGCATCCGCGCCCTCGGCACGACGCTGGTCAACACGACGGTCAACGGGCTGCGCGGGGCGAACTCGCTGCGGCTGCTCCTGCCGGTCGCCGCGGACGAGCTGGGGCACGGTGTGCTCTTCGCGCTGAAGATCGGTGTCATCGACCGCGGTGTCTTCGGCCTGTACCGGTACGGGGCCTTCGCGGGCGGGCAGTTCATCGGCGCCGCGAGCAAGATCTCCGGGGGCGTGGCGCACGGTCTGCAACTGGCCCCGCCGACGGGCGGCTTCGGCTCCTTCGCGCACGTGAACCTCTCGGGGTTCACACCGACCCCGCCGACCGGCATCGGCGGCGGCTTCACCTCGGTCCACGGGCTCACCGGGGCCTCGGCGATCGGCGGGATCAACACGAGCGCCTTCCACGGCCTCGGCTCGACGATCAACTCCTCGGTCCCGGCGCTCGGCGCGAAGGTCGTCGATGTCCCGACGATCTCCACCCTCTCCGGCGTCAACGCCGTGCACATCCCCACCCTCGGCCCGATGAACGCGGTGTCGGCGCCGGGCATCGGCGCGACGCACCTCCCCGGCGGGGTCACGGACGTGGGGCAGGTCGCGGCGCACGGGGTGGACGTCCCGCACCTCGGGGCGGGTGTGGGCCGCGTCGACACACCCGCGCTCGGCGGGCTCGGCCAGGTCCACACGCCGCAGCTCGGCTCCGTCGCCGTCCCCGCCCCCACGCAGGGGCACATCGCGGCGCCCGGCCAGATCAACGCCCCGGCCGTCCACCAGATCAACGTGCCCTCGCTCGGCTCGGTGTCGCAGGGCTCGGTCGTCGGGAAGCTGGACGCGCCGCCCGTGGGCGCCCGTGTCAGCGACCTGCCGTCCGTGAACGTGGGCGTCACCCACGTCAACCTGCCCACCACCGGGCACGTGTCGGTGCCCGCGCTCGGCAACGGCTCGGAGGTCTCGCTGCCGTCCGTGGGGCGGGTCGACATCGCGGCCGTGGGCCGGGGCACGGAGATCAACGCGCCCACGGTGAGCCGCGTCGACGTACCCTCGGCCGGCGCCTCCGCCCCGGTCACCGCGCCGCCGGTCGGACACGTCGACATCCCCGCCGTCGGCGCGACGTCCGCCGCCGCCCCGCCGGTCGCGCACGTGGACGCCCCCGCCGTCCGTACCGGCGACACCACGGTGCCCCCGGCGGCGCAGGTCCACTCCCCCACGGTCCACCAGCCGGGGCAGACGCAGGTCCAGGCCCCGGCGACGTCCGGGCACGTGACGGCGGTCCCCGGGGGCGGGCAGGTCACGGTGCCGCCGCTGTCCTCGGGTGCCGGGGCGGGCGACGGCGCGAACGGCCTCGGCCACCTCAATGGCTCGGTCACGGGCATCGACGCGAAGCCCACGCCGATGCCCGCGACGACCGGCGGGCTCGCGCTCCCCGGCAGCGGCTCGCTCATCGCCGACCTGGGCAAGGGCGGACTGGTCGACCTCTCGGCGCTCGCCCAGCGCACGATCCGCGTCAACATGGTGCACACGGTCCAGTACGACCTCCAGCACACCTTCCGCAACATGGACGAACTGCTGCCCGGGGTCGTCGTGGACGTGCGCCCCGGCACGGGCGCCACCCGCGCCGACGTCACCGTGACGCAGACCGGCGGCCTCAGCGGCGTGACGGCCCACCACCTCCAGGAGGGCGGCCGGGACATCCTGCGGATCGAGCGGACGCTCGGCGACGGCACCGTGCACCGCTGGAACTACTACCTGGAGGCGTCCACCGACTACGCCCCGGCCGGGCCCATGGAGATCGTCCCGCCCGGCACACGCGGCAGCGGCGACGTCGAGCTGACGTCGCTGCCCGGCGGCTCGCACCACCCGCCCACCGCCTCCACCTCCGCCGCCGTGTCCGTCCCGGCCCCCGCCCCGCTCACCAGGACGCTCGACGTCCCGGGCCTGAACGGGGTCCAGCTCCACATGACCCCCGACGGCACGGGCGGCATCGGGCACGCCGCGGTCACCGTGCAGCCGGGTGGCGGCGCGTGGACGGCGACGGTCCGCGCCGGGCACACCCCGGGGACCCCCGGCATCGTGCACATGGAACAGCGCGTGAGCGCGGTCGAGGTCCGGCACATGGACGTGTCGCCGCAGGACGGCGGGGGCCTGCGGGTGCTCTCCGACGAACGGTTCGTGACACTCTCGGGCGGCCAGTTCCACGGGGCCGTCGTCGCGCTCGACTCGCTCGTCCCGAACACTGTGCGCCACGTGCCCTCGCCGGGTGCCGCGGCGCCCGGCGGGGTCCCGGGGATGGTCGGGCACGAGATACGGATGCCCTCGGGCAGCGGCTTCCAGCTCTACGACCCGGCGACGGGCCTGCCGACGCGCTCCGGGCTGCGGCTCGGCGACGGGGCGGGCGGCGAGATCCACGTGCTGCCGAGCAGGAACGGGCAGCAGCTCGGCCTCACCGGCCCGGACGGGGCCCCGGCGCCCGCGCCGCAGGCGCAGGTCACCGCGCAGGCGGGCGGCGGCTTCCGCGTCCAGTACGGCGAGAGCCACGTCGTCGTGGACGCGACCGGCGCCCGTACCCACACGGTCGTACCGCTCGGCGGCACCAACGACTTCGTCCTCACCCCCGCCGGGGGCGGCGGCCACACGCTGGTGGACGCGGCGGGGGCGGCCCACGCGCGGCCCGTCACCGCGCACGGCACGGACTTCCACGTGCCGGACGGCACCAACCCGCGGCTCACGCACGTGTACGACGCGCACGGCGCCCCGACGCACGACCTCCTCTCGCTCCAGCACCCGGGCTTCGCGGGCCGCGACCTCCACCTCCCCACCGACGGGACGCCGCCGACGCTCCACGGCGCCACCGTCACCCCCCAGACCGGCGGCGGCTTCCGCGTCGACGACCCGACCAACGGCCACCACATCGTCGTCGGCCCCCAGGGCGCACACACCCACAACGCGATCCCCCTCGGAACCACGGGCGACCTCGCCCTGCGCCCCACAGGCCCCGGCCCCGTCACCCGCGTCGACCTCAACGGCGGCGCACGCGGCCCGATCACCCTGCACGGCACCGACTTCCACGTCCCCGCCGCCGCCCCGGGCCGCCACCACGTGTACAACGCCACCGGCACCCACACCCACGACACCCTCACCCTCAACCACCCCGCCTTCAACGGCCGCGACCTCCACCTCCCCACCAACGGCACACCGCCGACCCTCCACGGAGCCACCGTCACTCCCCAGACCGGCGGCGGCTTCCGCGTCGACGACCCCACAGGCGGCCACCACGTCGTCTTCGGCCCGCAAGGCGCCCACACCCACAACGCGATCCCCCTCGGGGCCACGGGCGAGCTGGCTCTGCGCCCCACGGGGCCGGGCGCCGTCACCCGCGTCGACCTCAACGGCGGCGCACGCGGCACCGTCACCGTCCACGGCACGAACTTCCACGTACCGGACGGCACCAACCCGCACCTCGCGCACGTCTACGACGGGGCGGGCACGCACACCCACGACCTGCTCTCCGTCCAGCACCCCGCCTTCAACGGCCGCGACCTCCACCTCCCGGCCGACGGCACACCCCCCACGCTCCGTGGAGCCACCGTCACCCCCCAGACCGGCGGCGGCTTCCGCATCGACGACCCCGCAGGCCACCACATCGTCGTCGGCCCCCAGGGCGCACACACCCACAACGCCGTCCCCCTCGGAACCACGGGCGACCTCGCCCTGCGCCCCACAGGCCCCGGCCCCGTCACCCGCGTCGACCTCAACGGCGGCGCACGCGGCACCGTCACCGTCCACGGCACGAACTTCCACGTACCGGACGGCACCAACCCGCACCTCACCCACGTCTACGACGGCGCGGGCACGCACACCCACGACCTGCTCGCGCTCCACGGTCATCCACACCTCAACGGCCCGCTGCGCACCGACCCGGCGGGCGGGAACCCGTCCCTCGGGGCCGGCGACACCGTCGTGCGGCAGGGCGACGGGAGCTTCCGGGTCGAGGCGGGCGGCAACCACGCGGTCTTCGACGGGCAGGGCGCCCACACGCACGACGTGGTGCGGCTCGGCACCGGCAACGAGTACGCGCACATGCCGGTGGGCGGCGGGGCGCCGCGCGTCGTCGACGCGGGCGGCACACCCGTGCCGCACGCGACCGTCGTCACCCGCCCGGACGGGCACATCGTCGTCACCGGCACGGGCGGCAGGGTGCTGTACCGACCGGACGGCAGCGTGCAGGCCCAGGTCGGCCACGTGCTCGCGAACGGGGAGGGCATCCACGTACACCCGGGCGGACACCTGGCGCTGTACAGCCGGGACATGAACCTTGTGGACGACGTGACGGTCACCGCGAGGCCGGGCGGCGGCCACCGGATCACGGGCGCGGACGGCCAGGTACGGCTCTTCGGGCCCGCGGGCGCCCACGACTACACGATCGCGCCCCCCGGCGCGGGCGCGCACACCTTCCGTGTCACCGACCACGCGGGCGGCGGCCACTTCGACGTCGTGCAGCTCACGGACGGTGTCGGCACCCGTTTCGTCCGGACGGACACCCACGTCCTGCTCGACGGCGACATGGCCCCCGTACCGGCGGGCACGCACACCTTCGCCCACCAGGCGGACGGCAACTACCGCCTGACGTTCAACGGCGGCGGGCGCGCGAACGAGTACCACCTCTACAACGGCAACGGCCAGCTCTTCGAGCAGCGGATCAACGTCTTCGACAAGGGCACGCTCAAGAACGACCAGTTCCTCAAGGTGACCCACCCCACGGACGGCGTGACGAAGCCGAGCTGGGAGCGGGTGCGGCTCGACGGGACGGGACAGCCGGTCGCCGCTCCGGCGATCAAGAAGTGGTACGACGCGGGCACCGTGGACACGAAGGGTCTCGGCAACGGCCGCGTCAAGCTGACGACCCACTCGGGCGTCGAGCTGATGGAGCGCAGGCCGCTGCCGAACGGGCACGTCCTGGACGGCTACCACTCGGCGGCGGGTGTCGGCTCCTTCGGGCGCTTCAACCAGCGCGGCGTGTGGACCGAGTTCGACGGCGCGGGCACCGTCGTCGGCTCGGGCACCCGGCACTGGGGCGAGAGCGGGCGCAGCTGGTTCGACGTCACGGGGCACACCGGCACACGTGTGCGGCACTACCAGGAGCTGCCGGACGGCGGGCACGTCCTCGCCGATGTCGGCCACCGGCCGTTCTCGCAGAGCTTCTCCGGCGACACCCGCTGGACCCGCTTCGACAGCGAGTTCAAGAAGGTCGCCGAGGGCGACCGCACGTGGGGCCCGGGGCGCGGCTTCACGGACCACCTGCCCCACCCGGAGACCGGCGTGCGGGTCGTGGCGCAGGAGAAGTTCGGCCGTTTCAACTGGTCCGTGGACGACGTACGGCGCCTGCACCAGACGGAGTTCGGCGCGGACGGGGTGCCGAAGAAGGACTACACGTCGTGGTCCGCGCACGGCAAGGAGAACGGCCGGGGCGTGACGCTGAAGGACGGCGGCTTCCTGGACAGCACGCGGTTCGCCGAACAGCGTCCGCCGCGCGTCTTCCGCTGGATGATGAGCCCCGAGTACCGGGCGGCGAACCTGGACCACGTGCCCTGGCTCGCCAAGGACGGCCGGCTCCAGATGCACACGTGGACCGAGACCGGCGCGGGCGGCGTCACACACGGCGTGCGGTTCGTCAGCAACAACGGCACGATCACCGACATCAGCAGGGCGGGTGACCTCGTCCGCGAGACACGCAAGCCGCTCGACGGCAAGGCCGTGACGACCGGCGACGTCGCGATGCCGGACGGGGTCGCGAAGCAGAACGGCTACCTGCCGTGGAAGCAGGGCGACGACGGCCTCAAGGGCCACCGCACGTACCAGGCCACCGACTTCGACACCACGAACCTGCCGACGGGGGTCAACGCGGGCGACATCCGCTGGCAGGAGCGCTTCACCAACGACCTGGGCGACGGGAACTGGTACACCCCGAACGCGGGCAAGCAGTGGCACGTGGCCCGCATGGGTCTCGCGGACGGCTCCGTCGTCGACTTCCGTCCCCCGCCCGGCGCGGCCGGGCGCGAGGGCCGGATGGGCGCGGGCAACGACTGGACGCGGTACGACCACCACGGCCTCGTCCTCTCCCGCCAGGACACCTTCCCCGACCCGGCGGGCGGCGCGAACGGCATCCGGATCACCTCGCAGGGGATGCTCGACGGCACGGTGCGCTGGAGCGACGGGGCGGGCGGTGGCGGCATCCGCAGGCTCAACCACCACCGGGGCGAGGTCACCCCCTGGGGCTGGGACCGCGAGAGCTTCCAGGACTTCGACGCGGCGGGCGCGCTCGTGCGCGACCACAGGCTGCTCGCGGACGGCACGGTGGTCGACGCCTGGAAGAACCCGGCGGCGAACACCTGGCACTGGAACAAGATCGGCGCGGACGGGGAGATCAAGGGCTTCGGCAACGGCGTGGGCGACCGCGTGCGGCAGTGGTTCGACCGGAACGGTACGCGGCTCCCGGACTTCCAGCCCGGCGCCGTGTTCAGGGACCTGGACAACAACGCGGGCCACATCGTGCAGGAGATCCCCGTCCGCCCGGCGACCACCCCGCACTTCCAGGACTCGCCCTACCGGGTCCGCGAGTACGTCCAGACACCGGGCGGCGTCCACAACCCGCACGTGTGGAAGGAGTACGACAACGGCATCGAGCTGGGCCGCAAGGTCGAACTGCCGGACGGCAGCTTCCTGGAGAGCGAGGACTGGCACAAGCAGTGGCGCCGCTTCGGCGCGGACGGATCGAGCATGATCGACGAGCGGACCATCCCCGGATACGTGTGGCATCGCGACACCTTCGGCCGCACCACGCTGACGGGCCGCGAGACCAACTTCACGGGCATCCTCTCGGAGTACCGCGGCTTCAACCGCATGTGGCGCGAGCCCAACCGCTGGGAGTGGGGCCACACCGCGGGCGGCGTCAGCACGTACACGTCGTTCCCGTACAAGGCCGGGCAGGCGCTCGCCGTCGACCTGATCCAGGAGTGGCTGCTCGACTTCGGTATGAACCTGGCGGTGTACGGGATCGTCGCGGCGGCCACGGGCACGCCGTTCGGCTGGAACGAGGTCGGCAAGGCCGCGTTCGGCGCGACGGTCGGCGCGGGCGTCAAGGGGGCCTTCTCGCTCGGGCACTTCGCGACGTTCCGGGGCGGGCCGTGGAAGACGGGGCTCAGCCAGGTCGACCAGGGCAACCCGTACGCGCGGCGCCCCAACGACGACTCGTGGACGGCGGAGTTCGCGGGCAACGAGAAGGTCACGCGCTGGCGTTCGGGCACGTACGACTGGGGCGTGGGCCTCATGACCGGCGCGGTCTCGGGCTTCGTCACCGCCGCCGCCAGCTCCGCGATCTTCGGGATCAAGGACGCGAACGGCAACACCGTGCACCTGCACGGCAGCGACGCGCTGCTCGCGGGCGCGGTCGGCATGGCGGGCGGGGTCGCGGGCGCGGTGAGCCTCGGTGTGGCCCGTACCGCGATGATCCAGAACTTCGGCGGGCGCTTCTACCACCGGGGCGGCGTCTTCGACACCTTCGCCGTCGCGGGGCTCGGCAAGCTCGTCGACAAGACCTTCGCGAACCTGTACCTTTCCTCGACCTTGCAGAAGCAGGTCTTCCCGGGCCACGACTTCTACACGGGCGAGCAGCAGAACGAGCAGAACGGGGAGCCGAAGTGACGGCCGTCAGAGTCGGCCCGCGGGGCCGCGGAGTCCATCGCACGATCGCCGACGCGCTCGCCGCGGCACCGGCGGGGACGACGGTGCTGGTCGCTCCGGGCACGTACGTGGAGAGTCTGGTCCTGTCGCGGCGGGTCACCGTCGAGGCGGAGGCGGGCGCGGGTTCGGTGCGGTTGCGCGCGGCGCACGGGGTCCCCGTGACGGTGACGGCGCCGGGGTGTGTGCTGCGCGAGCTGAACCTCGCCGGTTCCGATCCCGATCAGCCCGTGGTGCGGGTCGAGGACGCGGCGGGGCTGACCGCCGAGCGCTGCGAGCTGACGGGCGGCCGGGTCGAGGTGCTGGGCTCGGCGTCGGGGACGTCGGCGGCGGCGAACACGCGGCTGGGCGCGGAGGACACGCTGCGGGGCGAGGTGGCCGACCCGGTCGACGGCGGCGGAGTCCTCGTGCTCGACAGGACGCGGCTGAGCGGGGCGCGGGGCGCGGCGCTGCACCTCGTGGGCGACGCGCGGGCGCGAGCGGTGGACACGGAGATCTCCGAGGTCGACGGGATCGGCGCGGTCGTCTCGGGGCAGGCCGTCCTGATCGCCGAGCGCCTGCGGGTGCGCGACACCTCGGGCTCGGGCGCGCGCGCCAAGGGCATGGGCAGGTTCCTCGCCCGCGGCAGCGTCTTCGCCGGTACGGGGCGGCACGGCGTGCTGGTCGAGGAGGACGGTGCCGTCGAGCTGACGGACTGCCGGGTGGAGCAGAGCGGGCGGTGCGGGGTGCGGCTCTCGCACCGCGGTCGCGCTGCCCTGCGCGAGACGCGGATCACTGGCCCGCGCGAGCACGGCGTGCGGGCCGACGACCAGGGCGGTGTCTCGCTGCGGGACTGCCAGGTGGTGCGTCCCGGCGGGCATGGGATCAGCGCGGCCGGGGCGAGCAGCGTGCGCGTCACGGACGCGCTCCTCGCGGAGGCGCACGGGAGCGGGCTCGCGCTCGCGGGACAGGCGCGGGCGGTGCTCGAAGGGCTGCGGGTGCGCGGCGCGGGCGAGCACGGACTGCGGGTCTCGGGAGCGGCCGGCGCCGAGGTGACCGACTCCTCCGTCGCGGGGGCGCGGTTGTGCGCCGTGCACGGCGACGAGGAGGCGCGTCTCGACCTCACCGGGCTGCGCGCGGTCGGCGCGGAGACGGGGCTGCGGCTGCGTTCGGCCGCCGAGGAGGAGTCGCGGGTGCGCGCGTGCGTCTTCACCGGGCAGGGGCGCAGCGGCGTCGAGATCGGCGCGGGGACGGCGGTCGCGCTCACGGAGGTCCGGGTGAGCGGCGCCGGGGGCGCGGGCGTGACCGTGGACGCGGGCGGGCGGCTGACCATGACGGGCGGCACGGTCGCGGGCGCGGCCGGCAGTGGTCTCGTCCTGGAGCGGGAGGCGACGGCCGAGGTGCGCGGCGTGCGGTTCGAGGACTGCGGCAAGAACGGCGTGCTCGTCGGCGAGCAGGTCAGCGGCACCTTCGCGCACTGCGACGTGTCGGGGACGACGTTCCCCGCCCTGCACGTCGGCAAGGGGGCGCGGGTCCGCTTCCTCGGCTGCCGGGTCTTCGACAGCGCGCAGGACGTCGGGCTCGCGGACGGCGCGGAGCCGGAGTTCGAGGACTGCGCGGCGGTACGGGTCAGGACGGCGGCGCTGCCGAGCCTGTCGGACCGTGCCCGGACCCCGGCCGCGCCCGCGTACGTCCCGGGCGGTGGCCCGCACGCGCCCGAGGAGACCGCCCCGGAGGCGGACGGCGCGCTGTGGGACCAGGGCGAGCCGGCGCCGGAGCCCGAGAGCCTGGAGGACCTGCTCGCCGAGCTGGACGAGCTGGTCGGCCTCGACGGGGTCAAGCGCGACGTCAACGGCATGGTCAAGCTCATGCAGACGGTGCGGATGCGCGAGGAGGCGGGGCTGCCCGCTCCCCCGCTGAGCAGGCACCTCGTCTTCGCGGGCAATCCCGGCACGGGCAAGACGACGGTGGCCCGTCTCTACGGCAGGCTGCTGCACGGTCTCGGGCTGCTGTCGCGCGGTCACCTCGTGGAGGTGGACCGCAGTTCCCTCGTCGGCGAGTACGTCGGTCACACGGGCCCGAAGACGACGGAGGCGTTCCTGCGGGCGCGCGGCGGGGTGCTCTTCATCGACGAGGCGTACGCGCTCGCCCCGGCGGGCGCGGGCAACGACTTCGGCACGGAGGCGATCGCGACGCTCGTCAAGCTCATGGAGGACCACCGGGACGAGGTCGTCGTCATCGCGGCCGGTTATCCCGGGGACATGGACCGATTCGTCTCGTCCAACCCCGGGCTCTCCTCCCGGTTCAGCCGGACGCTGCTCTTCGCCGACTACAGCTCCGAGGAGCTGGTGAGCATCGTCGAGCACCACGCGCAGCGGCACCAGTACGAGCTGACGGAGGCGGCGCGCCGGGCGCTCACCGCGCACGTCGGGACCATCCCGCGCGACGCGGGCTTCGGCAACGGCCGCACGGCCCGTCAGCTCTTCCAGGCGATGACCGAACGGCAGGCGATGCGAGTCGCCGAACTGACGTCCCCCGACTCGGCCCAGCTCATGCAGCTCGACGAGCACGACCTGCTCTGACCGACCCCCCAGGAGTTTCACACCATGCGCATGCGCCCCACGCACCGCACCGCGGAGCCGGCGGACCCGGCCGAGCAGACCTTCGCGGACACCTTCCGTCAGCGTCCGGCCCGCGCCCCGCACGGGCTCGTGCCCAGCCGCAGGGTCTGGGTGACCCTGGGCTGGGCCGCCGCCGTCTCCGCGACCGTCACGCTCTCGGCGGTGGCCGCGCGCGCCACCGTGCTGGACGACGACGGCAAGGAGAGCCCCGCGCTCGCGGCGAGCGACACCTCGGCGCGCGTCGCGGCCGACCCCGCGGCCTCGCCCTCCGGCTCGCCCACGCCCTCTCCGTCCCCGTCCCCGTCCCCCACGAAGGAGGCGGCGAAGCCGCAGGAGAAGAGCGGGTCCGGGGGCTCGGGAGGCGGTGGCCCCGTGTCGGGCGGGGCCCCGGCGGGCGCGCCCGCGGCCCCGCCCGCCGGAACACAGGAGAAGAACGGCACCGGCGGGTCGGGCGGCGGGAGCGACGGCGGCGGCGCGAAGAGCGAGGCGAAGAAGGACACGAAGGACGAGAAGCCGTCCGGCTCCTCCGGCTCTTCCGGCGGCAACGCGCCGAAGAAGGCGCAGGCGCCCGCGCAGGACTTCTCCCGGCCGCTCGGCGCGATCGTCGGGCGGTACGGCGACTTCCAGGGCCACTGCGTGCAACTCGCGGGCAGCTCGCTGAAGTTGTACCCGTGCGACGGGGGCGCGGACCAGCAGTGGCAGTTCGCCAAGGACGGCACACTGCGCAAGAACGGCCGCTGCCTCTCGCTCGCCGGCCGCTCGACCAACGACGGCACGTACGCGGTCATGGCCGGGTGCGACTCGACGAACGTCACGCAGTGGCGCTACTCCCCGGGCAACGACATCGTCAACGTCGCCGCCGACAAGTGCCTCGACGTGGCGAACGCGAGCACGGCGGGCGGTACCCCGCTCCAGATCGCGTGGTGCTCGGGCAACTGGGCCCAGAAGTGGAACGTGCCCTGATTGTTGGGGATTTCACCCTGTCCGCGCGAGCAACGCGGGGACACGACGCAGCACGCGACACCCGGCGGGGCCCGGCCTACCCCGCGCTCAGGTACGCGCTCGCGCCCGTCGCCGAGGCCGAGCGGCGAGCACCTACGCAAACGACACAGCGGCGGCGGTGCGCCAGGACGCCCCGCTGCCGCCCCGGAACGCCTACGCCCTCGTGGCGCGGCGCGAGGGCGTGAACGCGCCAGACGCGCACCAGGCAGGGCTGCCCGCGAGGCGCCCCAACGGCCGCCGGTCACGCCCCCCCCTCCCGGAACCGACCCCCCGGACACCCGAAGGCGGTTTCCCCGCGTCAGGAAGCGGTTTCACCCACCCGCGTCCGCGCAAGCGGTCTTGACAGGGGCATTGGTCTGGACCATCTTGAGGCAGCACTCCCGCACCACGACGGTTCCGTTCCACCCCTTCGCGTCCTCCGCCCCGGCACGCCCGTGCCGGGGCACCCCCCGCTCCGGAGGCAGTCGTGCACCGTAGAAGATCCCTGTCCCGCGGCAGATCCCTCGCCGCTTCCCTCGCCGCGGCGCTCACCGTCGGCGGCCTGCTCGCCCTCTCCCCCACGGCCTCCGCGGCCGACGCCGAACTCGTCGCCAACGGCGGCTTCGAGTCCGGCACGAGCGGCTGGAGCTGTTCCGCCGGCAGCGGCTCGGCCGTCACCACACCCACGCACGGCGGGAGTTCGGCGCTGAAGGCGGTGCCCGCCGGGAGCGACAACGCGCGGTGCGCGCAGACCGTCCGGGTCAAGCCCGACTCCGCCTACACCCTGAGCGGCTGGGTGCGGGGCGGGTACGTGTACCTCGGCGCCGCCGGGACCGGTACGACGGACGTGTCCACGTGGACGGCGTCGGCGGGCGACTGGCAGAAGCTGACCACGTCCTTCCGCACCGGGCCCTCCACCACCTCCGTCGAGATCTACACCCACGGCTGGTACGGGACCCCCGCCTACTACGCCGACGACCTCTCCCTCGTCGGCCCCGGCACCGACCCGGTCGCCGTGCCCGCGACCCCCGGCGGCCTGCGCGCGGCCACCCCCACCGCGACCTCGGCGACCCTCACGTGGAACGCGGTGCCGGGGGCGAGCGAGTACCGCGTCTACCAGGGCGGGACCAAGGCGGCGACCGTCACGGGGACCTCGGCGACGGTCTCGGGGCTCTCGCCCGCGACCGCGTACAGCTTCCAGGTGAGCGCGGCGAACGCCTCCGGCGAGTCGGCCAAGTCGGCGGCCCTGAAGGTCACGACGGCGGCCGGTGGCGACAACGGCGGCGGCACGAGCGGGCAGTTGCCCGCCCACGCCCTGGTCGGCTACCTGCACGCGAGCTTCGCCAACGGCTCCGGGTACACGCGGATCGCCGACGTACCCGACTCCTGGGACGTCATCGACCTCGCTTTCGGCGAGCCCACCTCGGTCACCTCGGGCGACATCCGCTTCAGCCTGTGCCCCGCGAGCGAGTGCCCGGGGGTCGAGACGCCCGCCGAGTTCAAGGCGGCGATCAAGGCGAAGCAGGCGGCGGGCAAGAAGGTCCTCATCTCGATCGGCGGGCAGAACGGGCAGGTCCAGCTCACGACGGCCGCCGCGCGCGACACCTTCGTCTCCTCGGTCTCGAAGATCATCGACGAGTACGGGCTCGACGGTCTCGACATCGACTTCGAGGGCCACTCGCTCTCGCTCAACACGGGTGACACCGACTTCCGCAACCCGACGACGCCCGCGATCGTCAACCTCATCTCGGCGGTCAAGTCCCTGAAGGCGAAGTACGGCAAGGACTTCGTCCTGACGATGGCGCCCGAGACCTTCTTCGTCCAGCTCGGCTACCAGTACTACGGCTCGGGCCCCTGGGGCGGCCAGGACCCGCGCGCCGGGGCGTACCTGCCGGTGATCCACGCCCTGCGCGACGACCTGACCCTCCTGCACGTGCAGGACTACAACTCGGGCTCGATTATGGGCCTCGACAACCAGTACCACTCGATGGGCGGCGCGGACTTCCACATCGCGATGACGGACATGCTCCTCACGGGCTTCCCCGTCGCGGGCGACACGAGCCGTGTGTTCCCCGCCCTGCGCCCCGACCAGGTCGCGATCGGCATGCCCGCGTCGACCCAGGCGGGCAACGGCTGGACGGCCCCGGGCGAGGTCACCAAGACCCTCAACTGCCTGACGAAGAAGACCGACTGCGGCAGCTACCAGACGCACGGCACATGGCCCGCGCTGCGCGGGCTCATGACGTGGTCGATCAACTGGGACCGCTTCAACGGGGGTGAGTTCTCGAAGACGTTCGACAACTACTTCGGCTGAGCGAGCCCCCTCGCGAACGGTCCGCCCGGGCGGAGTCGGCCGCTTCGCCGGAGTCGGCCGCTTCGCCGAAGCCGGCCGCCCCGCCGGAGCCCGCCGCTTCGCCGGAGCGAGCCATACGGGCCGGGCGGCGAACCGCCCAGCCCGAGCGGACCCCTTCGCCCGGCCGCACCGCCTCGCCCGAGCGGGCTACTTCGGCCGGGCGGACGGCTCCCGCGTCCTGACCGCCTCCGGCGGCCGGAAGCAGGCGGTGACGTCCTTGCCGCGGCGGCAGGGGTGGATGTGCCAGGTGTCGGCGAGCAGGCCGACGAGGAACATCCCCCTGCCGCCGGTCGCCTCCGGGCCCGCCTCGCGCGGCTTCGGGAGGGTGGGCGCCGAGTCGTGGACGGTCACGTGCAGGCACTCGTTGTCCCACGTGAGCAGGAGATGGGCCGTGCTGTGCGCGTGGACGTGCGCGTTGGTGACGAGTTCGGAGACGGTCAGCAGGACGTCGTCGGTGGTCCCGGGGGCGGTACGGGTCCACCCGAGCGTGTCGAGGTGGCCGCGCGTCCACTCGCGCGCCGCCCGCACCTCGGTGTCGAGCGGCAGCGAGCGGGCCCACCCGACCGCCCTGAGCGAGTTCTCGTCCATGACCGTGCTCCTTCACCATGGCCCGCGCTGCTGAGCGGGCACCCCGTCCTGCCGATCGGGTGCCCGCTCAGGGCGGGGACAGACACGGAACGGGGACATTCCGTACCCGTGGGGGTGAAGTCGTACGGAAGAAGTGGCTACGGTGCGGCCCGCCGCCCTCAGCCGGCGTTCTTCACGAACTCGGTCGTGTAGGTCTTCGCGAGGTCGACCTTCGTGTTCTTGAGGTTCGGGTTGAACGCCTTCAGGACGCGTTCGACGGTCTCGGGGCCGTTCTCGGGCATGACGCCGTCGGTCGTGAACATGGGCAGGGTCGCCTCGATCGACTTGGCGTAGAGGTCCTTGCCGCCCTGCGCGTAGTCGGCCGGCATCTTCGCGGCGATCTCCTCGGGCGAGTGCGCGTCCATCCACTTCAGCGTCTTGACGAAGGCGCGGGCGAGTTTCCGCACCGTCGCCTTGTGCTCGTTCACCCAGTCCGTGTTCATGTAGAGGCTCGACGAGGGGTACGGGCCGCCGAGCGCCTTCTCGGAGCCCTCGGGGGTGCGCATGTCGACGAGGACCTTGCCGATCTTCTTGTCGAGGATCGCCGTGACGGTCGGGTCGGTGGTCATGCCGGCCTGGATGGAGTTCTGCTGGAGCGCGGAGATGAAGGTCTGGCCCGCGCCGACCGCGACGGGCGTGATCTTCTCGACGGGCACGCCGCTCTTGACGGCGAGGTACTTGGTGAGGAAGTCCGTCGAGGAGCCGAGCCCGGTGACGCCGAGCTTCTTGCCCGCGAAGTCCTTCGGCGAGGCGATGTCCCCCGCCGCCTTCGCCGACACCACCTCGACCTCCCCGGAGGTGTGGGAGAGCTGCACGACCGACTCGACCTGCTTGCCCTTCACCTGGAGGTCGAGGGTGTGGTCGTAGAAGCCCACGACGCCCTGCACGTCGCCCGAGATGAGCGAGGTCGTCGCCTGCACCCCGGCGGGCTCGGTGAGGAGCTGCACGTCGAGGCCCTCCTGCTGGAAGTAGCCGAGCTTCTGGGTGAGCATCGCGGGCAGGTAGATGACCTTGTCGAGCCCGCCGACCATGATCTTCACCTTGCCCCCGCCGTCCTTGCCGCCGCCGGAGCCGGAGGAGTCGCCGCAGGCGGTGAGGGAGCAGAGGGCGAGCACGGCGGTCGCGGCGGCGGCCGTTGTCCTGAGGGAACTGCGCATGGGGTCACGTCCTTGTGAGGTGGTGGGTGGTGCGGTGGCGAAGGGAGCCGGGACGCCGCGGGACTCGGCTCAGCGCCCGTCGCCGCCCTCGGCCGGCTTCCAGCGGAAGAGGCCGCGTTCGAGGGCGGACAGGAGCGCCTCGGCGAGCAGCGCGACGACCGCGAGGATGACCATCGCCGCGTACACACCGGCCGCGTTGAAGGTGCCCTGCGAGGCCGAGACGAGCAGGCCGAGGCCCTTCGTGGCACCGATGTACTCGCCGACGATCGCCCCGATGAGCGCGAAGCCGAAGCTCACGTGCAGGCTCGTGAAGATCCACGAGGTCGCCGAGGGGATGACGACCTGGAAGGTGACCCTGCGGTTGCTCGCGCCGAGAATGCGCGCGTTGGCGACGAGGTTCCGGTCGACCTCGCGGGCCCCCTGGAACGCGTTGAAGAAGACCGGGAAGAAGACGAGGACGACGGCCGAGGCGATCTTAGACGCGGGCCCGAGGCCGAACCAGATGAGGAAGATCGGCGCGAGCACGATGCGCGGCAGCGCGTTGAGGACCTTGATGTACGGGCCGAGCACGTCCGAGAGGAAGCGGACGCGGCCGAGCGCGATCCCGAGCACCACCCCGGCGACGACGCCGATGACCCAGCCGAGCAGCGCCTCGTAGAGCGTGTACCAGACCTGTTCCCACAGGCTGCCCTGCGGTGTCCCGTCGGTGACCCAGCGGCTGATCTGGTCCCAGATCCTCGATGGCATCGAGAAGTTGAAGGGGTCGATGACCTCGGTCCGCGCGAGCCACTCCCACAGGCCGAGGAGCAGGACGAGGAGGAGCACGCGCGCCCCGTACACCGTGAGGCGGCGCCTGCGGGCCGCGCGGGCGCGGGTCTCGGCGCGCGTCGGCTCCTCCTTGCGCGCGGGCGCGGCGGGCCGGGCGGGGCTCGTGGTCTCAGGCGGCATCGGCGGCGCCCCTTTCCCTGGTGATGCGGACCTCTTCGCCGAGCGAGGTCCAGATCTCGCGGTAGATGTCGAGGAAGCGCGGTTCGAGCCGGATCGACTCGACCTTGCGGGGGCGCGGGAGGTCGATCGTGAAGACCTCCTTGACGGTCGCGGGGCCCGCCGTCATGACGACGACCTTGTCGGCGAGCGCGATGGACTCCTCCAGGTCGTGGGTCACGAAGACGACGGAGGCACCCGTGCCCGCCCACAGGTCGAGGAGTTCGTCGGACATGAGGGCGCGGGTCTGCACGTCGAGCGCTGAGAAGGGCTCGTCCATGAGGAGGAGTGTGGGGTCGTTGACGAAGGTCGCGGCGAGCGCGACGCGCTTGCGCTGGCCGCCGGAGAGCTGGTGCGGGTAGCGGTCCTCGAAGGCGCCGAGGCCGACGCGGGCGAGCCAGGCGCGGGCGCGCTCGCGCGCCTCGGCCTTGGGCACACCCCTGAAGCGCGGGCCCGCCATGACGTTGGAGAGCACCGAGCGCCAGGGGAAGACGGCGTCCTGCTGGAAGACGAAGCCGGTCGTGGGGCCGATCCCCGTGACCGGTGCGCCGCCGACGAGGACGTCGCCCGTGGTGGCCTCCTCCAGGCCGCTCACGAGGGTCAGGGTCGTGGACTTGCCGCAGCCCGTGGGGCCGACGACGGCGACGAACTCGCCCTGGTCGACAGTGAGGTCGAGATCGCGTACGGCGGTGTGGAGTCCGCCCGACGGGGTGCGGAAGGTCTTGCCCGCGCCCCGCAGCTCGATGGCGGGTGTCTGGTGACTGCTCATGCCGGGGGACGCTAGGGGCGGTACGGGTCCAGGGCGGCCTTGTGCCGACAAGCCTCCGTTGTGCCCGTACTCCTCGTTCCGCTCGTTGTGCTCACTCCGGCGTGTCCGTCGGGCGCACGGGCCTGGGCAGCGCCCCGCCGCCCGTTTACCTTGCCGCTACACGGGTGTTAAAAGGGCATGTCCGCGCGGGCGCGGTGGCCCGTACCCGTGGCCCTTCCCGTCCGTACGCGGCCCGCGCCCGTACCCGAACGAAGACAGAGGACAGCATGCGACCGCACTGGCCCCGGCGGCTCTCCGGCCAGATCCTGGTGGTGCAGCTGACCATCACGACCGGCGTCATGGTCCTGGCCGTCAGCCTCTTCATCGCGCCGCTCGCGCGCGAGCTGGACGACGAGGCGACGCACCGCGCGCTCGCCATCGCGCAGACCACGGCGGCCGACCCGGCGATCACCGAGGGGCTCCTGACGACCCGGCCCGGCGCGAGCGGCCCGGTGCAGCGCGAGGCGGAGCGCATCCGGCGGGCGACGGGAGCGCTGTATGTCGTCGTGATGGACCGCGAGGGCGTGCGCTGGTCGCACACGACGGTCGCCGAGATCGGGCGGCACGTCTCGACCGACCCGAGCGGCCCGCTCGCCGGGCACGAGGTGCGGCAGGTCGACAGCGGGACCCTCGGCCGCTCGGCCCGCGCGAAGGTGCCGTTGTACGGAGCGGGGCACGAGGTGGTCGGCGCGGTGTCGGTGGGGATCGCGTACGACAGCGTGCGGCAGCGGGTCGTGGACGCGCTGCCCGGACTGCTCCTGTGCGCGGCGGCGGCGCTCGCGGTGGGCGCGGGGGCGGCGGTCGCGGTCGCGCGGCGGGTGCGGCGCAAGACGCAGGGGATCGGCTTCGCGGACATCTCGGCGCTGCTCGACGAGCGCGAGGCGATGCTGCACGGCATCCGCGAGGGTGTCATCGCCTTCGACCCGCGTGGCCGGATACGGCTGGTCAACGACGAGGCGGCGCGGCTGCTCGGGCTCGACGCCGACATGACCGACTACGGGCTCGACGCGGTGCTGCCGCCGGGCCGTACGGCCGACGTGCTCGCGGGGCGCGTCGCGGGCGCCGACCTGCTCGCGGTGTGCGGGGGCCGGGTGCTGCTCGTCAACCGGATGCCGATGGCGGACGGCGGCGCGGTCGTGACCTTGCGGGACCGGACGGAACTGGAGCTGCTCGGGCGGGAACTGGACAGCTCGCAGGGGCTGCTGGACGCGCTGCGCGCGCAGGGCCACGAGCACGCCAACCGGCTGCACACGGTGCTCGGGCTCCTGGAGCTGGGCCGGCCGGAGCAGGCCGCGGACTTCGTGGCGCAGGTCGCGGGCGGCAGTGCGGCCTCGGCCGAGGAGATCGCCGAGCGGCTCGGCGATCCGCTCCTGTCGGCGCTGCTCGTGGGCAAGAGCGCGGTCGCCGCCGAACGTGCCGTGACGCTCGGGATCGGCGCGCGCACCGGCCTCCCCGGGCGGCTCGTCGCGCCGCGCGACCTCGTGACGGTGCTGGGCAATCTCATCGACAACGCGCTCGACGCGGCGTGCGAGCGGCGCGTCGCCGAACCCCGCGTGGAGGTACGGGTGTGGGCGGAGGGGACGACGGTGCTGCTCCAGGTCGCGGACACCGGGCCCGGGGTGCCGCCCGAGCTGCGGGAGAGCGTCTTCGCGGAAGGCTTCAGCACGAAGGCGACGGCGTCTCCCGGACCGCGCAGGCCGCACGGGCGGGGCATCGGGCTGAGTCTCGTCCGCAGGCTCGCGGAGCGGTACGGGGGCACGGCGCGGGTGGGGGCGCGGGCCGGGGGCGGCGCGGTGTTCACGGTGACGCTGCCCGAGACGCTGATCCCGCGGGACGCGGGGGCGCTCGTCCCGGCGGCGGGGGGTGAGCGGTGATCCGGGTGCTCGTCGTGGACGACGACTTCCACGTGGCCGAGATCAACACCGCGTACGTGAGCCGCGTGCCCGGTTTCACGGTCGTGGGCAGCGCGCACACGGCCGCGCAGGCACTCGGGTGCCTGGAGCGCACGGAGGTCGATCTCGTCCTGCTCGACCACTACCTGCCCGACGAGACGGGCGTGCAGCTCGTGCGCAGGCTGCGGCTCGGCGGCCACGACACGGACGTCATCATGGTGACGGCCGCGCGTGATCTCGCGACGGTGCGGGGCGCGCAGCGCTTCGGCGCGCTCCAGTACCTCGTGAAGCCCTTCACCTTCGCGGGGCTGCGGGAACGCCTGGAGGGATACGCGGCCCTGCGCCGTGCCGTCGACGAGGGCGCCGCGCGCCCGGAGCCTGGCCAGGAGCAGATCGACCGGATCTTCACCGGGCTGCGCGGCGGTGCCGGGCGCCCGCGCCCGTCCCTGCCGAAGGGCCACTCGACGGCGACGGCGGCCCTCATCCGCACCGCCCTCACCAGCGGCCCCGCGCCGCTGTCCGCCCACGAGGTCGCGGCCAGGACCGGGATCGGCCGCTCGACGGCGCAGCGCTACCTCAAGTACCTGGAGCACTCGGGCCTGGTCTCGCTGACGCTCCGCTACGGGGACACGGGGCGGCCGGAGCACCTGTACACGTGGGTGGCGGGGGCGGGGCGCGGCTGAAGCGCCCCTGCCCGCCCGTCGCTTACGCGCCAACGCGCACGACTTCCTGCCGCCCGTATTGACACGCACCCCGCAAGCCCCGACGGTGGGAGCGCTCCCGCACAGTGTCCCGCCCCCCGAGGGCGGCGCTCGCGGGCGCTCGGCACCCGCATGTCCGTACCGGCCTCCCACACCGAGGAGCACCCGTTGAACGTACGAGGACCCGCCCGACCCCCCACCCCCAGACGTCGCCCGCGTGCCCTCGGGGCACTCGCCGCCCTCGCCCTCGCCGCGGGGACCGCGCTCGTCGCCGTCCAGCCCGCGGCGGCCGCCACCGCCGCCCGGGTCGACAACCCCTACGCCGGCGCCACGACTTACGTGAACCCTGACTGGTCGGCGCTCGCCGCCGCCGAGCCCGGCGGGGACGCGGTGGCCGACGAGCCGACCTTCGTGTGGCTCGACCAGATCGCCGCGATCGAGGGCGACAGCGAGAAGCGCGGCCTGCGCGCGCACCTCGACACCGCACTCGACCAGGGCGCGAACCTCGTCCAGCTCGTCGTCTACGACCTCCCCGGCCGCGACTGCGCGGCGCTCGCCTCGAACGGCGAACTCGACCCCACCGAGATCGGCCGCTACGAGAGCGACTACATCGACCCGATCGCCGACATCCTCGACGACCCGGCCTACGCGAACCTGCGGATCGTCACCCTCATCGAGCCCGACTCGCTCCCCAACCTCGTCACCAACGCGGGCGGCACGGCGGGCTCGACGGAGGCGTGCGCCACGATGAAGGCGAACGGCAACTACGAGAAGGGCGTCGGGTACGCGCTGCACACCCTCGGCGCGATCCCCAACGTCTACAACTACGTGGACGCCGCCCACCACGGCTGGCTCGGCTGGGACAGCAACCTCGTACCGGCGGCGCAGGAGTTCAAGAAGGCCGCCACGACGAGCGGCGCGACCGTGAACGACGTCGCGGGCTTCATCGTCAACACCGCGAACTACTCGGCCACGACGGAGCCGTACCTCAAGATCACCGACTCCGTGAACGGGCAGACGGTACGCCAGTCGAAGTGGCTCGACTGGAACCAGTACGCCGACGAGCAGACCTTCGCGCAGGGCCTGCGCACCGCGCTGATCGCGCAGGGCTTCGACTCCGGCATCGGCATGCTGATCGACACCTCGCGCAACGGCTGGGGCGGCTCCGCGCGGCCCACCGCGCCCTCGACCGCGACATCGGTCGACGCCTTCGTGGACGGCTCGCGCACCGACCGCCGCATCCACGCGGGGAACTGGTGCAACCAGTCCGGGGCCGGGCTCGGTGAGCGGCCCGCCGCCTCGCCCGCCGCCGGGATCGACGCGTACGTGTGGGCGAAGCCGCCGGGCGAGTCGGACGGGTCGAGCAAGGCGATCGACAACGACGAGGGCAAGGGCTTCGACCGGATGTGCGACCCCACGTACACCGGCAACGGCCGCAACGGGAACAGCATGTCGGGCGCGCTCGCGGACTCCCCCGTGGCCGGGCACTGGTTCTCCGCCCAGTTCCGCCAGCTCCTCGCCAACGCCTACCCCCCGGTGGGGAACCCGGGCGGCGGCGGCGACACGCGGGCGCCGAGCGTCCCCGCCGGGCTGAAGGTCACGGGCACGACGGCCGCCTCGGTCTCGCTGAGCTGGTCCGCGTCCACCGACGACACGGCCGTGACGGGCTACGACGTCTACCGCAACGGCACGAAGGTGACGACGACGAGCGCCACGTCGTACACCGACCCGGGGCTGAAGGCGTCCACCGCGTACGCCTACACGGTCCGCGCCAAGGACGCGGCGGGCAACGTCTCGGCCGCGTCGGCCGCCGTCACGGGCACGACGGCGGCGAGCGGCGGCGGGGGCGGTACGGGCGCCTGCGCGGCCACCTGGAAGGCGAACACCTGGAGCGGCGGCTTCCAGGCGGACGTCACACTGAAGAACACCGGCGACAAGCCGCTGACCGCGTGGAAGGCGACCTTCACGGTCCCGTCCGGGACGGTCGTGACGAACGCATGGAGTGCGACGGTCTCCGTCTCGGGCACGACGGCGACCGCCGCGCACGTGGACTACAACACCGACATCCCCGCCGGGGGCAGCGTCTCCTTCGGCTACCAGGGAACGGGCACGTACGCGGCCCCGACCGCGGTGACGGTCAACGGGCAGAGCTGCGCGCTGAGCTGACCCGCACACTGTCCGCCGGGCGACGGGGCCACGTGCCCCGCCGCCCGGCGGCGCCTCCCGTAAATGTGCTCGCCCGCGCCCTCGGGCGGACCCCACACTCGCCCCATGCGAAACGACGAACTCCAGGCGATGGCCGCGCGGCTCACCGAGGTGGACGGCATCGTCGCCGTCGCGCTCGGCGGGAGCCGTGCCCGGGGCCTCCACCGCCCCGACTCCGACTACGACCTCGGCCTCTACTACCGCGGCGGTCTCGACACGGCAGCGCTGCGCGCGCTCGCCGGGGAGGGCGTCGAGGTGAGCGAGCCGGGCGGCTGGGGCCCCTGGGTGAACGGCGGGGCATGGCTCACGGTGGGCGAGGACAGGGTCGACTGGATCTACCGCGACCTGGACCGCGTGGAAGCGGTGTGGGAGGGCTGCCGCGAGGGCCGCTTCGAGACCGGTTTCCAGCCGGGGCACCCGCTGGGCTTCCACTCCCCCGCGTACGTGGGCGAGGTGGCCGTCTGCCAGGTGCTCGCCGACCCCACGGGCGCGCTGACGGCGCTGCGCACGGCGACCCGCGACTACCCGCCCCCGCTGCGCGCGGCGGTGGTGGAGAACGCCCGCTGGGAGGCCCCGTTCATCCTGGCCGCCGCCCGCAAGGGCGCGAAGAGCGCGGACGCGGCCTACGTGGCGGGCTGCCTCTTCCGCGCCACGGGCCTCCTCGCCCACGCCCTCCACGCCCACGCGGGCACGTACGTCCTCAACGAGAAGGGCGCCCTGCACGCGGCGGCGACCCTCCCCACGACCCCACGCGGTCTCACCCCCCGCGCCCAGTCCCTCTTCACCCGCCTCGGCACGACCCCGCAGACCCTGCACGCGGCGCTGGACGACGCGGAGGCGCTGGTGGCGGAGGTGATGGGGGTGGTGGGGGTGGTGGGGGCGTAGCTCCGTGACGGGTGCGACGGTCGGAGCTCACCTCTGCCTCCCGGCGTTTGTCGGCCAAGTTGTCCCGCTGCCGCGTTTTCGCGGGGCGCGCGGAACAGGAAACGGGAACACCAGCTATCTCCTCGTCGCCAGGGCGCCGCGTGCCACGCGCTCTTTCAGGTCACGCGCCGCCGCCCGCCGAAACGGCGCGCAGGACGGTGCACCCGACGTCTCGTTGCCGGACCAGGTCGCGGGGGTCTTCGATCTTCTGGGGCTCCCGGACGGCGACCCCCGCCGCGCGATGCTCGCAAAACAGTTCGCCGAGTACCTGCGGGGCATGGACTTCCCCGAGTCCGCCGACCGGCTCGCGCACCACTTCGACCCGCCCGCGGAGTACCGGGCCGGGGAGGCGCCCGGCCCTGCCGGGGGCTGACGCGACGGACGCCTCTCAGAACGAGTCCCCGTACCAGTGCGCCGCTCCCCTCGCCCCCACCGTCGCCGCGATCTCGGCCGGTGTCGCCGTGAGGGGGCGGGTCATGCCGGTGTGGCGGGGGGCCGGGTGGGGGGTGGTGAGGAGGGCGGGGAGGGATGGGGTGAGGGTGGTGGGGAGGTGGGTGCGGGCGTGGTGGTGGCCTGTCAGGCGGGCCTCGTGGGCGGCGGCGGTGAGGAGGCGGGTCAGGGTGGGGGTGTCGGCGGGGTCGGCGAGGGCCAGTTCCTCGACGGTCGCGGTGCCCGGGGTCGTGTGCGCGCGGAAGGTCAGGTAGCCGGTGGCGTCGGTGGTCAGGAGGGTCGTGGTGGTGGCCTCCGGGTACCAGGCGGGGACGCGGTGGTGCCAGTCGGCGGGGGTGCGGACGGTGGTGAGGGGGCGGGCGGTGTCGTACGCGGTGCGCAGCCGGGCGAGGTCCGGGAGGTCGGCCGCCGTCGCCGCGCGGACGCCGCCGGGCGCGCGGGGCGGTGCGGTGAGGGGGCCCTCCCAGGCGGGGGCCTCGTACGTGGTCCAGCCCGCGCCCTCGTAGACCCGTGGCGTGCCGGTGAAGAGGAGGGACCAGGCGCAGTCGTCCTCGGTCATGCGGGCCACGGCGAGGTCGAGCATCCGGCGCACGTGTCCCTTGCCGCGCGCCTGCGGCAGCGTGGCGACGCCGCCGAGGCACGCGACGCGGGCGGGCGCGCCCCCGGGCGCGGTGCGCACGGGTCGCGGCTGGTAGTGGAGCGCGGCGACGAGGCGGCCGTCCTCGGTGGTGACGAGGGTACGGGCGTGCCGCTCCTCGCCGAGTGCCCACAGCGCCGCGACGGGGGCGGGGCCGAAGACCTCCGCCCACAGGGCGCGGAGGGCGGGTTCGTCGGCCTCGGTCGCGGTGCGGTGGATCGTGGTCATGGGTGTTCCCGGGATCACAGGAGGAGGTTGGCGGTCCAGTGGACGCGGGGGCCTTCCTCGGGGACGGCCTCGCGCGTGACGCCGTCCTCGGTGCAGTGGGCGTGGACGAGGGTGGAGTCGCCCCGGAAGGCCGCCGGTTCGAGGCGGAGGCGGCCCCCCTTCAGCTCGGCGCCGAGCGCCCTCCAGTGGTGGACGCCCGTGGTGAGGACGGCGTGGGCCGTCGTGGCGGGGGCGGTGGAGCGGAGCGCGCCGAGGTGCCAGTGCGTGGCGGCGTCGGCGGGGCGGTGGGGGCCGGTCGTGAGGAAGGTGTGCCCGGCGTTGTCGCCGTCGAGGCGCGTGGAGCCGGTCAGGCTCAGGCGCTGGGTCCCGGCGGGGGCGTCGAGCACGAGCCCGGTGTCGTGCAGCACGCTGTCGGTCAGGCGCAGTTCCGGGCAGGTGACGGTGAGGGGCACGGCCTCGGGGCCGCTGCCGCGCAGGGTGCAGGCGGTGAGGGTGACGGTGCTCGTCCCGGCGAAGGTGTTGCCGTCGAGTCCGTCGAGGACGCAGCGTGTGAGGTGCACGGGGGTGTCGACGGCGGAGTGGACGAGGACGCTCTTCGCGGGCGGGGCGAAGTGGCAGTCGGTGAGGGTCGTGGGGCGTGCCGAGCGGCTGGAGCGGCGCGTGAGGGAGAAGGTGACGGCGGTGCAGCCGCGCAGTTGGGCGCCGTCCGCGTTGACGCTGAGGGTGCCCGCCTGGTCGAAAGTGGGGCGGGCCAGGACGGTGACGTTGTCGAGCGTGAGGTCGGTGATTTTCGTGTCGGCGACGAACCAGGAGCACACGTGGTCGCGCACGGTGATGCGCTTGGCCGATCTCCCCCAGGGGGCGCCGGAGTTGGCGATGTCCATGAGCCCGGAGTTGCCCTGGTAGAGCAGGTCGTGCTCGTACTGGCCGTGGGTGGTGAAGGGGTTGCCGCCGCTGTCGTCACCGTCGCCGTGGCAGTTGACCACCTGGCAGTGCGCGGAGGCGGTGAGGTCGCTGAGGTGGCGGACGTTGCTGCTCGCGCAGTCGCTGACGCGTCCGTAGAGGCAGTAGATCTGCTGGGTGAGGTAGCCCGCGCCGCCGTACTCGACGGTGGGCGGGTTCTTGAGGGAGCAGCGTGCGGTCGTGAAGCGGGTGTTCCAGCGGCGCATCACGACGGGCCAGAAGGTGCCGGTGGCGTGGATGTCGCGGGCGTGGCAGTCGACGGCGTACTCGAAGGAGACGGGGTGCGAGCCGGTGTACTCGTCGTCCTTCGCGCCGGTGTCCTCGCCCGCGCCGAGGAAGACGAGGTCGCGGACGGTGACGGAGTGGACGGGGCGGACGGGGACCCAGGTCAGTTCGCGTCCCGCGGGCAGTTCCCAGCCGGAGAGGTAGCCGACGCGGATGTGCCGGTCGTCGGGGATCTCGGTGATCTCGACGAGTTTCTGGAGTTCGCGTTCGTACTGGCCGCCGCCCGGCACGGGGGCGCACGTGACGCTCCACCACTCGCCGACCGCGAAGGCGCCGCTGTCGGGGACGGGGTAGACGTCGGTGAGTTCGGGGACGCGCGCGGTGAGGGCGTGGGTGACGGCGCGGTCGGGGTCGGTCGTGCCGGTGAAGGCGAACACGGCGCCGAAGGGGTTGTCGTGGGTGTTGCGCGCGATGCCGCCGGTGTGGACGGTGTGCCCGGTGAAGTCGAGCGTGAGGCGCGAGCGGGTGAAGGTGTGGCGGCGGCGGAAGAGGAGGTCGGTGCGGGCCTGGACGCGCGTGACCGAGGGGTCGGCCGCCATCGCGTCGAGGGCGTCGTCGGCGGGGGTGCGGGGGCCGAGGACGCCGAAGGTGCGGAAGTCGACGGTGCCGTCGTGGACCTGGCGCCAGCGGCCACGGCGGGGGCGCGCCGAGGGCGTGTGGACGAGGCCGCCGTCGGGTGTCTCGCTCGCTCCGGAGTCCCAGCGCAGGAGGGTGCCGCCGCCGTCGCCGGGGGTGCGGTAGCCGCTGGTCAGGGCGTGTTCGCCGTCGGTGAGCCCGTGCGGGGAGCGGTCGAGGAGGGCGGCGAGGGTGGGCCAGGCGCGGGCGGCGGGGGCCGCTTCGGGGGTACGGGCCTGGGCGGGCGCGGTCGCGGCGAGGAGGGCCCCGGCGGCGAGCCCGGTCCCGGCGCCGGCGCGCAGGAGGTGGCGGCGGCTCGGCGAGGTGTGGCCGGGGCTGTCCGGGGCGGGGGTGCCGGGAGCGGGTCTCTCCGGCTCCTCGTGGTCGTGCGAGGCGGTGGTTCCGGTGCTCATGGGGTCTCCGGGGGTGCGCTCTCGGTGGGGAGGCCGCTGCGGTAGGGCGGCATGAAGCGGGTGCGGGGCATCTGGTCGGCGAGGACGCCGCCGTCGACGAGGAGGTGGGTGCCGGTGACGTACGCGCCCGCGTCGGAGGCGAGGAGGAGCAGGGGGCCGGCGCACTCCTCGGGGCTCGCGTAGCGACCGAGCGGGATGCGGGCGCGGTAGGCGGCCTCGAACTCCTCGTGGGCGAGCGGGAACGCGTCGTCGATGGGGGTGTCGACCATGCCGGGGGCGAGGGTGTTGACGGTGATGCCGTGCGGGGCGAGTTCGATCGCGAGGGTCTTGCTGAGGAGGTCCACGGCTGCCTTGGAGGCGTTGTAGTGGGCGAGGCCCGCCTCGGCGACGTGGGCGTTCTTCGACGTGATGTTGATGATGCGGCCGGGGACGCCGTCGGCGATCATGTGCTCGGCGAAGCGCTGGGAGAGGAAGAAGACGGCGTCCGTGTTGACCCGCATGACGTGCCGCCAGCTCGCGGGGGTGATGGTGTTGAAGCGTTCGAGGGCGGCGACCCCGGCGTTGTTGACAAGGATGTGCACGGGTCCGGCCGTCGCGCGCACCCGGTCGGCGAAGGCGGGCAGTTCCTCGGTCCGCGCGAGGTCCTGGGGGTGGAGCGCGGCGGCACGGCCCGCGGCCCGTACCGCGTGCGCCGTCTCGTCGAGGCCCTCGGCACCCGGCAGGTCCACGAGGAGGAGGTCGGCGCCCGCCTCGGCGAGGGCGAGCGCGAAGGCGCGGCCGAGGGCGCCGGCGGCTCCGGTGACGAGCGCGGTGCGCCCGGTGAGGTCGAATCGGTCCATGGGGGCTCCAGGGGTACGGGACCGGGCGCGCCCCCGGGCGAGGGGGCCGGGGGCGCGCCGGGGCTCAGGCGAGGCCGAGCAGGTCGAGTGCCGGGCGGTGGATGAGGGCTTCGACGGCGTCCTGGTCGAGCGGGTCCAGGCCCGGGATGCCCGGGACGCGGGCGATGCGGCGCAGGCCCTCGATGGAGTCGTTGACCGTCGTGAAGGGGTAGTCGCTGCCGAAGAGGAGCTTGTCCCAGACCCCGTAGTCCTGGACGAGCCGCAGGCTGTGCCAGAGCTGGAAGGGGCGGTAGTGCAGGGCGCTGATGTCCGCGTACACGTGCGGGTGCTTGCGGATGACGGCGACGCACTCGCCCTCGAAGGGGTGGCTGAGGTGCGCGAGGACCATGCGCAGCTCGGGGTGGCGGATCGCGACCCAGTCGAGGTGGCGGGGCATCGCGTATTCGAGCGGGGCCTGCGAGACGAAGGTGGTGCCGGTGTGGACGAGGAGCGGGAGGCCGTGCTCCTCGGCGTAGCCGAAGAGGTCGTCGTACTCGGGGTCGGCCGGGTCGAAGCCCGCGTACATCGGCATGATCTTGATGCCGCGCAGGCCCAGTTCCTGGTGCCCGTACCGCAGTTCCTCGCGCCAGCCGGGCTGTGTCGGGTCGATCGCGAGGTAGCCGATGAGCTGCTCGGGGTGTCGCGCGACGTACGCGGCGACGGCGGCGTCGTCCACCCACAGCCCGCTTCTGCGGGCCTTGCCGCCGACGACGACGGTGCGGGTGCCGGGCGGGGTGCTCGCCGCGTAGTCCTCGTACCGCACGGTCAGGTCGACCTCGCCCGCGTGGGCGCGCGCGGACTCGGCGCGGAAGGTGGCGTCGAAGTCGTGGCTGTGGCGGAACAGGTGGGAGTGGACGTCGACGACGGGGCCGGAGACCGCCGGCGGCGGGGTGGTGCTCACGTGCGGTTCCTCTTCTCCCAGCCCTCCGCGAACATGTTCCAGAAGCGGTGGCTGGGCGGGTGCTCCTCGAAGACCTCGTCGACCAGCTCGATGCCGAGTCCCGGCGCGGTGGGCAGCTCGATGTGGCCGTCCACGACGGGCAGGGCCCCCTTGACCGCGTCGAAGACGTACGGCTCCAGGAGGCCGTCGAAGGTCTCCAGGATCTGGAAGTTGGTGATGCCGAGCACGGCGTGCACGGAGGCGGTCGTGCACAGCGGGGAGTTGGAGTTGTGCGGGGCGACGGTCATGCCGTGCGTGTCGGCCTCGGCGGCGATCTTGCGCAGTTCGGTGAAGCCGCCAGCCATGCTCAGGTCGGGCTGGACGATGTCGACGGCGCGGGTCGCGAAGAGCTGCTTGTACTCGTGGCGGTTGTGGAAGTGCTCGCCGCCCGAGATCGGGAAGGGCGCGCGTGCGCGCAGCTCGGCGTAGCGCTCGATGAGGGTCCAGGGCAGGGGCTCCTCGAACCAGCCGGGCTCGTAGGGGGCGAGCGCGTCGACGAGTTGCCGCGCGGTGCCGGTGCCGAAGCGGGCGTGGCCCTCGACGAAGAGGTCCACGTCGGGCCCGACGGCCTCGCGCACGGCGGCGACGAGGTCGACGCTGCGGCGCAGTTCGGCTTTCTCCAGGTGATGGAGCCCGGCGCCGAAGGGGTCGAACTTGAGTGCCGTATAGCCGCGGGCGACGGTCTCCTTGGCCTTCGCGGCGAAGATCTCGGGCTCGCGCTCCCCGGTGTACCAGCCGTTGGCGTAGACGCGGACGCGGTCGCGGGTCGCGCCGCCGGTGAGGCGGTAGACGGGGACGCCGAGCGCCTTGCCCATGAGGTCGTGCAGGGCCTGGTCGACGCCCGAGACGACGATCCCGCCGACGTCACCGCCGCGCAGGAAGTCGCCCTGGTACATGCGCAGCCAGATCTCCTCGGTGTCGAAGGGATCGGCGCCGAGGAGGTGGCGGTGGCCCATCGCCTCGGTGAGGGCGCAGGTCTCGCGGGGGCGGTAGGGGTGGGTGATCTCGCCGACGCCGGTGAGGCCCTCGTCGGTGTGGAGGCGGACGTAGGCGAAGTCGCGCCAGGCGGTGCCCAGCATGAGGGTCTCGACGCGGGTGATGCGCCCGGCGGGCCCGGCGGGACGGGTGGTGTTCACGGTGAGCATCAGCGCTGGGCTCCGCCCATGGTCGAGGTGTGAGCGAGGTCGGTGGGGGTGCCTTCGGCGAGGACGGTGCGCACGGCCTTCGCGGTCGCTTCGAGGAGGCGGTCGATGTCGTCGTCGGTGTGCGCGTACGAGACGTGGCTGCGCTTGAGGTTGAGCGGCAGCTCGAAGATCCCGTGCTCGGTGAGCGCGCGGCGCACGCCGATGAAGCGCGCGGCGTCGTTGGCGAGGAGGTCGTCGTACGTGAGCGGTGCGGGGCCGTCCATGAAGTACGTGACGAAGACGGAGCCGAAGCCGGTGACGACGGCGGGGACGTCCAGCTCGCGGTAGAGCGCGGCGAGGCCGTCGCGGGCGCGGGCGCCGAGGCGGTAGATGTGCTCGTGGACGGGTTCCTCGCGCAGTTTGCGCAGCGTGGCGAGGGCGGCGGCGACGACCTGGGGGTGCCCGTTGTACGTACCGGCGAAGAAGGCGGGGCCGCCGGGGCGGGTGCTGAAGAGGTCCATGAGGTCCGCCCGGCCGCCGAGCGCGCCGATGGGGGCGCCGTTGGCGATGGCCTTGCCGAGGGTCGTGAGGTCGGGGGTGATCCCGCAGATCTCCTGGTAGCCGCCGAGGCCGTGCCGGAAGCCGGTGATGACCTCGTCGAAGACGAGGACGGTGCCGGCCTTCGTGCACTCCTCGCGCAGGGTGCGCAGGAAGGTGTCGGTGGGCAGGAGGGCGCCGACGTTGTGCGGGACGGGTTCGAGGATGACGGCGGCGATGTCCCGGCCGTGCTCGGCGAAGACGCGGCGCACCGCCTCGGGGTCGTTGAAGGGCAGGACGAGTGTCGCGTCGAGGACGGGGGCGAGGATGCCGGTCGACGTGGGGTCCTTCGTGCCGACCCGCTCGGGGGCGGAGATGACGTTGAGGCTCACGGCGTCGTGCCAGCCGTGGTAGCAGCCCTGGAACTTGACGACGAGGTCGCGCCCGGTGGCGGCGCGGGCCACGCGCAGGGCGTGGAAGGTGGCCTCGCTGCCGGTGCTGGTGAGGAGGACCTTCTCCAGCGAGGGGACGAGCGCGGTGAGTTCCTCGGCGAGGGCGACCTCGGCCTCGGTGACGCCGACGCCCGCGAGGGCGAGGGTGGTGTTGGCCTCGGCGGTCGCCGCCGCGACGTCGGGGTCGTTGTGGCCGAGCACGGCGGGCCCGAAGGCCGCGTGGTAGTCGGTGAACTCCCGGCCGTGCTGGTCCCAGAAGCGCGAGCCCCGGGTCCTGGCGATCACGAGGTCCGTGAAGCCGGGGATGCTGCGCTGGCCGCTGTTGACACCCCCGGGGATGACCCGGCGGGCGCGTTCGGCGAGCGTCATGTGTGGTGCTCCTTGCGTCGAGTGCTGTCGGCCGGAGGCCCGCTCTGCTCAGCGGGATTCCGGTGCCATCCGCCGCATTCGTCGCGATCGCTGTGCCGTGGTGAGGCCCGGCGGTGGTCCTCCGGGCTCATTTTTCAGAACAGTGTTCTGTTATTCGGAACAGCGCGCTCAGCCTAGAACGGCCTGATTCCGCCGTCAAGAGGCGTTCTGCGGACAGCGCCTCAGGTACGGACTATCGTGTTCGGCTATGCAGAACAGTCAGCAGCAGAGTCAGGGTGAGGCGGCGGTACCGGCCGAACAGGCGAAGTACTGGGTGAAGACCGTGGGGCGCGGCGCGGAGATCCTGGAGGCGCTCGCCGCCGGGGGCCCCGGGCGGGGGCTGAGCGTCACGGAGGTGGGCAAGGCGTGCGGGATCTCCAAGAGCGCGGCCTTCGGCATCCTCCAGACGCTGCGGCACTACGGGCTGGTCGCCGACGAGGGCGAGGGGATGAACCGCCGCTACCGGCTCGGGATGGCGCTCGCGCGGCTCGGGGACCGGGCCAGGGCGCAGGTCTCGCTGCGGGACGTGGCCCGGCCGGTGCTCGCGCGGCTCTCCGAGGCGACGGGGATGGCGGCGCGGGTCGCGGTCCCCGAGGCGGGGCAGGCGGTCGTGATCGACCAGGTGGACCGGGCCGTGGGCCCCGGGCTCGACCTGCGCATGGGCACGCGGGAGCTGCCGCACTGCTCGGGGCTCGGGAAGGCGCTGCTCGCCGCGCTGCCCGAGGACGAGGCGCGGGCGCTGCTCGCCACGAGCGGGCTGCCGCGCAGGACCTCGCGCACGATCACCGACGAGCCGACCCTCCTCGCGCACCTGCGCGACGTCCGGGCCTCGGGGTACGCGCTGGACGACGAGGAGGACGCGGACGGCATCTTCTGCATCGGGAGCGTGCTCAGGGACCACCGGGGCGAGCCCGCGGGGGCGATCAGTGTCACGGGCCTCAAACTGGACCTGCCGAGCTGGCGGTTCCAGGAGCTGGGGCGGGAAGTGCGGGACGCCGCGGGGGAGATCAGCGGGGCGCTCGGGTACGTGGCGGGGGCGGCCGGGCGGTAGGGGCGGGGCGCGTGAGGGGTTGACCTCGGCCGCCGGGGGTGCTTAGGTACCGGCAATCCGGAGGGCCAGTGCCCGATCCGGGCCGTGACAGGTTTTTCCGACCGGGCTGCTCTCCCGGGGTCACGGCGCGGGGCCGACCGCCCCGCTTCTCCTCCTCGCCATCCGCCTCCGCTCGTACGGGCCCGCAACGGCCCTCGTGCGACCGGTAGTTGTTCGCCGCGGGAATGCACCACCTCACCAGCCGGTCCACCACCCGAGGTTGAGTCCCCCGTGAGCACTGCGTCCCGTCCTCCCTTCCCCGAACCACTCCCCGAACCCGGGGCCGAAGCCGAAACCCCCGGGCCCGGCACGGCCCGCCGCAGGCAGCTCCTGCGCGCGGGCGGCCTCGGCGGCCTCCTGCTCGCCGCGACCGCGGCCGGCACCGCCACCGCGTCGGCCGCGCCCGCCAAGGGCGCCCCCGCGCCCCGTACCGTCCCCGATGTAAAGGCCCTGCGGGCCCTCCCCCCGCATGCCCTCGCCCCCGGCGAGACCGTTCTCGTCACCGGCTACCGCACGCCGGGCGACGGCGGCGGGATGCTCCTGCGCTGGGACGCGACGTCCGGCGCCGACGACAACGGCGGCACCGTCCTCGCCCACAAGGGCGCGGGGAAGAAGGGCCGTTGGCTGCGCCTGCACGAGGGCGTGGTGGACCTCCGCTCCTTCGGCGTCTTCGGGGCGGACACGCCCGCCGACGCCGCGCTCGACGCGCTCGTCAACGACCCGGCGGTGCACCGCGTCGAGGCGCACACCGACCTCAACTTCGTGAAGCGGCACACCTTCGACCGCTCGGGCATCGAACTCGACTTCGGCGGCCACCGCGTCACCACCACCGGCATCGAGCCGAACACGAACGACAACCCCTTCGGCGCCGTCCTCTACTTCAAGGGCCACCGCACGGGGTCGACCCTCACGGCGAAGCTGTCGGCGCCCATGCCCGACCTCGCCGACATCTTCGAGGTGCCCGACGCCGGCGCGTTCGGGGTCGGCGAGTGGTGGGCCGTCGAGATCGACGCGAAGCCCGGGGGCGGCCAGTACGAGAAGGAGGTGCAGCGCCTCGTCCAGGTGACGCAGCGGGTCGACGGCACGCACATCCGCGTCAACTACAAGATCGGCTGGGACCTCGCCGCGGGCCGCACCTTCCGGTGGACGAAGGTCGAGCCCGTGACCCGCAGCCACGTGCGGAACATGGTCTTCGAAGGCGTCCCGGACGCCGACCAGCTCTCCGGCTCGCACCCGGTCGCCTACGAGTACGCCGTCTCCTGCGACGTCTCCGGCATCGACGCGACCGGCACCTTCTGGCCCGTCGTGATGCGCCGCTGGTGCACGTACTTCCACACCTATCAGTGTCAGCTGAAGAACCCGTCCTCGGTGACGTGGGGCGGCGCGGGCTACCTCACGCAGCAGATCTACTGCCTGTACGGGCACGTCGAGGACTGCCACACGGCGAACGCCCGGCACCTCAACGACTGGACCGCGTCCGCCTACGGCTACGTGACCAACTGCCACGGCGACGGCGACGACCAGGGCCCCTTCGTCACGCACGGGCAGTTCGAGCACGACCTCGTCTACACCGGCAACTCCGGGCTCATGACCTTCGCCAACTCGGGAACGGCCTGGGGCGGTGCCGCGAAGCGGGTCAGCGTCACGCGGCACGTGTGCTCGTGGTTCGTGGCGCGCGTCGCGGTGACCGACCTGACGCTTGAGGACATGCGCGTCATCGGGAACGCGCAGTCGGGCTCCGGGATGATCTGGATCAACGCGGACGGCGCCCAGTTGCGCGGCTGCACCGCGTCCGGGCCGCTCGTGATCTCGCAGTCGTCGCAGCGCTCGACGCGGCCAACCGTCGTCGCCGACTCCGCCTTCACGCTCGGCAAGGGCGCCGAGGTGACCGCCGCGAACGTGAGCGCGGCAGTGCACCTGGAGCGGGTCGCGCTCGACGGGCTCGACGGCGCCTCCTTCAAGGGCACCGGGCCGCTCGTCCTCGACGCGTGCGCCTTCACCGGGAAGCCCGACGCGGCGCCCGGCACCTTCGCGCACTCCTCCGTGACCGTGCGCGGGGGCCGCCACCAGGACACCGGTCTCGTGCTGAACGGCGCGAAGGACCAGGAGGTCGTGGTCGAGGGCGGCGCGGTGCTCGGCGGCACCAACGCGTCGGGCGCGCTGCTCTCCCGTACGGGCGACAAGGACCGGACCGTGCGGTGGCGGCTCGGCGTCTGCACGAGCGAGCCGGCGGGCGACACCGCGCACGTGCGGCTCACCGAGGGCGCCAACGAGTACCTCGCCCAGGGCGCCGTCCTGCGCGGCGGCAGCCTCGACCTCGCCGAAGCGGCCTTCGCCGAGGGCTGGCTGCTGCACAGCGGCTGCGTCGAGGACGGCACGGCCCGCACCCGTCTGCCCGCCGAGGGCGACCGCGTCCGGCACAAGGACGGGAACCTGCTCCTCGGCTGACCGGCCCGGGACACGGGCCCGGCGGGCGGCACCCCGTACGCGCACCCCGCCGGGCCCGTGCGCCCGCACCACCTCCGCACCACCCCGTACCGCGAGGACACCTCACCATGACTGCTCCACTCCCCCGGCCCGAAGGGCCCGTGCGCGTCGCGCTCGCGGGCGCGGGCAACCGCGGCCTGACGTACACCGACTGGATCAACGCGCACCCCGGGCGGGCCCGGCTCACCGCCGTCGCCGACCCGCTGCCCGCGGCGCGGGCCCGTGCGGCGGCGGGCGCGGCGGGGCCCGTCGCGGAGTTCGACGACTGGCGCGGGCTGCTGCCCGGCCCCGGCGGCGAGCGGATCGCGGACGCGGTGCTCGTGTGCACGCAGGACAGGGACCACGTCGAGCCCGTCCTCGCGCTCGCCCGCGCCGGGTACGCGCTGCTCACCGAGAAGCCGCTCGCGCCGGGCGAGGAGGAGACCCGCCGCCTCGTCGAAGGCGTCCTCGGCACCGGGGTGCCCTTCGCCGTGTGCCACGTCCTGCGGTACACGCCGTACACCGACCTCGTGAAGGGCGTCGTGGACAGCGGGGTGCTCGGCACGGTCACCGGGATCGAGCACCTGGAGCCGGTCGGCTGGTGGCACTACGCGCACAGCTACGTACGCGGTCCCTGGCGCAGCGAGGCCGCCTCGTCCCCGATGATCCTCGCCAAGTCGAGCCACGACCTCGACTGGATCGCCTATGTGACGGGCCGCCGCATCGAGACCGTCGCGAGCTTCGGCTCGCTCGCCCACTTCCGCCCCGAGAACGCGCCCGAGCACGCGGCGACGACGTGCCTCGCCTGCCCCGAAGCGGTCGAGTCGGCGTGCCCGTACTCGGCGCGCAAGCTCTACTACCCGGCGCTGCGCGAAACCGGCGGCGCCTGGCCCGTCAGCCACGTCACCGACCGCGCGCACGGGCCCGAGGACGAGGCGGTGCTCACCGAGGCGCTGCGCTCGGGGCCGTACGGGCGGTGCGTCTACCACGCGGACAACGACGTGGTCGACAACCAGGTCGTCGCGATGCGGCTCTCCGGCGGGATCACCGGGACGTTCACGATGAGCGCCTTCACCGAGCAGACGCACCGCCAGACCCGGATCTTCGGAAGCCACGGCTGGCTGCGCGGCGACGGCGAGCGCGTCACCGTGCACGACTTCCGCGACGACACCGTCACCGTCCACGAGACGGAGGCGACCGGTTCGAACGCCGCCGAGGGACACGGCGGCGGCGACACCGTCCTCATCGCCTCCTTCGTCGACGCGCTCGCCACCGGGGACCTCTCGCGCATCCGCTCGGGCCCCCTCGACTCGCTCGGCTCGCACCTCGCGGCATTCGCCGCGGAACGCTCCCGCCACCACGGGACCGTCGAGCAGGTCCCCGCCCGCTGACCACCCCCCGCGCCTCGCACCGCCGAACGCCGCCCCCTCCCCCGTACCGCCTGGAGAACACCACCATGAGAATCCGCCGCAGCCTCGCCTGTACCGCCCTCGCCCTCACGACCCTCGCCGCGACCGCCGCGTGCGGCTCCGGCAGCGGCGGCTCGGGCAAGGGCACCGTGAACGCCTGGGTCTACCCCGTCATCACCGACGAGAAGGCCAACAAGGCGTACTGGGACGGCCTGGTGAAGGAGTTCGAGAAGAAGAACCCCGACATCGACGTCAAGGTGTCCACCTACCCCTGGGCCAACCGCGACACCTCCCTCGCCACCGCGCTCTCCGCGAACAAGGGCCCCGACGTCGCCTACCTCATCCCCGATCAGCTCCCCGCCTACCAGCGCAACCTGGTGCCCGCCGACGAGTACCTGTCCGCCGCCGACACGAAGGCGCTCCGCCCCGCGGCGCGCGCGGCGGTCACGGTCGACGGCAAGGCGCTCGCGACGCCCGTCCTCATGTCGGCGTACCCGCTGCTGTGCGACAAGAAGGTCTTCGAGGCCGCGGGGCTCGCCGACCAGTACCCGAGCACGTGGGACGACCTCGACGCGCTCGCCCCGAAGCTCAAGGCGAAGGGCTACTACGCGACGAGCTACAGCGGCGACACGACCGCGACGCTCAACATGACCTTCTACCCGCTCCTCTGGCAGGCGGGCGGGGACGTCTTCGCGAAGGACAACAAGAGCGTCGCCTTCAACAGCGCGGCCGGCGTCAAGGCGCTGAGCTGGCTGCGGACGTACGTGCGGAAGGGGTGGACACCGAAGGACCTCGTCACCTCGACGCCGAAGATGGAGCAGACCGACCTCGCGAAGAACAAGGTCGCCTGCACGTGGCAGAACACCGCCGCCGAGGTCGCGCCCTTCTGGGGCGAGGACAACATCGTCGTCCGGCAGCCGCTCAGCGCCGACACGAGCGCCGCCTACGGCACCGTGGGCACCCTCGCGGTCTTCAAGGGGGGCGACACGAAGGCCGCCGGGAAGTGGGTGAGCTTCGTGAGCCGGTCGAAGAACAGCGCGGGGCTCCAGAAGCCCGGCGGCTACTTCCCGACCCGCGAGGACGCGAGCGACCTCTACCCCGGTGACGCGCGCCAGCAGGAGACCGCGAAGGCGCTCGACACCACCAAGGTCGGCCCGCTCGCGACCGCCGCGCGCGACGTCATGGGCTCGCTCGCCCCGGAGATCCAGGCCGCGCTGCTCGGCAAGAAGAGCCCGAAGGACGCGCTCGACGCGGCGGCGAAGGCCGCGGACCAGGTCATCGCGCGCAAGCGCTGAGCGAGGAGGGGGCGGGGGCCGGGGGTACGTGCGGGCCACCGCGCGTCCGTACCGTCCGGTGCCGGACGCACCGGCCCCGCCCCACCGGCACGTCCGTACCGTCCGGTGCCGGACGTACCGGCCCCCCGCCCGGCGCAGAACCGGACCCGCCCGCCCCGTCCCACCGGCCCGCCCCGCTCCCGCCCTCGACGTCCCTCCGCTCCCCCGCCCCTCGCGCCGCCCCGTGCGGCGTCCGCACCACCCCGAAGGAGGTCCCGTGTCCGCTCTCGCGGAACGCCCTCACCCCGCCAGGACCCGGCGCGGGCCGCACGCCCGGCGCGAGGCCAGGATCGGTCTGCTCTTCGTCCTGCCCGCTCTCCTCCTCTTCCTCGCCTTCCGCTTCGGCCCCGGCCTCGCGGGCCTGCTGCTCGGCTTCACCGACTACACCCTCGGCCAGGACACGCACTTCACCGGCCTCGACAACTTCGACCGGCTCGTGCACGACCCGCTCTTCTGGTCGGCCCTGAAGGTCACGGTCGTCTACACGGTCATGGCCGTGCCCGTCACGATCGCCGCCTCGCTCGGCCTCGCGCTCCTGACCCGCCGCGCCTTCCGCGGCTCGAAACTGTTCCGCTCGGTGTTCTTCCTGCCGGTCGTCACGAGCCTCATCCTCGCCTCGACGGTCTTCCTGTGGATCTTCTCCTCGGACGGACCGTGGTCGAAGGTCATGGGTCTCGTCGGCCTGCCCGACCAGTCCTGGCTCGCGGACTCGGCGCTCGTGCTGCCCGCGCTCGCCGTCGTCGGCGTCTGGTCGCGCTGCGGCTACGGGATGCTCATCCTCCTCGCCCGGCTCCAGGAGGTCCCGCGCGAGCTGGAGGAGGCCGCCCTCGTGGACGGGGCCGGGCCCTGGAAGCGGTTCCGGTACATCGTCGCGCCGCAGCTCAAGGGCTCGTTCTTCTTCCTCGCGGTCATCGAGACCACCGCGAGCTTCCAGGTCTTCGACGCGGTCTACATGATGACCGGCGGCGGCCCGGCGAACGCGAGCTACAGCCTCGTCTTCCAGCTCTACGACGCCGGCTTCAAGTACTTCGACCTCGGCTACGCCAGCGCGATCGGCTGCGTCCTGTTCGTCCTGACCCTCGTGGTCGCGGCCGTCCAGCGGCTGGTCATCGGAAAGGAGAGCTGACGATGAGCGACACCGCCGAACTGCCCCGTACCGCCGAGGAGTCCGCGGCGAAACCCGCCGCGGCGGCCCCGGGGAAGCGCGTCCCGCGCCCGCGCGAGCCCAAGCCGCACGAGACCCTGCCCGCCGCGCTGCGGATGCGCCGCGGCGGCAAGGTGCTGCGCGGGGTGCTGCTCGTCGTCGCCGCGCTCGTCACGATCTTCCCGTTCTACGCGATGGTCGTGCTCTCGCTGAAGCCGGAGGGCGCCGTCGACCTGCCGGGCAGCCTCGCGCCGTGGCCGCTGCACGGCGGTGCCTACGGGGACGTGCTCGGCTCGCAAGACGTACCGCGCTGGCTGCTCAACACCCTCGTGTACTCCGTCGTCTCGGTCGTCGGGGTGCTCGTGCTCTCGGCGCTCGCCGGGTACGCCTTCGCGAAGAAGCGCTTCCCCGGGCGCGAGACGATGTTCTGGTCGTTCCTGTCGATGGTCATGGTCCCGTACCACGTCACGATGATCCCGACCTTCATCCTCATCGCGAAGCTCGGCGGCGTGGACACCTACTGGGGTCTAATCCTGCCGACCCTCGCCAACGCCCAAGCCGTCTTCCTCATGCGGCAGTTCATCATGGGGCTGCCCGACGAGCTGTTCGAGGCGGCCCGTCTCGACGGCTGCTCGGAGCTGCAGATCTTCTTCCGGATCGTGCTGCCGCTCCTCAAGCCCATCCTCGCGACGCTCGGCACCTTCGTCTTCCTGTGGCACTGGAACGACTTCCTGTGGCCGCTCATCATCGGCCAGTCCACGGACATGCGCACGCTCACCGTGGGCATCGCCTCGCTCCAGCAGCAGCAGGTGCCGCTCAACCAGGTACTCGCCGGTTCCGTCGTCGCTTTCGTTCCGATCTTCAGCGCCTACCTGGTGGGCCAGCGGTACTTCACCGAGGGCGTCACCGGTTCGGCCGTGAAGGGATGACCCACACCCCCATGTCCAGCACTCTTTCCTTCCCCGGGGACGAGACGGGTCTCGAAGACCTCCTCGCCGCCCCCTCGCCGGGGCTCGTCGCCGATCTCGCGGGCCTGGAGGGCGATCTCGTCCTGCTCGGCGCGGGCGGCAAGATGGGCCCGAGCCTCGCCCGGCTCGCGCGCCGCGCCCTCGACGCGGGCGGACGCGCGGACGTCACCGTGCACGCCGTCTCGCGGTGGAGCGACCGCGCGGTGGCCGACGCGCTCGCCGCCGAGAACATCCGGCCCGTCACCTTCGACCTCATGGCGGGCGACCCCGCCGACCTGCCCGACGCCGGGAACGTCGTCTTCATGGTCGGCGCGAAGTTCGGCTCGGCCGGACGTCCCGACCACGCGTGGGCCGTCAACGCGGCGCTCCCCGACCGGATCGCGCGCCGCTACGCCGCCGCGCGGATCGCCGCCTTCTCGACCGGGAACGTCTACACGCTCGTCCCCACCGCCTCGGCGGGCAGCGTCGAGACCGACCCGGTGGGACCGGTCGGCGAGTACGCGATGTCGTGCCTCGGCCGCGAACGCGTCTTCACCCACCACGCCCGCGAGCACGGACTGCGGCTCGCGCTGATCCGGCTCAACTACGCCGTCGACCTGCGGTACGGGGTCCTCGCCGACCTCGCGACGACGGTGCGCGCGGGCAGCCCGGTGGACGTGACGACCGGGCACGTCAACGTCGTGTGGCAGGGCTACGCGAACGAGGTCGCCCTGCGCTCCCTCGCCCACGCCACGAGCGAGCCCTTCACGCTCAACCTCACGGGCCCCGAGACCGCCTCGGTGCGCCGCCTCGCCGCCCTCCTCGCCGAGGAGTTCGGCACCGAAGCCGCGTACGCCGGTGCGGAGTCCGGCACGGCGCTGCTTTCGGACGCCTCGCGGTGCCACGCGCTGTTCGGCTACCCGGGCGTGCCGCTGCGCACGCTCGTCGGCTGGCAGGCCGAGTGGCTGCGGCGCGGGCTGCCGCTCTCGGGCAAGCCCACCAAGTTCCAGGTCCGCGACGGAAGGTTCTGATCACCGGTGCCCGCAACGCCCTCCCCCACGCCGCTCGACACGCTCGCCGCCGGCACGGTCGTCCCCGCCCACCCGCTCGCGCTCGACGCGGACCGCCGCCTCGACGAGCGCAGACAGCGCGCCCTCACCCGCTACTACCTCGCCGCCGGGGCGGGCGGCGTCGCGGTCGGGGTGCACACGACGCAGTTCGCGATCCGCGAGCCCTCGGTCGGCCTGCTGCGCCCCGTGCTCGAACTCGCCTCGGAGACCGTCGACGAGGAGGCCGCCCGGCTCCGCCCGCCCGGGGAGGCCGCCGCGCCCTTCGTCCGGGTCGCGGGCGCTTGCGGCTACACGCGGCAGGCCGTCGCCGAGGCGGAACTCGCGCGCGAACTCGGTTACGACGCCGTGCTGCTGAGCCCGCTCGTGCCCGGCGCCGACGAGGCGGGGCTCCTGGAACGCACCCGGGCGGTGGGCGAGGTGCTGCCCGTCATCGGCTTCTACCTCCAGGAAGCGGTGGGCGGCAGGCGCCTGTCCCCCGCGTACTGGAGCGCGCTCGCCGAGATCGAGTCCGTCGTGGCGATCAAGACGGCGCCCTTCGACCGGTACCGCACCGCGGACGTCGTCGCGGCCGTCGCCGCGTCGGGCCGCGCGGGTGAGGTCGCGCTCTACACCGGCAACGACGACGCGATCGTGCAGGACCTCCTGACGCCGTACCGCACGGCGGAGGGCGAGCGGTGGTTCGCGGGCGGGCTGCTCGGGCACTGGGCGGTGTGGACCCGCACAGCGGTCCAGCTCTTCCACGAGGTGCGGCGGGCCCGCGCGGGCGACCACGCGCTGCTCACCGCACTCCTCGCGCGCGGCCCGCAGGTGACGGAGTCCAACGCGGCCGTCTTCGACGTGCGCTACGACTTCAGGGGCTGCATCGCCGGGGTGCACGAGGTGCTGCGGCGGCAGGGGCTGCTCGCCGGGACGTGGTGTCTGGACGTGGACGAAGGGCTCTCGCCGGGGCAGGCCGAGGAGATCGCGCGGGTGGCGAAGGCGTACCCGTGGCTGACGGACGACGCGTTCGTGGCGGAGCACCTCGATGACTGGCTCCGCTGATCGGGCGGCGGGGGCCCGTCCCCGCGCCGTCGTCGCCGTACCCCCGGCCCTGCGGCGGCAGTTCTTCACGGCGGCAACGTGGGACCGGCTCCGCGCCCTCGCCGAGCCGACCCTCCTGGACGCTCACAGCGACAGTACGGAGCTGGCCCGCGCTCTGCGCACGACCCGCCCACACGTCCTCGTCACCTCCTGGGGCACCCCCGCACTCGACGCCGAACTCCTGGCGGAGGCAGCAGAGTTGGGTCTTCTCGCGCACACGGGGGGCGCGGTGAGCCCATACGTGGGACCCGAGGTGTTCGCGCGCGGTGTGAAGGTGACGCAGGCGGGCGGCGCGATGGCGCGGCCCGTCGCGGAGGTCGCGCTCACCTTCACGCTGAACCTGCTGCACCGCGTGCACCGCTTCGATCACGCGTTGCGCTCCGGGGTGGCGTGGGAGGCGGCCTCGCGGGCGCCGGAGCGGCACGAGATCCTCGGCTGCCCGATCGGTGTCGTCGGGGCCTCGCGCACGGGCCGGGCCTACATCGCGCTCGTACGGGCGCTCGGCGCCGAGGTGACGGTGCACGACCCGTACCTCGACGCGGCCGACGCGGAGCGGCTCGGCGTGCGCGGCGCGCCGCTCGACGAGGTGCTGCGCACGAGCCGCGTCCTCGCGCTGCACGCCCCGGCCGTGCCGGAGACGCGCCACCTGCTCGGCGCGCGGGAGCTCGCCCTCCTCCCGGACGGCGCGGGGCTCGTCAACACCGCCCGCTCGTGGCTGGTCGACGAGGCGGCGCTGCTCGCCGAGGTGGGCACGGGGCGGCTCGACGCGGCGCTCGACGTGTACGACGCGGAGCCGCTGCCCGTGGACCATCCGCTGCGCGCGCTGCCGAACGTCCTGCTGACCCCGCACCAGGCGGCGGCGACCGTCGAGGGCAGGCACGCGCTCGGCGCGAGCACCGTCGCCGAGATCGCGAGGTACCTCGCGGGCCGGCCGCTGCGCCACGCGGTCGGGCCCGAAGCGCTCGTGCGGGTCGAGTGAGCGGGGCCCCGTCTTCCCCCGTGCCCCGCGAAGCGGCAGACTCGTGACGCCGCCGTTCCCAGCCGTGATCCAACCGCCCCCTCCGGAGGTTCTTCTTCCATGCGTCTCCAGCGCGTCGGCGCCGTCGGTGCCGAACGACCCGTCCTGCTCGGCACGGACGGTCACCACTACGACCTGAGCGGCCTGACCGACGACCTGACCCCCGAGTTCTTCCGCGACGGCGGTCCGGCACGCGTGGCCCGCGCGCACGCCGCGGGTGAGCTGTTCCGTGTCGATGTGGCGGGGCAGCGGGTCGGGGCGCCGCTCGCCCGGCCCGGCGCGGTGCTCTGCATCGGGCAGAACTACGCGGCGCACGCCGCGGAGTCGGGCGCGAAGCCGCCGGCCGAGCCGATCCTCTTCTACAAGGGACCGAACGCGCTCGCGGGGCCCGAGGACGACGTGCTGATTCCGCGCGGCAGCGAGCGCACCGACTGGGAGGTGGAACTCGGGGTCGTCATCGGGAAGCGGGCGCGGTATCTCGGCGCCGACGAGGACCCGCTGGACTACGTGGCCGGGTACGTGCTCTCCAACGACGTCTCGGAGCGCACCGTCCAGCTCGACGCGCCGGGCGGGCAGTGGTCGAAGGGCAAGAGCTCCGAGACCTTCAACCCGCTGGGGCCCTGGGTCCTGACGGCCGAGGAGCTGCCCGTCCCGCAGGCCGTGCGGCTGCGCTCGTGGGTCAACGGCGAGGCGCGGCAGGACTCCTCGACCGCCGACATGGTCTTCTCGGTCGCCGAGATCGTGCGGCACCTGTCGCAGTACCTCGTCCTGGAGCCGGGCGACCTCGTCAACACCGGGACGCCGGAGGGCGTGGCGCTCTCGGGGCGCTTCCCCTATTTGCGCGCGGGGGACGTCATGGAGCTGGAGGCCGAGGGGCTCGGGCGGCACCGGAACCGGCTCGTGCAGGCGTAACGGGGGGCGGGGCCGCGTCGCGGCGCTGCCCCGCGTCTCGCTCAGCCCGCGTACGGGAGCGGGGGCAGCCCGCGCACCCCTGGCTCGGCGCGGAAGACCGCGCCCGCGTCGGGGTCCTCGTGCGGGGCGAGGTCCTGGCGCGAGGTGGTGATGTACAGCTCGCGGTAGCCGGGGCCGCCGAAGGCGCACGCGCTGACCTGGCGGGCGCCGACGTCGACGACCGCGTCGAGCGTCCCGTCCGGGGCGTAGCGGCGGACGGCGTGCCCGCCCCACAGGGCGATCCAGATGCCGCCCTCGGCGTCGCGGGTGATCCCGTCGGGGCCGCCGTCCGCCGGGTCGATCCGCACCCACGGATCCAGCGTGCCGAAGTCGCCGGTGACCGGGTCGGGGTGGAGGCGGAAGACCGTGCCCGTGCCGGTGTCGGCGTAGTGGGCCTCGCTGCCGTCGGGGGCCCAGACGAGGCCGTTGGAGATCGTGGCGTCGCGGTGCACGACGCTCGTGGTGCCGTCGGGGGCGAGGCGGTGGACGCTGCCCGCGCCGCGCCGCGCGTCGTAGGCCATCGAGCCGCAGTAGAAGCTGCCCGCCGGATCGCAGCCCCCGTCGTTCATCCGCACGGTCGGGTCGCTCCACAGCTCGGGCCCCGGGCGCACCGTCCCGTCCGGGTCCACGAGCGTGAATCCACGCTCGACGGCCGCGACGATCCCGCCGCCCGCGCGCGGGCGCCACGCGGCGAGCACGTCGCCGAGACGCAGCCGCTCGGGCCGCGCGTCGGCGTCGAAGGTGAGCAGCTCGCCGCGCGTCAGGTCGACGATGCGCAGTCGCCCCGCCGCCGGGTCCCAGCCCGGCCCCTCGCCGTGGTGGGTCACCACCTCGCTCCACCGCCGCGCGCGCATCCGTCCCCCTCGCACTCGTGCGGCCCCGGTCGGGCCGTCCCGGGGGACGATACCCATGATCGCCCAGGCTGCCGCGGCGCGGGTACCCAGACCGGATCTGAGTACGTCCACGGAGGTGCGCCGCGGCGCGGCGCGCGAGTCTTGGGGGGTCAGATCGTCCGCCCACGGACGTCCAGGCCGACGAAAGGCCCCCGGCAATGACCACCTCCTCGCGCACCGTCCTCGCGACCGCCCGCCGCCTGCTCCTGCGCCCGCTGCCCCTGGGGTACCTGGCGCTCGTGGCCGGGGTCGTGTGCTGGGTGATCGCCGACCACTACCTCGTGGCGCACGCCGACGCGAGCATGGCCGGTGTGTGGATCTTCTTCTCCACCGCCCCCGCTTCGATGATCTTCGCCGCGCTGCCGACGGCGCTGTTCTGGGTCGGGCCCCTCGTGGGCGCGCTCGTGAACGCCCTCGTGCTCGGGGTGCTCGCCGAGCGGTTCGGCGGGCGCGAGCGGGGACGCTCGCACTCGCGTCCCGCGTGACCCGGGCGTGCGTACCGGGCTCAGTGGAGCTTGTTCACCGCCGTCACGGTCGTCCGCCGGAAGGCGGGGACGGGGGCGGAGTCGAAGCCGCCGAGCTGGGCCCACTCCACGAGCGTGACCGTGCGCCCGTCACGGCCCACCGACCACAGCGAGACGTCGGAGGCGCCCCAGCTCGTGACGGTGTGCACCCCGTAGACGTGGGCGCCCTCCTCGACGTCGAGTTTTCCGTAGGACTTCTGCGTCGCGGTGACGTCGGGGTCCTCGGCGGCGCGCTCCGCGCAGCGCGCGAGGCCGCGGCGGAGCACTTCCGCGTAGTCGGCGGCCCGCCGCGCGTCGCGCTCCACGACGACGACCTGGAGGGCGTGCGTGTCCACGTCGGTGCGGAAGGTGCGGTGGCTCGCCGTCGACGGCAGGGTCTCGCCGCCGCAGAGGGGCAGTGGGTCGGGGCGCCCGGCGGTGACGGGTCCCGCGTACCAGCGGGAGGAAGGGTGCGGCGGCAGCTCGCTCGCACGCAGCCAGTGCGGGCCGGGGCTCTGCGCGAAGGCAGGCGCGGCGCCGAGCAGGCCGCCCGCGCTGAGCGCGAGGAGAGCGAGAGAGGTGCGCCAGGCGTGGCGGGGCCGGGCGGAGGTGCGGGTCATGCGGTGGTCCCCCTGGTCGTACGGTCGTCCACCCCGTACGACGGGTGAGCACCGCCCCTCGTTGCCGGACCCCTCTCAAACCACCCTTTGGAGTGATTCCAGGCGGTATCGCCGGATCGGATTTACGGGATCAGCACCGCGTACGCCAGGAAGAATCCCGCGACGAACAGCACGAGCACCCCGACGGCGATGAGCGGGGCGGCGGTCCAGCCGCGCGCCGGGTCCTTCCAGGGCCCCGGCTCGGACGTACTGCTCTCGGCGGGCGGGGTCTCACCCTGGGGGACGCCGCCGCCCGGTTCGAGGCCCGTCGTGAAGCTCGGATCTGCGTCGGTGTTGGACACGGGGGTCGCGTAGGTACTCATGGGGACGGGATGCCCGCCCCTCATGCCCTATAAGCACCTTTTGCACGTTTAATCCGTCCCTGCGCGTACCCACCCTCCCGTCACGTGGCGCGTGCCGCACCGTCGAGGGCTTGCACCCCGTGGGAATCTTTGGAAATCTACTCCCGAACGAACGGTCGGTAGATGTTGAGGAGTACGACATGACCGCGACCCCCGTAGAGGGCGCGCGCCCATCCGCACGGCGCCGCCCCGGCTTCCACACGCTCCGTGTCGCCCAGGTGGAGCGGCTGTGCGAGGACGCCGTCGCGGTCGGCTTCGACATCCCCGAGGAACTCGCCGAGCAGTACGCGCACCGCCCCGGCCAGTCGCTGACCCTGCGCCGCGAGGTGGAGGGCGGCGACGAGCGGCGCTCGTACTCGATCTGCTCCCCGGCGGGGACCGCGCCCCGCATCGGCGTGCGCGAGGTCCCCGGCGGTCTCTTCTCCTCCTGGCTCGTCCACGAGGTGCGGGAGGGCGACGAGGTCGAGGTCATGTCCCCGACCGGCCTCTTCACGCCCGATCTCGCGACGCCGGGGCACCACGTGCTCATCGCCGCGGGGTCCGGGATCACGCCCATGCTCTCCATCGCCGCTTCCGTGCTCGGCGCGGACGAGGACTCGCGCGTCACGCTCTTCTACGGGAACCGGCGCGCGGGCACCGTGATGTTCGCCGACGAGCTGGCCGACCTGAAGGACCGCTACCCGACGCGCTTCGAGCTGGCGCACGTGCTCTCGCGCGAGCCGCGCGAGGCCGAGCTGTTCAGCGGCCGTCTCGACGCGGAGCGCCTGGCGGCGCTGGTCGCGGCGCTCGTGGACGTCGAAGCGGCGGACCACTGGTGGCTGTGCGGCCCGCACGGCATGGTCACCGACGCGCGCGACGTGCTCGACGGGCTCGGTGTCCCGGCCGCGCGCGTCCACCAGGAGCTCTTCTTCGCCGACGGCGAGCCCATCACCCCGGCGGTCCGCCCGGACCGCCCCGCCGCGGACGGCCCCGCGAGCGAGGTCACGATCGTCCTCGACGGCCGCTCCACGACCGACGCGCTGCCGCGCGACCGCACCCTCCTCGACGGCGCCCAGGCCACCCGCTCGGACCTGCCCTTCGCCTGCAAGGGCGGCGTCTGCGGCACGTGCCGCGCGCTCGTCACCGAGGGCGAGGCGGACATGCGCCGCAACTTCGCCCTGGAGGAGAACGAGGTCTCCGCCGGGTACGTGCTGACCTGCCAGACCTTCCCCGTCTCCGAGAAGCTGACCGTCGACTACGACAGCTGAGCACGCCCGGCCGGACCCGCCGCCCCGGCGAACCGGGGCGCGACATTCCCGAGCCGTCCACCGGACCTTTGGCCACGGATCATCCCGGTAGGGTCCGGGCGGACGGAAAGGGGACGAAGGTGGCGGACAGGGAAGCGGTACGCGGCGCATCGGAACGGGGCAGGGACGCACCGGGAAGCGGGCGGTGCACCGTCGTGGTGCTGCACGGGGGCAAGGCGGAGGGGCGGGAACCGGCGCGGCCCTGGCAGCCGGCCGCGCTGCGGATGCGGCCGTTCGCGACGGCGCTGCGGCGCGCCCTGCCGAGCCGCAGCGCCGAGGTCGTCCCGGTGCGCTACCGCTACCGGGGCTGGAACGGCAGCGCGGCCGACCCGCTCCAGGACACCCTGCTCGCGCTCGACGCCCTCGCCGCGCGCGACGGCGACCGCCCCGTCGTGCTGCTCGGGCACTCGATGGGCGGGCGCGCCGCGCTGCGCGCCGCGGGACACCCCACCGTGCGCGGAATCGTGGCGCTCGCTCCGTGGTGCCCCGAGGGCGAGCCGGTCGCCCAGCTCGCGGGCCGTGAACTCGTGATCCTCCACGGCGACCAGGACCGGGTCACCTCGCCCGACGCCTCCTGGCGGCTGCTCACGCGCGCCCGCGAGGAAGGGGCGGTGGCCTCGGGCGTGCGGCTGACGGGCGGGGAGCACACGATGCTGCGGTACGCGGGGATGTGGCGGCGGCTCGCGGTCGGCGCCGTGACCGGGCTTCTCGGCGCGGGCCCGCTGCCGCCGGAGGTCGCCGAGGGATTCACGGCACCCGAGCCGGTCGCGGTGGGGGCGGGGCGCGCGACGAGAACGGGCTGAGCGCCGGGAGGGGCCCGGGCGCTCCGGCCCCCCGCACCGGCGCTCCGGCCCCCGGTGGCGGGGCTCCGGCTCCCGGCGGCGGGGCTCCGGGCCTCTCTGGCTGCGGCGGCTCCGGCGCTTCCGGGCAGAACCCGGACCTCGCGAGCTCCGGGGGTTCCGGACAGGGCCCGGACCTCACAGGCTCCGGATCCTCCGGGCAGGCCCCGGACCTCCCCGGCGGCGGGGGCCTCTTGACACCCCCGCCGGGCGCCGTTTGGATCGGGGCATGGATCAGCGCACGGTTCTGACGCGGCGTCGCCACGTCGACCTCGCCCGGGTGTCGAGCGCGGCGTGTCGCTCCACCGCGGGCGGTACGCGCCCGAGCGGCACGCGCTGAGCGGCGCCCCTCTCCCGTACCGCCTCCCCTCCCCCTGTACGGCGTCGCGCCGCGCGCCTCGCGCTCGCGCGCCGTGCTCCTCCCCCCGCGCGCCCCGGCGGGTCCCCCGTGCCGAACGGAGCTTTCCCGTGCCTCTGACCTTCCACTGGTTCCTGCCCACCAACGGCGACAGCCGCGAGGTCGTCGGCGGCGGCCACGGCACGCCCGTGACCGCGAGCGGCGGCGACCGCCCGCCCTCCGTCGAGTACCTGGCCCTCATCGCGCGCTCCGCCGAACAGCTCGGCTTCGAGGGGGCGTTGACGCCGACCGGCACGTGGTGCGAGGACGCCTGGCTGACGACGGCGATGCTCAGCCAGCACACCGAGCGCTTCAAGTTCCTTGTGGCCTTCCGCCCCGGCGCGCTCTCGCCGACGCTCGCGGCGCAGATGGCCGCCTCCTACCAGTGGCAGTCGGGCGGGCGGCTGCTGCTCAACGTCGTGACCGGTGGCGAGAGCGCCGAGCAGCGCGCGTTCGGGGACTTCCTCGACAAGGACGGGCGCTACGCCCGCACGGACGAGTTCCTGCACGTCGTACGGAGCCTGTGGCGCGGCGGGACCGTGGACCACGCCGGGGAGCACCTCAGGGTCGAGGGCGCGCGCCTCGGGCGGCTCCCCGACCCCGTGCCGCCCGTGTACTTCGGCGGCTCGTCGCCCGCCGCGCTGCGCGTGGCGGCCCGGCACGCGGACGTGTACCTGACGTGGGGCGAGCCGCCCGCCGCCGTCGCGGAGAAGATCGGCGCGGTGCGGGAGCTGGCGGCCCGGGAAGGGCGCGAGGTGCGCTTCGGTATCCGGCTGCACACGCTCACGCGGGACCGCTCGGAGGACGCGTGGGCCGAGGCGGCGCGGCTGCTCGACGGGATCGACGAGAAGCTCGTCGAGGACGTCCAGCGGGGGCTGGGCCGCAGCGAGTCGGAGGGGCAGCGGCGGATGCTCGCGCTCCACGGCGGGCGGCGCGACGCGCTGGAGATCCACCCGAACCTGTGGGCGGGCGTCGGGCTCGTGCGGGGCGGCGCGGGCACCGCGATGGTCGGCTCGCACGAGGAGGTGGCCCGGCTCGTCGAGGAGTACCACGCGGTGGGCATCGACGAGTTCGTCCTCTCCGGCTACCCGCACCTGGAGGAGGCGTACTGGTTCGGCGAGGGGGTGCTGCCGCTCCTGGAGCGCCGGGGACTGTGGCGGTCCCCCCGTGCGGGGGCCCGTCCTCGCGCCTGAGCGACCGCACACCGGTTCCTTCCGGTGAAGACACGGAGGGGGAGGAACGCGACCGGGGTCCGGCGGGGAATAGCTGTGATCACCGGTGCGGTTGGCGCCGGTGAAGCCTCCCGGACGGCGGTGCCGCGATCCCGTACCGTCGCGCCGGATCGCACCGACAGGAAGGACCGGCATGGACATGGGCCGTATCGGCATCTGGAACGGGCTGCTGAGCAAGGGGGACCCGATCGCCCAGGAGGCGACCGGGGAACTGGAGGAGCTGGGGTACGGGGCGGTGTGGCTCGGCGGGAACAGCAGCGTGACGGGGGCCGCCGCGCTCGTCGCCGCGACCTCGCGGATCACCGTCGCCAACGGCATCCTCAACATCTGGGAGCACACGGCCGAGGACGTCGCCGCCGAGGCGTCGGACCTCGACGAGGCACACCCGGGCCGCTACCTCCTCGGCCTCGGCGCGAGCCACGCCCCCGCCGTGAAGAACTACCGCAAGCCGTACTCGACGATGGTCGCCTACCTCGACACGCTCGACGCGGCCCCGCGCCCCGTCCCCGCCGCGCGGCGCGTCCTCGCGGCACTCGGCCCGAAGATGCTGAAGCTCGCGGGGACCCGCGCGGCCGGCGCGCACCCGTACCTCGTGACGCCGCAGCACACCGCCGAGGCCCGCGAGGCCCTCGGCCCCGGGCCGCTGCTCGCGCCCGAGGTGAAGGTCGTGCTGAGCGAGGACGCCGAGCGGGCCCGCGCGATCGGGCGGCAGGTCCTCGCGATGTACCTCAAGCTGCCCAACTACACGAACAACTGGCTGCGCCTCGGCTTCACCGAGGAGGACTTCCGCGCGGGCGGCAGCGACCGGCTCGTGGACGCGACGGTCATCTGGGGCTCGCCGGAGACCGTACGGGGCCGCATCGCCGAGTACCACGAGGCGGGCGCCGACCACGTCGCCGTCCAGCTCCTCGACGGCAACCCGGACTCGCTGCCGCGCGCCGGGTGGCGGGAGCTGGCGGGGGTGCTGGAGCTGAAGGGCTGAGGACGAGGGGGGACCGGGCCGGGGCGGTGCGGGAACCGGGCCGCTCCGCCTGCGAGGCGCCCGGCGCGGTGCGGCCCCCGCTCCCCCGTGCCGCCCCGATTCCCCGGTCCCTCAGCCGCGTCCGAAGGTGTCGATGCCCGTGCGCTCGGCGGACAGGGCCCACAGCCGGGCCGCCTGCTCGGGGTCGATCGCCCAGTCCTTGACGCCGCCGCTTCCCTCGGGAGCCTCGTCGGCGGGGACGGCGACCTCGCAGTCCTCCAGGTAGAGGCCGCCGAGGCCGTCGAGGAGCGGCGAGGTCGCGGCGAAGACGGTCGTGGCCGCGCCCTGCTCGGGGGTCTTGAAGACATCGGGGTCGATCAGCTCGCCCTGCTCGTCGATCCAGCCCCTGTCCACCATCTCCTGCCGCTCCAGGTGGCGCTGGAGCGGCGTGAGGATGCCGCCGGGGTGCAGCGCGAAGGCCCGTACGCCGTCCTCGGCCGCGAGGGCGTCGAGGTGGACGGCGAAGAGCACGTTGGCCGTCTTGGCCTGCCCGTACGCCTCCCACTTGTCGTAGCCCTCGCGGAAGTCGACGTCGTCCCAGCGGATGCCGGAGCGCAGGTGCCCCGTCGAGGACAGCTCGACGACGCGGGCGCCGCCGTCCGCGACGAGCGCCGGGCGCAGGAGGTTGGTGAGGGCGTAGTGGCCGAGGTGGTTCGTGCCGAACTGGGCCTCCCAGCCGGGCCCGACGCGGGTCTCGGGGCAGGCCATGATCCCCGCGTTGTTGATGAGGAGGTCGATCGAACGGCCCGAGGCGCGGAACTCCTCGGCGAAGGCCCGGACGCTGTCGAGGTCGCCCAGGTCGAGGGTGGCGACCTCGGTGCCCTCGATGTCGGCGAGCGCCTCGCGCGCGGCCTCGGGCCGGCGCGCGGGCACGACGACGTGGGCGCCCGCCCCGGCGAGGGCGCGGGTGGTCTCCAGGCCGATGCCGGAGTAACCCCCCGTGACGACGGCGAGCTTGCCGCCGAGGTCGATGCCGGAGAGCACTTCGCTCGCGGTGGAGTCGTGGCCGAAGGGGGAACCGATGGGGTGCTGCTGGCTACGGGTCATGACGACGACGCTACGAACTGGAGCGCACTCGAAGTCAAACGCGGCTCGCACCCCGGCCCGCGGGCCCCTCCCCCGGCCGAACGCGGGACGGCCGCCCCGGGCCCGGCGCCGCGCGAATGGCCCCCGGAGCAGATTCCGGGGGCTGGTACGCGCGGCGAAGCCGCTTACGGCACGTAGTTGAACTCGTCCGGGTTCGGTCCCGTGCGCTCGTCGCGGTTGAGGGCCGAGATCTCGGACATGTCGCCCTCGGTCAGCTCGAAGTCGAACAGGGCGAAGTTCTCCTCGACGCGGGAGCGGGTGACGGACTTCGGGAAGACGATGTCGCCGCGCTGGATGTGCCAGCGCAGCGTGACCTGCGCGGCCGACTTGCCGAGGCGGTCGGCGATGCTGGTGATGACCGGGTCCTTGAGGACGAGGCCCTGGGCGATCGGGGACCACGCCTCGGTCGCGATGCCGTGCTCGGCGCCGAAGGCGCGCACCGTCTCCTGGGTGAGGTACGGGTGCACCTCGATCTGGTTGACGGCGGGGACGACGTCCGTCTCGTCCAGGAGGCGCCGCAGGTGGTGCGGCTGGAAGTTCGAGACGCCGATCGCCTTGGCGCGCCCCGAGCGGTAGACCTCCTCCAGCGCCTTCCAGGTCTCGACGAAGTCGCCGACCTTGGGCAGCGGCCAGTGGATCAGGAAGAGGTCGAGGTAGCCGATGTCGAGATCGGCGAGGCTCTGGTCGAAGGCGGCGAGCGCGTCGTCGTGGGCGTGGAAGCCGTTGTTGAGCTTGCTCGTGACGAACAGCTCCGCGCGGTCGATGCCGGACTCGCGGACCGCCTGCCCGACCTCCTTCTCGTTGCCGTACATCTCGGCGGTGTCGATGTGCCGGTAGCCGACGTCGAGGGCGCTGAGCGTGGCCTCCTTGGTCTTCTCCGGCGGGACCTGGAAGACCCCGAAACCGAGCTGGGGGATCTCCACGCCGTTGTTGAGGGTGATGTTCGGTACTGCGGGCACGTGCCTCTCCTCATTCGTTCGGCGGGGGCGGGAGCCGTACGGATCGCACGCGGGCGAGGTGCTCCACCGCCACGGTGGTCCGCCTCCCCGTTTTCCGGGGGCGGAAAACACCATTCTGCCCTGTTTCGACACGATGTGCGCGGGTTGTCACTCGCGGTACGGGCCCGCCGCGCGTGGCGGAAGGGATGCCTCCGCCACGGCTCCGCGTGCCCTCGTACGCCCCGCGCACACCACCCCGCCCGGCTCAGCCCTTCTCGCGGGCCCTGCGGAAGCGGTCGCGGCCCTCGGCGAGGTCGACGAGCGGCTCGGGGTACCCCTCGCGCTCCTCGCGCGGGCGCTTCCACGGCTCGTGCACCGCGCGCCCCTCGATGCCGCGCAGCTCGGGCACCCAATGGCGTACGTAGTCGCCCTCCGGGTCGTACTTGCGGGCCTGCGTGAGCGGGTTGAGCACCCGCCCGGGGCGGGTGTCGGTGCCGGTCCCCGCGACCCACTGCCAGTTCATCTGGTTGTTGACGAGGTCGCCGTCGACCAGGAGGTCGAGGAAGTGCGCGGCGCCGAGCCGCCAGTCGAGGTAGAGGGTCTTGGTGAGGAAGCTCGCGGCGAGGAGCCTGCCCCGGTTGTGCATCCAGCCCTCGTGCGCGAGCTGCCGCATCGCGGCGTCGACGACGGGGTAGCCGGTGCGGCCCTCGCGCCAGGCGGCGGCCTCGTGCTCCGCGTCGCTCCCGGTGCGCCAGTGGTCGCCGCGCGGGCGGTAGTCCTCGTGGGCGGCGGCGGGGCGTGCGGCGAGCACCTGGTGGTGGAAGTCGCGCCAGCACAGTTGCCGCACGAAGGCGTCGGCCCCCGCCCCGCCGACGGCGCGCGCCCGGTGCACGCACTCGGCCGCCGAGAGCGCCCCGAAGTGGAGGTACGGGGAGAGCCGCGAGGTGCCGTCGCCCGCGAGGTCGTCGTGCAGGTCCTCGTACCGGCTGATCCCGTCGCGCCGCCAGTCCGCGAGCCGCGCGCGGCCCTCGCGCTCGCCGCCCCGGGCGAGCCCCGGCGAGACCCCCTCGACGTCCTCGCGGCGCGGGACCCCGTCGGAGCGGACCTTCGACGGAACGCTCAGCTTGCGCGGCGCGCCGAGGGGTTCGCGCAGGTGCTGGGCCGACCACTGGCGGTGGTACGGGGTGAAGACGGCGAAGTGGTCCTTGGAGCCCGGGACGACCTCGCCGGGCGGCAGTGCCGTGATCACCGCCTCGTGCTCGACGAGTTCGGCGCCCGTCCCTTCGAGCGCCGCGCGCAGCCGGTCGGCGCGGTTCCTCGCGTACGCGCTGACCCCGGCCGCCACGTGCACGCGCTCCGCGCCCGTGGACCCGACGAGTTCGCGCACGACCTGTGCGGGCTCGCCCGCGCGCACCACGAGCCGGCCGCCGCGCTCGCGCAGTCCCGCGTCGAGGTCGCCGAGGCAGTCGGCGAGGAAGGCGGCCCGATTGGCCGCGTGGAAACCCACCTTCTTGATTCCGGGGTCGCGGACGAAGAGCGGCACCACCTCCTCGGCCTCGCGCACGGCGGCGCGCAGGGGCGGGTGGTCGTGCAGGCGCAGGTCGGAGGTGTAGAGGACGATCGATGCCTTCACGGCGGGCTCCGCTGGGGGACGTACGGGACGGACTACCGCGATGATCGCCGGACGGGGGCCGTACGACGCGCTTCCCACGCGGGAGGACGGGAGTAGAACACCCGCACGACGCTCACGCGTTCGGGGCAAACCCGCCCGCGCGGGGGCAACTGCCGCGCGCGGCGCGGAGGATACCGCGCCCCGCTCAGGACGGGGGCGCACTCCGGTCAAGCGCTTCCGCTCCCTTGACGTGAACACGTGACTCGGTATGGTCTAGTCCAAGTGGCCCAGACCATTGGGAACTCCGGTACTCCCGTGCCGTGTTCACCGGTCGCGGCCAGAAGCCTTCGCGCCTCTTGCACCCCCACCCTGAGAGGCCCGTCCGGACGGCACGGCGCCCCAATCGCCGCACCGCTCCCGGGCAGACCGACCGCAGTGAAGGAGAACTCATGCACGCCAAAAGGAAGTTCGCCATCGGAGCGGGCGCCGTCCTGGCCCCCGCCCTCGCCCTCACGCTCGGTGCGAGCACCGCGAGCGCCCACGGCTACATCAGCAACCCGCCGAGCAGGCAGGCCCAGTGCGCGGCCGGCACCGTCTCCTGTGGCGAGATCAAGTACGAGCCGCAGAGCGTCGAGGGGCCCAAGGGCCTGACGAGTTGCAGCGGCGGCAACTCGCGCTTCGCGGAACTCGACGACGACTCCAAGGGCTGGGTGGCGACCCCGGTCAGCTCCTCCACGCAGTTCAGCTGGAAGCTCACGGCGCAGCACTCCACGAGCACCTGGCAGTACTTCGTCGGCGGCCAGAAGATAGCCGAGTTCAACGACGGCGGTGCCAAGCCCGGCGCCACCGTGACCCACACCGTCAACTTCGGGAACTTGAAGGGCAAGCAGAAGGTCCTCGCGGTGTGGAACATCGCCGACACCACCAACGCCTTCTACAACTGCATCGACGTCACGGTGCGGTAGAGGTCCCGTGCGGCAGGCAGTAAGCGTCAGGCAGTAATCGGCAAGCAGCACAAGGCACTTCCACGAAGCGCGAGCCACGGGCGCGGGCCCCGCACCCCCGCCCGTGGTGCTTCCCCAGCCCCACCCCCTCCCCCCACACCGGCGGGCCGCCGCCACCTCCTCGCGGCGGCCCGCCCGCACGAATGGAGCCCCCCGTGCGCGCACGATTGCTCGCTCTCCTCTCGGCGACCGCCTCGGCCGCCGCCCTCACCACGCTCGCGCTCGGCGGCACCACCGCCGCGGCGAGCCCCCGCACCGCGAACGCCGGCACGAGTCAGCACGTCTCCGCCGCCGCCTTCGTGGTGAGCCAGTCCCAGTTCGACCAGATGTTCCCGGGCCGCAACTCGTTCTACACGTACGAGGGCCTGACGGCCGCGCTCGACGCCTACCCCGGCTTCTCGGGGACCGGCAGCGACACGACGCGCAAGCAGGAGGCCGCGGCCTTCCTCGCCAACGTGAGCCACGAGACCGGCGGCCTCGTCTACGTCGTCGAGCAGAACACCGCCAACTACCCGCACTACTGCGACACTTCGCAGCCCTACGGCTGCCCGGCGGGGACCGACCAGTACTACGGGCGCGGCCCCATCCAGCTCAGCTGGAACTTCAACTACAAGGCGGCGGGCGACGCGCTCGGCATCGACCTCCTCAACAACCCGTCCCTCGTGGAGAAGGACGCGGCCGTCGCCTGGAAGACCGGGCTGTGGTACTGGAACACGCAGAACGGCCCCGGCACGATGACGCCGCACGACGCGATCGTCAACGGGCGCGGCTTCGGCGAGACGATCCGCAGCATCAACGGCAGCCTGGAGTGCGACGGGAAGAACCCGGCGCAGGTGCAGAGCCGCGTCGACAGCTACACGCGCTTCGCGCAGATCCTGGGCGTCGACCCGGGCGCGAATCTGAGCTGCTGAACGGGTGACCCCGCAGACTTGCGGGGAGGGGGGCGGCCCGCGCATCGCGGGCCGCCCCCCCACCCGTACTCGCCGTGCCGGGGCGGGAGGGCCGAGGCTCAGGAGGGACCGGCGCCCGCGCTGAGCGTCGTCACCGTGAAGGTGTCCCCGCAGACGCGGAAGTCGCCCGCCCGCGTCGTCATCGCCTCCCGCGAGCCGGGCGGGTAGACCCGCAGCAGTTCGCCCTTCGCCCGGCAGGGGCCCCCGACTCCCCCGTTGAGCGTGTGCACCTCACTGTGCGCCTTGGCGCCCGGCGCGAGCCGGACGCTGCTCCCGGCTCCTCCCTCGCGCTTCGCCGGAGCGCCGATCTGCGCCCCGTCGCCCGCGAGATGGGAGACCCCGGGGTAGCCGCTGAGCACGCACGTGCGGCCCGAGGTGTTGGTGAAGACGAGCGAGTAGTGGATGTTGCCCGCGCCCACGTCGCCGCGCCCGAGGACGAGCCGCATCCCGGCGGAGGCGCAGCGCGGGGTGCCGCTGTCCTTCGGCGCGGAGGTCGCGGGCGTGCTCGCGGAGGCGCTCGGCACGGCGCTCGGCGGGGTGCTCCGGGGACGGCCCGGGGAGCTGTCCCCCGAGCCCTCCCGCGACTGGCCGGGCGAGGTGCTCTGCGGGGCGGAGGTGCTCGGCTCCGGGGAGCCCAGGCCGGGCGGGCTCGCCGTCCCGCTCGTGGGCGCGGCGGAGGCGTCCGAGGCCGACTGGGCCTCGCTCCCGCCGTCCCCGCCCGAGCAGGCGGTGAGTGCCGCCGCCGTCAGGAGGCAGAGCAGGACGCCCCGCACGGGGCGGCCTCCCGCTCCGTGCCGTCCAGGCCGCCGGTTCATGCGTGTACGCGTCACGTTCCCCATGGGGCCCGTCTTCCCACCGCGAGCGCCCCCGAATCCGCCGGACGCGGGTCGTACGGGGGTACGAGGGCGGCTCGGGGCCGCTCGGGGCGGCGCGCGGGGCGTGCGCACCGCCCCTGACCACGGGGCAGAGGGGCGGGGCGGGTCAGTCGCGGGTGGTGGTTCCCGCCGCCGTGGTGTGCGTGTAGTAGACGGACTTCTGCTGGCGCGACCGCTGCACCAAACCCTTGGCGACGAGCGCTTCGAGCGTGGTACGCACGACGTTGCCCTTCAGCTCGCGGTCGGGGTGCTCCTCGCGGAGGGTCGACCCGACCTCGGCGGCGGAGCGGGGCTCGCCGTGGGCCGCGAGCTGCCGGGAGATCAGTTCGCGCAGCGTGATACGCCCGGCGGGGGTGGTGTCGGTGGCGGACGAGGGCGCGGTCGTGGTGGCGGGCGAGGTGGCGGACTTCGCCTCGGCCTTGGCGGTGGGCTTGGCGGTGGGCTTGGGGGCCGACTTGGCGGGCGCCTTGGCCCCGGCCGTGGACTTGGCCCGCGTCTTCGGGGCGGCCTTGGACGCGGGCTTGGCTGCGGTCTTCGACGCGGCCTTGGAAGCGGACTTGGCTGCGGTCTTGGTCTTGGCCGCGGGCTTCGACGTGGTGCGCGCGGGGGCCTTCTCCGCCGTCCCGGCGACCGAGGCGGGGACAGTGGTCGCCAGTCCGGAGGCCGGGGCCGGTACGGGAACCGGGGCCGCCTCGGGTGCCACCGCGGCGGACGCGGGGGCCTGCGCCGGGCTCTCCGCGCGGGCGCGCGGCACCTTCGCCGACTCGGCGGCGGGAGCCGGAGCGGTGTCGGCGGTGGTGGCGGGGGCGGTGTCGGCGGTGGTGGCGGGGGCGCCGCCGAGGGCCTGCTGCACCCCCGTCAGCATCCCCTGTTCGCGGGCGAGGACGCCGAGCCGCTCGCGCAGCGCGTCGATCTCCTCGGCGATCCTCGACTGCTCCTCGGTGTTGGCGTGCAGGTCGGCGGCGACTTTCGCCTCGTACTGCGCCTTGAGGTTCTGCACCTCGGTGGGGTCCTGGGTCACGGACGACTCACTTCCTGGACGTGGTGGTGGTCCCCGGCCGGGGCCGGAGTGGTGCCTGCCGCGTCCGGTGGCACTCCCGTCGGATGCCGCCCGCTCCGGGACGCCTTCGAGGGCATCCGCCTGCGGTGCCGGGCCAGTTCGGGAACGGGGAGGGGACGCGGTGGGGCCGAGGGTACCGCCGTCGGGGCCCGTGCGGGGCCGGGCCGCCGGAAGTGCACTCTCTCGTGGCAGGACGTACGAGAGAGGCATCGCTCGCGCACCCCGGCACGCGCGGCGGCGCCGGGCGGGGCCCGGCGCCGCGGTGTGGTGGTGCGCGCGGCTCAGCGCGGGGTCCAGCTGTACTGGTCGCCGCCCACCCACAGCACCTTGTCGGGGTCGTCGAGATCCTCCGCGGTGAGGCCGAGGGCGAGGGCGACCGCCACCACCTCCTTCACGTTGGTGGCCTCGCCGACCACCTGCCCGTCCGCCTCGACGACGCGGAAGGGAGGGTGGGCCGGCTGGGGCGCGAGGACCACGAGACGGGGCATCATCGAGCGGGGGCTGTCTCTCTCTGTCATGCCTCACGCGTTCCACCGCCCCGCTCCCGCCACACGCGCCCCCTGCGCGGCTACGTCCCTCCGGGGCGGCAGCCGGAGCAGAACGGGCCGTCAACTGTCCCCCGAACGGCTTATTTTGGCTTCGCGGCCGATTATCCGTACGATCCCACGATGATCTTGACGAAATACCGGGTGGCAGCCGCCGGAGGGGCGCTCGCCGTCGCGCTCGCCCTGCTGCCGGGGGCCGCCGCCCAGGCCGCGGACGAGCCCGACGCGGGCAAGGCGCCGCCCCAGGTAGAACTGGTCCTCGACGTCAGCGGTTCGATGCGGGCGAAGGACATCGACGGCGCCTCACGCATGTCGGCGGCGAAGCAGTCGTTCAACGAGGTGCTCGACGCCGTCCCCGAGGACGTCGAGCTCGGCATCCGCACCCTCGGCGCCGACTACCCGGGCGAGGACCGCGAGACGGGCTGCAAGGACACCCGTCAGCTCTACCCGGTCGGCCACCCGGACCGCACCGAGGCGAAGGCCGCCGTGGCGACGCTCTCCCCCACGGGGTGGACGCCGATCGGGCCCGCGCTCCTCGGCGCCGCCGACGACCTGCGCGGCGGTGAGGCGAGCAAGCGGATCGTCCTCATCACGGACGGCGAGGACACCTGCCACCGCGACCCCTGCGAGGTGGCCCGCGAGATCGCCGCGAAGGGCGTGCACCTCGTCGTGGACACACTGGGTCTCGTGCCCGACGCGAAGACGCGCGATCAGCTCAGCTGCATCGCCGAGGCGACCGGCGGGACGTACACGACGGTCCGGCACACGAAGGACCTCTCCGGCCGCGTCAAGCAGTTGGTGCACCGGGCGGCAGACCCGGTCGTGACGCCCTCGGCGGTGTCCGGCGCGGCGGAGTGCGCGAAGGCGCCCGAGCTGAGGACCGGTCTGTACAGCGACCGCGCGAGGATCGGCGAGCACCGCTGGTACCGCGTCGAACTCCCGCCCGGCAAGGAGTTGCGGGCGGCGGTGACGGTCGCGGCGGACCGCGCGGTGGCGCCGGACAGCGGCGTGCTGCTGCGCGCGGTGACGCTGCACGGACGCGAGATCGTGCGGGGCGAGGCGGCCGGGACGGGGCGCACCGACGCGCTCTCGACGGGGCTGCGCTACCCGAAGCCGGAGGCGGATGACGACGACGGCGACGAGCCGCCCGCCGAGACGGTGTGCCTCCAGGTGGCGCACTCCTTCACCGACCGGGGCGCGAGCACCGCGAAGGCCCCCGGTCTGCCGCTGGAACTGACGATCGATGTGGTGGGCGGTCCTTCGAACGGCTCGGACGTGGCCTCCTTCGGGCTCGGGCACGGCTGGTGGCTGCTCGGTCTGCTCGCGGTGGTGGGTCTGCTGACCGGACTGGTGTGGGGCTTCGTCTCGCGCTGGCGCGTCACGGTGTGGAGGAGCAACTGATGAGGATGCGGAACAAGCCCGGCGCCTTCGCGCGCCGGGCGGGGGCCGCGCTCGCCGCGCTGTGCCTCGCGCTCGGCCCGGCGGTCGCGGCACGGGCCGACGACGGGAACGACAAGGGGGCGGCGCCCACGGAGGCGGGCACCTCCTTCCGCACCGCGACCGCGCTCGACGTGGGACAGCGCGGCACCGCGCACGCCTCGACGGGCGACTACCTGTACTGGGTCTACCCCGGGGACGCGGGACGCTCGGCGACGGTGCGTGCCGACGTGAGGCTCCCGGCGGCGAGTGCCCGGCACGGAGCGCAGACGTGGCAGGTCGACGTGTACGACGGGCTGCGGCGGCGGCAGGCGTGCCGCTACGGCGCGCAGACCCGTACGGTCGCGGCCGAGACCACCACGGTGCGGCTGTCGTGCACGCTGCGCACGGTGCGCGCCTGGGCGGAGCCGTGGGCGAACGACCCGCTGCCCGGCGCCTACTACGTGCGCCTGACGGTGCTCGACGCGCCCGCACAGGACATGGGCCTGCCGGTCGACGCGGCCGTGGAGGTGTCCACGGTCGACAAGGGCGGGGCCGCGGCCGTGGGCGGAAAGCTCGCGAAGCCGCTGCTGCCCGCGGCGGCTCCGCAGGCGCCCGAGCCGGAGGACGGCTGGTCGTCGGGCCGCTGGAACGACCGCTGGTGGTGGACCGGCGGCGGCGCGGTGCTCGGCGCGCTGTGCGGGATCGGCGGGTACGTGCTGACGCGGGGCCGGGGACGGCCGCGCGGGCTGCCCCCGCAGGTCTGAGCGAGGGCGCGCCCCGTACGTCGCACGGGAGGGGCCCGGCACCTGTCACAGGTGCCGGGCCCCTCCCGTGCGCGGCCTCGCGGTGCCGGGTGCCGGTGCCTCAGTCTCCGGCGAGCACGGCGAGCACCCCGCACAGCAGGCTCACGAAGGCGACGGCCGTGCCGAGCACGGCGGTGGCCACGCAGCGGCGGCGCAGTCGCTCGTAGCGCGCCGTGTACTCGGCGCGCAGGCTCACCGAGCGGGCGGCGACGCGGCGCAGCATCTCCTTGGAGTCGTCGAGCCGGTCGGCGGTGTAGGCGCGCTCGAGGTCCTCGCGCTGCGCGGTGGTGAGCCAGGGCAGGTGCTCGGTGAGGCACCGCGCCCGCCGCCTGGCCTCCGCCACCTCGGCGTTCCACAGCAGGTACCCCTCCAGCTGGACGAGTCCGCGCGCGCTGTCGGGGGTGGGCTGCTCCACGTACGGCTCCTTGCTGTCTGCGTCAGGGGGCTCTCTGCGTCAGGGGCTGCGGGTGCCACGGTGGTGGGGCCGCGCCGGGCGGCCCCACCGGTTCAGTCGCCGCGGTGGTCGCGCTCGCCGGGGGCCTTGATCACGGACTGGTGCGGGGCGTTGATGGTCTGGTCCATCGCGTTGATCGCCGGGTGGTGCAGTTCGAAGGCCGGCGACTCGCTGCGGATGCGGGGCAGGGCGTCGAAGTTGTGCCGCGGGGGCGGGCAGGAGGTGGCCCACTCCAGGGAGCGGCCGAAGCCCCACGGGTCGTCCACCTCGATCTTCTTGCCGTACTTGGCGGTCTTCCAGATGTTGTAGAAGAACGGCAGGACCGACAGGCCGAGGAGGAAGGAGCTGATGGAGGACGTGGTGTTGAGCCACGTGAAGCCGTCGGCCGCCAGGTAGTCGGCGTACCGGCGCGGCATGCCCTCGGCGCCCAGCCAGTGCTGGACGAGGAAGGTGCCGTGGAAGCCGACGAAGAGGGTCCAGAAGGTGATCTTCCCGAGCCGCTCGTCGAGCATCTTGCCGGTGAACTTCGGCCACCAGAAGTGGAATCCGGCGAACATCGCGAAGACGACGGTGCCGAAGACGACGTAGTGGAAGTGCGCGACGACGAAGTACGAGTCCGAGACGTGGAAGTCCAGCGGCGGGGCCGCGAGGACCACGCCGGTGAGGCCGCCGAAGAGGAAGGTCACGAGGAAGCCGACGGACCACAGCATCGGTGTCTCGAAGGACAGGGACCCCTTCCACATGGTCCCGATCCAGTTGAAGAACTTCACGCCTGTGGGCACGGCGATCAGGAACGTCATGAAGGAGAAGAACGGGAGGAGCACCCCGCCGGTCACGTACATGTGGTGCGCCCACACCGTGATGGAGAGCCCGGCGATGGCGATGGTGGCGCCGATGAGGCCCACGTAGCCGAAGACGGGCTTGCGGGAGAAGACCGGGAAGATCTCGGTCACGATGCCGAAGAACGGCAGCGCGATGATGTAGACCTCCGGGTGGCCGAAGAACCAGAAGAGGTGCTGCCAGAGCAGCGCCCCGCCGTTGGCCGGGTCGAAGACGTGCGCGCCGAACTTGCGGTCCGCCTCCAGGCACAGGAGCGCCGCGGCGAGGCAGGGGAAGGCGAAGATCACGAGCACCGAGGTGAGCAGCACGTTCCACACGAAGATCGGCATGCGGAAGGCGGTCATGCCGGGGGCGCGCATGCAGATGATCGTGGTGATGAAGTTGACGGCGCCGAGGATCGTGCCGAAGCCCTGAAGGGCGAGGCCCATGATCCACAGGTCGGGCCCGAGGCCCGTCGAGTGGACGGCGTCGGTGAGCGGCGAATAGGCGAACCACCCGAAGTCCGCGGCCCCTTGGGGGGTGAGGAAGCCGCTGACGACGATGAGCGAGCCGAAGAGGAAGAGCCAGTACGAGAACATGTTCAGCCGCGGGAACGCGACGTCGGGCGAGCCGATCTGGAGGGGCATGATCCAGTTGGCGAAGCCGATGAAGAGCGGTGTCGCGAACATCAGCAGCATGATCGTGCCGTGCATCGTGAACGCCTGGTTGTACTGCTCGGGCGAGATGATCTGGAGTCCCGGCCGGGCGAGTTCGGCGCGCATGACGAGGGCGAGGACGCCGCCGAGGCAGAAGAAGGTGAACGAGGTGACCAGGTAGGAGGTGCCGATCACCTTGTGGTCGGTGCTGGTGATCCAGCGGATCACCCAGCCCCCTGGATACCTCCGCCGTACGGGGTCGGGGGGCGTCGGGGGACGGGAGTCCACCAGGGTGTCTGCCGAGCTCACTCGGTCTCCATTCGTCATTCGTCAAGCGGCGGGCGGGAGTTCCCGCCTGCGCCCGTATGGCGACGGAAGAGTACGAACGACACGCGGCGCGCGAGGGGCAGGCCGGGCGGTAACCGCCCGATCGGCCCAACGCGGTGCACCCTGTTGGCGGAGCGCGGGCTCAGACGGTGACGGCCCTGCCCGCGAGGTGGAAGTCGTGGCGGGCGGGGTGTCCGTCCCGGATCGCGACGCGGGCGACGGCGGAGAGCCGGGAGGGCGCCGAGGCGATCACGACGACGGTCTGCTCGGCGAGCCCGGCGGCGGCGTAGGCGCCCTCGTCGTCGGTGGTGGCGCGCAGGAGTTCCCTGCCGTGGGTGCCCGTGACGGTGATGACGACGTCGCGCAGCGGGTGCCCCGCGGTGTCGGTGACGCGCCCGGTGAGCTGGGGCAGCGGGAGGAGGCTCGCGGCGCGGTGCGGGGGCAGCGCCTCGGGCTGCCCGGTCTCCAGGGCCGGGTCCTCGACGGGCGGTTCGGGCACGGTGTCCGTCGCGGTGTCCCGGGCGGCGGCGCGGCGGGCGAGGAGGGCGCCGAGGCCGTGCAGGACGAAGGCGGCGGCGATCCAGGCGAGCAGGACCAGGACGTGCGGCACGACGTCCTTGCCGCCGAAGTAGAAGAGTCCGCGCAGGGCTTCGATGAGGTTGCCCATCGGCATGACCGGGTGGAGGGCGCGGAAGAAGCCCGGGACCATCTGCACCGGGATGGCGCCGCCGCTGGAGGGCATGCTGAGCAGCACGAACAGGCCCATCGCGACGCCGGGCAGGTACTGCTTGACGAAGGGCACGAGGCCGAGCGCGGTCTGCGAGACGGCCTGCGACATGAGGAAGAGGAAGAGGATCGCGAGCGGGTCGTCCGGGATGACGTTCATCCAGCGGGCGACGCCGTAGGCGACGAGGGCGAGGACGGCTCCGGAGGCGGCGAGGACGAGGATCTTGTCCCGCCGCCCGAGGTTCGTGGCCCGCAGCAGCATCATGACCATGACGTAGGCGGGGATGGTGCAGGCGAGGACGACGTAGAAGAGCCCGGTGCCCATGCCGTCCCCGGCGGCGATGGGGGCGACCTCGGTGACCTTGAGGGCGGACTGCCCGCCGTCGTGCGGGCCGGGGCTCTGCTGGGCGACGGTGGTGAACGTCTTCTGGAGGACGTTTTCGAGCGAGTAGCCGTCGGCCTTGGCGGTGAAGAGCTCGGGCGCGCCGGGGCCGGGGACGTATCCGGCGACGGCGTCGCGGTCGGTGACGGCGGCGCGGGCGGCGTCGGCGTCGTGCACCGGGACGAGGTCGAAGCCGCCGGGGACGCCGCGGTCCAGCGCGTGCTGGAGGGGCGCGGCGGTGGCGGCGGGGACGGCGACCTTGACGTGGTGCGGGACCGGGTTGTGGAAGGGCAGGAGGTAGCAGACGAGGAACCCGGTGAACATGAACGCGGGGAACCACAGGGTGCGGACGAGGGTCAGGGCCGTCTCCCGCTTCGTGGAGCCGTCGCCTCGCGTCGTGGTGTCCGCCGTCGTGCCGGGTGCCGATCGCACCATGGGGTGCCTCCGCCTCCTCTTGTCCTCGTGCGCTTCGTGGATTTATGTGCCTAAACCAATATTTAGCAACGCTAACATTAACGTGCAGTCGTGCAAAAATTCATTCGTGCAAGTTCTCGCACAGAGATGGCAAAATCGTCGGCGCGGTCCTCCGGACGGCGGAGGGCGGACGCGGTGAGGACGACGATGCCCGGACAGAGCGCGCACGAGGACGAGCCCGGCGAAGAGGACGAGGGCGGCAACGGGCTGCGGGCCCGCAAGAAGCTGCGGACCCGGCGGGAGCTGCGCCGGGCGGCGACGCGGCTGTACGCGGAGCGGGGAGCGGCGCACGTGACCGTGCAGGACATCTGCGCGGAGGTCGGCATCTCGCCGCGCACCTTCTTCAACTACTTCGAGAGCAAGGACGACGCGGTCTTCGGGCTCGACCACCGGCTGCGCGAGCGGGTCGTGTCCGGGCTGCTCGCCCGCCCGGCCGCCGAGGCCCCGCTGCCCGCGCTGCGCGAGGCGATCCTCGCCGCCGTACCGGCCGTGGTGGCCTCCGACACGGAGTTCGCCCGCAGGCGGGCGCTGCTCCACACCGAGCCCGAACTGCTCGACCGGCCGCTGCGCAACAACCGCCGGATGGAGGAGGCCGTGACGGCCGCGCTCGCGCACCGCACCGGGGCCGCTCCCGGCGACCTCTACCCGCACCTCGTCGCGGCGACAGGGCTGGCCGCGATGCGCGCCGCGCTGCGCGGCTGGGAGCCGCGCAGCGGCGCGGAGGGGCTCACGGCCGCCCTGGAGCAGGCGTTCGCGCTGCTCGCGGCCGGGCTCCCGGTGCCGCCCGCCGGGCCCGCCCGCGTACCGGCCCCGTGAGAGAGCCGTACCCCCAAGGGCTCCGGACGGGTGGCGGCCCGCCGGGCGGGCCCCGACCCTGGAGACGTGGGCCCGACCGCGGGCCCGCGGGAGCCCCGTACCGGCTCCGCCCGCCCTCCCCGTACCGGTGAGCCATGACAACGTCCCCCGCGCCCGCGCAGGACCCCGGCAGTGCGGCAGCCGGCGAAGGCACGGCCTGGCTGCTCGTGGACGCGAGCGCCCGCCCGGCCGAGAGCCGTGTCCTGGAGGTCTCGCGCCGTGCCGCGCGCCTCCTGGAGCGCGCGCCCGACGAACTGGTCGGCGCACCGCTCACGGCCCTCGTGGCCGAGGGCAGCCTGAACAGCGTGATCGCCCTGCTCCTGGAGGCGGCCTCCTTCGCGCGCGACGGCACGGCGGGCAAGGCCCTCCAGCCGGTGGAGTTCACCGTCCCCAGCGGCGCCGTCATCTGCACCGCCAGCGCCCGCCGCCCGCGCGGGGACGACGGCGTACTCCTCGTGCGGATCGAGGAGAAGTTCCCGCAACGGCGCTGGGAGGCACTGCGCCTGGGCGTCGTCCTGACCGGCGAGTCCTTGTGGCTGTACGACCACGACGCGGAGCGTTTCCGCTGGCTGGAGGGCGAACCGCCGTTCTCGCTCATGGGCCCTGACCGGGACGTGAGCCCCGAGGAGTTCCTGGCGCGCGTCCATCCCCACGACCTCGACTCCGTCGCCGCCTTCTTCGACTCGCTCGTCTCCGGGCGCACCGACAGCGGCGAGCTGCTCTTCCGGCTCCGCAGGAGCGGCGAGGGCACCGGTTACCGCAAGCTGCACACGCGGGCCCGCGCGGCGCGCTTCGGCTTCACCGGGGCGCGCCGCATCGTCGGCACCACGGAGGACACCACGACGCTCGTGGAGCGCCTCGACGCGCTCCAGGCGGCGTACGTCAACGAGCGCAAGCGCGGGCGCCTCGTCGGGGAGCTGGCCTCGGCGTTCATCTCGGCCGCCACGGAGGACGAGCTGACCGAAGCGGTGCTGCACCGGCTCGCCCCGGCGTTCGGCGGGGTCGGCACACTCTTCGCGTACGGGGAGCGCGGGCACCTGCGGGTCGTCTTCGGCGACGAGATCGACCAGGCCCTCGCGAAGGAGCTGGAGGGGCTGCCGCTGAGCGCCCCCAAGCCTCTCCCCGAGGCGATCCGCACGGGAGAGGCCCTCTTCATCGCGAGCCGTGAGGAGTACCGCGAGCGGTGGCCGATGGCCCACAGCCTCCTCGACGCGACGGACGCGGAGTCCTTCGCGATGGTGCCGCTGCGCGCGGCGGGCCGGCAGCTCGGCGCGTGGGTCATCACCTTCCACGAGCCCGGCATGCTCACCGAGGGCGACCGCACCCTGATGCGGACCCTCGGCACGCTCGCCGGGCAGGCCCTGGAGCGGATCAGGCTCCAGGAGGCACGCGTCGAACTCGCCCGCATCGTGCAGCGCAACATGCTCCCCGAGGTGCTGCCGCCCGTGCCGGGGGTGGAGCTGACGGCGCTGTACCACCCGGCGCAGACCGGGCTCGACGTCGGCGGCGACTGGTACGACGTGGTGCCGCTCCAGGACGGCGGGGCGGCCTTCGTCATCGGCGACGTGCAGGGCCACGACCTGCACGCGGCCGGGCTCATGGGCCAGGTGCGCACCGCGCTGCGCGCCTACGCCTGGCAGGACCCGCAGCCCGGCATGGTCCTGGAACGCACCAACGAGCTGCTGCTCCAGATGGGGGTACGGGCCTTCACGACGTGCCTGTACGTGCGCCTCATGGCGGACGGCCGGCTGTGCACGGCGCGCGCGGGGCACCCGCCGATGGTGCGCCTCGACGCGGGAGGCACGGCGACCGTGTGCGAGGACGAGACCGGCCCGCCGCTCGGCGTCCTGGAGGGGGCCCGGTACCCGGAGCACGCCTACGACTTCGCGCGCGGAGGCATCCTGGCACTGCTCACGGACGGGGTGGTGGAGGGCCCTCGGTTCACCGCCGACGAGGGCCTGCGCCGCGTCGGCGACCTCCTGGCGCTCAAGGCCCACGAACCCCTGGACGTGCTCGCGCAGTACCTGATGTCGACGGCGGGGAGCACGGGGCACCTGGACGACTCGGCACTCCTGCTGGTGCGCGGCATGTGAGCCCCGGGCCGGGGCCCCGGACCCGCCTCACGTGCGGATGATCCGCCCCGTCAGCCGCTCCGGCCGCAGCGTGAACCACGTCGTGCGGTCGCCACCCGCCCAGGGGGCCGACCAGGCGGCGCGTTCCAGGGCCTCGGTGCGGGCGGGGTCCGTCACGCGGCGCAGGGTGCCGGTGGCGAGGACCGACCATCCGGCGCCGAGGGCCTCGTCGACGCGGTCCACCTCGAAGGCGACCGTGCCGCCCGCCACGTGCGCCAGCGGGCCGCGCGGCGTCGAGCGCAGCGTCAGCTCACCGTCGATCAGCGTGTAGTTGAGCGGCAGGATGACCGGGCCGGTCGTCTCCGTCGTGAACCCGACGCGGCCCACGCCGTGCGCGCCGATCCTGCGACGGCACTCCTCCTCGCCCATCTCCTCCAGGACCGGGTGGGCGGCGGCCCGCCCGCGGCCGTCCGGGTACCCGGCGGCCGTCCCGCGCAGTTCCGCGAGGCTCACGCCGAGGGCGTTGGCGATCCGCAGCAGCACCGCCGTACCGGGCGCCGCGTTCTCCTCCTCGATGTAGCGCAGATACGAGGGATCGGCGCCGACCGCCTGCGCGAGTTCGGAGCGGCTCAGCCCGGCCCGCGTCCTGCTGTGCGCGATGCGCCGGCCCACGTCGCTGCCCTGACCGCCCCCGGGGGCGGTGAACTGCGATACCGGAGTCATGGCTCGTGCCTTCCTGGGCCGGGGCGGGACCCGTGGGCGTGCCCCCGAGGCGGTGGTCGGCGGAGGGATCAGCCGCCGGTTCGTTCCGCGAGCGTGAAGATCGCCCCCGCGGGATCGCGCAGCACGGCCCGGCGGAACTCGGGTCCGTCCTGCCGCTCGACGAGCGAACCGGAGTGCCGCGTCGCCTCGGCGACGGCCGCGTCCAGGTCCGCCACCGGGAAGTGCACCCGCCACATGGGGCGTACGAGCGGATCGGGCGCGGCCTCGACGGCGCCGGAACTGATGCGGGCGAGCTGGTTGTCCCCGTCCCGCACCACGACCGCCTCCTGCTCGTACCGCACCTCGGGTGCCCCCGGGATCTCCGCGCCCCAGCCGAGCACCTCGCCGTAGAAGATCGCCGCCTCGAAGGAGTCGCGGGTGCGCAACTCGACCCAGGCGAGCCGGCTGCGCCTGCCGATGCGGCCCGGTGTGCCGTCGTCCTGCCAGACGCCGAAGACGGCGCCGTCGCGGTCGGCTGCGAGGGCGCCGCGGCCCCGCGGCAAACGCAGCGGGCCGATCGCGACGGTGCCGCTGCGCTCGCGGACGCGGGCGACGGTGTCGTCGATGGCGGCGACGGCGAAGAAGGGAATCCAGGCGACGGCGACCTGGTACGTGGAGGCGACCGCGCCGAGCACCGCGACCGTCCCGCCCTCGGTGTCCTCCGCCACGCAGAACTCGTCCCCGAGCGCGTTGCCCCGGAAGGTCCAGCCCATCACGGCGCCGTAGAAGCGCTGCGACTCGCCGAGGTCGTGGGTCATGAGGTTCACCGCGCCCCGGGAGCCGAGTGCGCGCTCCTCGTGGCGCTGCTGCTGCCCGGGACTGTCCGCCGTCACCTGGGGCCGCCTTCCTGTGGTGCCTGGGGCCGGGGTGCCCGCACGCGTGCCCTCCGCGCGCGGGCGGGCTCGTTCATCTTGGGCCGGGGCGGGGTCCGCCGCATCCGGGGACATGCCGGGGGTTCACCCCCACGCGCGGTGAGCCGTAACCCTGATCGACGGACGCACGTTCACGACGTTGACCCATGACCGCTACAGAACGGAGCGCACAATGGCCAAGCGTCGCCAGCAGAAGGGCCGCAAGCACCGCCAGGTGAACCGGACGCCTCGTCCGGTCACCCGCACGGGTGCCGCCCGGCTCGTGGCAGCGGCCGGAGGCCCCGAGCGCCCACGTCCGGCCGGTACGCCGGACGCCCCCACGACGGCCCGCACCATCACCCCGGCCGCGTCCGCTCCCCCGGCCCCGGCCCCGGCCCCGCAGGACGCCCCCGCCGCACCCGAGGTCCCCGCCCCCGCCCGGCCCACCGCGCCGGTGGTGGAGGCCGGGGATCTCTTCGCCCCCGCCGCCGCCGGGGGCCTCGGCCGCAGCGCGGCCCGCACCTTCGCCCAGCTCAGGGAGGGCGGCCCGGCGGGGCTCGCGCTTGACGAGCTGGCCGAGCGCGCGGGCTTCCAGCCGAACACGGTCGGCAAGCACCTGAGCGGACTCGCGGAGCGCGGCGTCGCGGAGCGGCGCGGCGACCGCTGGTACGCGACGGAGCAGGCCCCCGCGCCCGCCTGAGCCGGCACCGGCCGGGGCCCGGACCGCGCGGGCGCGGGGGCGGGCGGCGGCGCCGCGTGCGCGGGGGCGCGAAGCCCCGCGCGTACGCGGCCCGGCGCCCGCACCCGCGGCCTCACACGGCCCGTACGAGCCCGCTCCCCGTCTACTCCGCGAGCGGGAGCTGGAGCTCGGTCACCCACGTCGCGGGCTCGCCCGCGCACTCCAGGTAGACCTCGCGGGTGAGCCCGGCGGGCCGGGCGTTCTCGGTCTCCAGCCAGCGCCCCACGAGCTGTTCGGAGGCGAGGACGGTGTCCATGGAGCCGTGGTGGACGAGGGTGGCCGCGCGGGTGACGGCGGGCAGCGTGACGGCGCGCAGTCCGCTCGCGGCCGGGACGTCGGCGCCGACCGGGAAGAGGGCGTGCACCTCGACGGGGCCCTCCTCGTCCCCCTGCTGGACGTAGTGGGCGATGCCGGGGCCCTGCGGGCGGATTCCGGCGGCGTCGAGGAGGCGGCACACCTCGTCGAAGAGGGGGCCGACGACGGGGGTGATCGCGGCGGGGTCGAAGGAGGCCGCGACGGCGGTCAGTCCGGCGGCGCGGACGGCGGGCAGGGTCTTGACGACGATGTCCTGGGTGGACATGTGTCCCTCGCTCTCGATGACGTGGAGCCGCGCCCCGACCCGGGCGAGCCGCGCGCGGGCCGCCGCCGCCTCCTGTGCGAGCTGCGCCTGACGCAGGCGCAGCATCCCGCGCAGCTCGGCCGGGGCGACGTCCTCGGCGAGGAGGTGCCCCACCTCCTGGAGGCTGAAGCCGAGTTCCTTGAGCGCGATGACACGGTTGAGGCGGCTGAGCTGGTCGGCCGTGTAGAAGCGGTAGCCCGTGTACGGGTCGGTACGGGCGGGGCGCAGCAGCCCCAGGGCGTCGTAGTGCCGCAGCATGCGGACCGACACCTGCCCGTGCCTGGCGAAGTCTCCGATGGTGAACATGACGTCCTCACTCCACGGTCTGACACGGGGGGAGAGTCAAGCACGCGCGTGCCGGGGTGCGGACGCGTGGCGGCGGGGGCGGGACGGCCCGCCGCTTCGTGACGCAATCGTTGAACGCGCGCACCACGAGTACGGGGACAATGAGGGGCCCGCCGCGGCCCCACCGCTCCGGACGGGACGACCCTTATCCCTCCGGGCACGCCGGATTCGCGAGAAAGCAGGACCGCACATGTCCCACTCCCCCGAGGACAGCGAGCGCCCCGGCGGCGCCGGGGAGCGACCCGACCTCTCCAAGCCGGCCGCGCCCGAGCAGCCGCCCGGGGAGCGCGATCCTTTCGCGGTACGGGACGAACCGCCGCGCCCCGAGGGCGCACCGGGTCCGTACGCCCAGGCCCCGGGACCGTACGCGCAGGCCCCCGGCCCCCACGGGCAGGCGCCCGGCCCCTACGCCCAGCACCCGGGCTCCTACGCCCAGGGGCCCGGTTCCTATGCCCAAGGGCCCGGCCCCTACGGCCAGACGCCGGGTCACATACCCGGGCACGACGCGTGGGGAGGGCAGTACGGCGGGCAGTGGCAGGGCGGGAAGCCGCCGGGCGGCGGCATGGCCGTGGCCGCGCTGGTGTGCGGGATCGCGGCCGTGGTCTTCTGCTGGACCGTCGTGGGCGGGATCATCCTCGGGGTGCTCGGCGTCGTCTTCGGGATTCTCGCGCTGCGCCGCTCGCGCAGGACCGGGGCGCCGAACCGGGGGCTCGGGCTCGCGGGGATCATCGTCGGCGCGGTGGGAATCGTCGGCGGTGCCATCACGCTCGGGGTGATCATCGCCGTGACCACGTCGGACGACTTCCAGGACTCGTACGACTCCTTCCGCAACTACTCGGAGTGCCTCCAGCACGCGCAGTCGCCCGACGAACAGCGGATGTGCAAGGAGAAGTTCGACCGGGACCTGAACGGCTGACGGTCTTTCGGGCCCGGCGGCGGGAAGCGTCCGGCGCCTCGCGGGGGCTCAGCCGTCGCCCGACTCCCCGCCGCCGCGTCTGCCGCGTCCGGGCGGGCGCGGACCGCCGCTGGTGAGGCGCGCGCGCAGGGCGGCGAGCCGGGGGTAGCGCTCGCGCTGGCGGGACGTGATGCGGTCGAGTTCCTCGATGAGACGGGCCGAGCGCTTCTCGACGTCGAGTTCGTCGAGGATGCGGTCGGCCTCGGCGAGCAGGGCGCCGTAGAGCTGCCACTGCGCGGCCTCGGCGCGGATGACGTCGAGGAGGAGCGTCGCGAGGTGGTCGCGTTCGGCGTGGCTCGCGTCGAGCGCGCGGGTGAGCGCGTCCTCGGCGTCCTCCGCGCCCGTCGACAGGGGGGTGGTGATGAGCGCGGCGAAGCTCTCGACGGCGCTGCCCATGTGGAGCAGCAGCCGCGCGTAGCTGTCGGCGGCCTCCTCGGGGAGGGGGCGGCGGCCGGGGCGTTTGGCGGCGAGGTCGGTGAGGGTGCGGAACTGCACGCGCTGGACGACGGCGCAGATCTCCAGGGTGTCGAGCCCGGTGCGCAGGACGACGCGGTTGAGGAGTCCTTCGCGCACGCGGGGGTTGAGGCGGGTGCTCTCCTCGGCCTGGCGCAGTTCCTCGTCGACCTCGGCGATGTCGTTGTCGAGACGGCGCGCGGCGTGCAGCCAGTCGGCGGCGCGCGCGGCGTTGTAGTCCTCGCCGACCTGGAGGGCGACCTCGTTGTAGAGGCGGCTGCTGCGGCGGGCCATCGCGGTGATGGCCTCGTTCGCCGTGCGGACGTACACGGGCGGGGCGAGGAAGAGGTTGAAGGCGAGGCCGACGCCCGCGCCGATGAGGGTCTCGTAGACGCGGTCGAGCGCGGTGTTGGCGACCTGCGAGACGCCGAGGACGAGCATCGCCGAGATGGCGACCTCGGGGACGAACTCGCCGACCCGCACGATGCGGCCGATCACGAGCGCGGTGACGATCGTCAGCCCGAGGCTCCACCAGGTGAGGCCGACGAGCGAGGAGAAGCCGCTCGCGATGAGCACCCCGGCGATGACGGCGTTGACGCGGCGGATGCCGGTCCTGATCGTCGCGAAGAGGGTGACCTGCACGACGAGGAGCGCGGTGAGCGGCGCGGTGAGGGGGGCCGGTTGCGGCAGGAGGGTGACGGCGAGGACGTACGAGATGACGGCGGCCGACGTGGAACGCAGCGTCTGGGTGACGACGGGCTCGACGCTCCTGCGCGCCAGGTCCTTCACGGGTGCGGGCGCCTTGCGCGCCAGGGCGGTCACGGGTGCGGGCACTTCGGGCATTGCCTCATCTTGGCCACGCGGGCGTGAGGGGACCGCCCGGCGCGCGGGTCCCGGCAGGTGATTCGTGCGCGCGGAAGGAGGCAGGCGGGCCCGGGGCGGGTAGGGGTGCGGGGACGGACGAGGTCCTTCGCCGTGCCGGGCGGGGGCGGTGACGACGGGAGCCGGGACGATGACGGACGCGACGGACGGTGCGCGGGGGGCGGAGAGCTCCTCGGCGGGGAACCCGGGAGAGGGCGGCGGGAACTCCGGGTACGGCACGAAGCCGTTCAAGCGCTCGCGCAGCCATTTCGCGGACCGGGTGACGGCGGACGGGCGGGACGGCTGGCCGGTGGAGGCGGGCAGGTACCGGCTCGTGGTGAGCAGGGCGTGCCCGTGGGCGAGCCGGGCGCTGGTCTCGCGGCGGCTGCTCGGCCTGGAGGACGCGCTCTCGCTCGCGGTCGCCGATCCGATCCAGGACGACCGGAGCTGGCGGTTCACGCTCGATCCGGACGGGCGCGACCCGGTGCTCGGCATCCGCTACCTGGCCGAGGCGTACGACGCGCGCGAGCGGGACTACCCGGGCGGGGTGAGCGTGCCCGCGCTCGTGGACGTGCCGAGCGGCCGGCTCGTGACCAACGACTACCAGCAGCTCACGCTCGATCTCGCGACCGAGTGGAAGGAACTGCACCGTCCGGGCGCGCCCGATCTCTACCCCGAGGCGCGGCGCGACGAGATCGACGAGGTCATGGACGGCGTCTACCGCGACCTCAACAACGGCGTGTACCGGGCGGGTTTCGCCGATACGCAGGAGGTGTACGAAGAGGCGTACGAGGACGTCTTCCGGCGCCTGGCGTGGATGTCACGGCGTCTGGAGCGGCAGCGGTACCTCGTCGGGGACTCGCTGACGGAGGCGGACATCCGGGCGTTCACGACGCTCGTGCGCTTCGACGCGGTCTACCACGGCCACTTCAAGTGCAACAAGCACAAGCTCGCCGAGGACCCGGTCCTGTGGGCGTACGCGCGGGACCTGTTCCAGACGCCGGGTTTCGGGGACACGGTGGACTTCGGCCACATCAAGCGGCACTACTACGGGGTGCACCGGGGCATCAACCCGACCGGCATCGTGCCACGCGGGCCCGAGCCGTTGTCGGCGTGGCTGAGCCCGCACCACCGCGAGGAGCTGGGCGGCTCCCCCTTCGGCGAGGGCACGCCGCCGGGCCCCGTCCCCGCGGCGGAGGCGGTGCCGCCGGTGCGCCGCGGCTGAGGCGGCACGCGCGCGGACGTGCGGGCGTGGGGCGCGAGGGCGTGCGGACGTGGGGCGTGCGGGCGCGCCAGGAGACCCGCCCCGGTGACACCCGCCGCCGGGGCGCCCCCTTACTCCTCGCGCTCGTAGTCGGCCTGCGCCTCCTCCACGTCCAGGTCGTGCCGTGCCGCGTCGTACAGCTCGCGCACGAAGCCGCGCGCGGTCTCCTCCTCGGTGCCGGGCGCGGTCTCGCGCAGGCGGACGGTCCACTGCTCGATCGCTTCGTCACTCATGACTCCAGGGGACTACGCGCGCGGGGACGCCGCCACTCGGGTGAGCGCTCCCCTTGGGGGCGGGCCTCAGTGCGGCAGCAGCGCGCGCACGCGGGGGCGCAGGACGTAGGCGCCGACCCCGGCGGCGAGGGCGAGGACGCAGAAGGAGAAGGTGAGTCCCGCCGTGCGCAGCCCGACGCCCTCGGCGAGGGCGCCGACCGCGATGACGGGCACGGAGATGCCGATGTAGGCGAGGACGAAGTACGCGGAGAGCGTGGCGCCGCGCCGCTCGGCGGGTGCCCGCACGCCGACCGCGGTGGTCCCGGCGCGGAAGGCGAGTCCCTGCCCGAAGCCGCCGAGCACGCCGCCCGCGATCAGGAGCCACAGGCTCTCCCAGGCGAGTCCGGCGGCGACCAGGAGGAGCCCGGCGACGAGCACGAAGCAGCCCGTGGGCAGCGCGCGCCGCACCCCGAAGCGGCCGAAGGCGCTCTGTCCGGCGATGGACCCGGCGAAGACGAGGAAGACGACGAGTCCGGTCGCCGCGAGGTTGTGCACGCCGAGGGTCTGGCCCAGGAAGCTCGGTGAGACGGCGGTGAAGAGGCCGAGCAGCGCGAAACCGGCGAAGGCCGCGCAGGAGGCGGGGACGAAGACGCCGCGCACCTCGGGCGGCACGGCGAGCCCGCGCGGGCGGGGCCGGGCGCGGGGGCGCGCGTCGGCCACCGGTTCGGGGAGCGTGAGCAGCGCGAGCGCGGCGAGCACGACGAGGCCGAGGTGGACGAGGTAGGGCAGGCGCAGCGGCCAGCGGGCGTACTCGGCGAGGATTCCGGCGACGAGGGGGCCGCAGCCGAGGCCGCCCATGTTCGCCGCGGTGGCGGCGAGCGAGGCGCGGGCGGCGTGGCGTTTCGGGGCGAGGTCGAGCACGTAGGCGGTGGCGGCGCCGGAGAAGAGCCCGGCGGAGAAGCCGGAGAGGAGCCGTCCGGCGAAGAGGGCGGGCAGTCCGCCCTCGAAGACGAAGCACAGCGCGCTCGCGGCGGAGAGGCCGAGGCCCCACCACACGGCGGCGCGCCGCCCCGCGAGGTCGGACCAGTTCCCGGCGAGGAGCAGCACCGCGATGACGCCGACCGCGTACACGGCGAAGACGATCGTCACCATGAGCTGACCGAAGCCGAGTTGTTCGCGGTAGAGGCCGTAGAGCGGGGTCGGCAGGGTCGTGCCCGCCATGCCGACGGCGAAGACGGCGGCGGCGAGCGGGTAACCGTGCGGGAAGCGGGGACGGGGCGCGGTCATGGAGCCACGGTAGGCCGCGCCGTCCCCGGCCGCGCGGGCGGCCCGGGACAGGGTGTCAGCGGGCGGCCGTGGAGAGGGTGTCGGACGAGCGTGCCCGCGACGCCGGAACGTCCCTGGGGGGACGCCCTCCAGGGTGCTGACGAGTTGTCCGCGCACCACGTCGCCGAGTACGCCGGTGACGGCGCCGCTGATCCCGGCGACAAGCCGGGCAGGCACGTCAGGTGGGAGGCCCCTTCGCGCAGGCTCAAGGCGAGGACGGGGTACGGGCCTTCGACGGCCTTTCCGCCGACGCAGCGGCGCGCGCGCCGGCGCCCAACGGCTCGGGGTGTCGCCGCCGACGGTGGACCCGAGGGCCGGCGAGCCGAGCCGCCGGGGCGCCCCGGAGCTTCGCGGGGACAAGCGGGACCGCCGCATCGTGGGCATCGCCCCCGCGCACGAGTCGGCCGCCGCGCCCGGCTCGCGCCGGTCGCGGCGGCCTGACGCACCGTGCTCACACGTCCCCGCCCGCCGCTCAGGCCGTCAGGTCCGGGGTCGTGTGGTCCTTCGTCGCCTCCGGGGCCTCCGTGACGTCCAGGAAGACCTGGTCGGCCTCGGGCCAGCGGGCCGTGAGACCGGCCTTGACGCGCTCCATGACCAGTTCGAGCTTCTCGCTCTCGTGGCCCGGGGCGAGGTCCACGCGGGCCGCGACGAGGAGCGAGTCCTGGCCGAGGCGCATGGTGAGGAGGGTGGCCACGCCGTCGATCTCCGCCTGTTCGTCGAGGTACGCGGCGATCGCCTCGCGGGTCTCCGGGTCGGCGCCCTCGCCGATGAGCTGATCGCGCGCGTCGGCGCCGAGCTTGAAGGCGACGAAGAGCAGCAGCACGCCGATGGCGAGCGAGGCGGCGGCCTCGTAGACCACCTGCCCGGTCGTCATGTGCAGCGCCATACCGGCGATGGCGAGCAGGACACCGAGGACCGCCGTGCCGTCCTCCGCGACGACCGTGCGCAGCGCGGGGTCGGAGCCGATTCCGCCCTCCTGGCCGCGCACCTGGATCAGCGCCCGCGCCAGCGAGGTGCCCTCGGCGAGGAAGGCGACGCCGAGCACGACGAGCCCGACGATGTACCCGCTCGTCGACTCCTCGCCCGAGGAGCGCAGCGCCTCCACGCCCTGGAAGACGGAGAAGCAGCCGCCCATGACGAAGATGCCGACGGCCGCGAGCAGCGACCAGAAGTAGCGCTCCTTGCCGTAGCCGAAGGGGTGGCCCGGGTCGGCGGGCCGCTTGCTGCGGCGCAGCGCGGCGAGCAGGAAGACCTCGTTGAAGCTGTCGGCCACGGAGTGCGCGGCCTCCGAGAGCAGCGCGGGCGAGCCGGCGAAGAGCCCCCCGACGAGTTTCGCGACGGCGATGACGAGGTTCGCGGCGAGCGCGATCCAGACCGTCAGCTTGGTGTGCGCGTCACTGCTCCCGGCGGCGCGCGTGGCGTTGTCCGCCTCGGCCGGCTTGGCGCCGTCCGCCTCGCCCGGCTGGGCGGCGCCCGCTTCCCGCTCCCCCGCCACCCGCGTCCCGCCGTCCCGCGTCCTGACGTCGTCGGCCTCGCTCATGGGTCCTCGCTCCCTCCCCGTCGTACGTGCAGGAGACACGCACAGCCTCCGCGTACCCCGCTCCGGGCCGCTCAGGCGGGCCTTCGCGGTGGACCGTACGGGCTGTGTCCTCACCTCTTCGGCCGTGCCGCGCGGCGCCGGGGGCGTGAGGCAAGGAGGGTACGGAGGGCGGGCCGCCCCCGTAGCGGGAGGGGGGCGGCGAAACCCGTACGGGACCGTACGAGACGGGGAGAGGGAGCGGGATGCCGGAACCGACACGGCGGCCCAGCACGGACCGGGCCAGGAGAGGTGACCGGCAGGCCACCGACCGGATGCTGCGGACCCTGCTGCGCCGCCGCAAGAAGATGTACGCGGCCCAGGACGTGACGGTGACCGATCCGCCACGCATCCGGCGCGCGGTGACCGCGGCGGCGCTCGGCAACACCATCGAGTGGTTCGACTTCGGGGTCTACGCCTATCTCGCGGGCACGCTCGGGAAGGTCTTCTTCCCGTCCAGCTCACCGGGCGCGCAGGTCGTGCAGACCTTCGCGACCTTCGCGGCGGCGTTCCTCGTGCGGCCCCTCGGCGGGCTGGTCTTCGGGCCGCTCGGGGACCGGATCGGGCGGCAGAAAGTGCTCGCCGTCACCATCATCATGATGGCGGCGAGCACCTTCGCCGTCGGCGTGCTGCCCACGTACGCCTCGGTCGGCTTCGCCGCGCCGATCCTGCTGCTCGTGTGCAGGCTCGTGCAGGGCTTCTCGACCGGCGGCGAGTACGCGGGCGCGACGACGTACATCGCCGAGTACGCGCCCGACAAGCGGCGCGGGTTCTTCGGGAGCTGGCTCGACTTCGGGACCTTCGTCGGCTACTCGCTCGGCTCGGGTCTCGTCACGGTCCTGACCACGGTGCTCGGCGAGGACGGCCTCACCGACTGGGGCTGGCGCATCCCGTTCTTCGTCGCGGGGCCGCTCGGCATCATCGGGCTCTACCTGCGGCTCAAGCTGGAGGAGACACCCGCCTTCCAGCGCGAGGAGGAGGACCGCGAGGAGGCGCTCGCGGAGGGCGACCCGGTCGAGGAGGCTCGGCAGTCCGGCAAGGGCAGGCTGAGGGACATCTTCGCCCACCACTGGGAGGCGATCCTCATCTGCATGGGGCTCGTCCTGCTCTACAACGTGACCAACTACATGGTCACGTCCTACCTGCCGACGTACATGTCCGAGACGCTCGGCGAGTCCGAGACGACCGCGCAGCTCCTCGTGCTCGGCACCATGGTCCTCGTGGTGCTCACCATCACGACGGTGGGCCGCAGTTCGGACCGCTGGGGGCGGCGCCCGGTCTTCTTCTTCGGCAGCATCGCGCTCATCGTCTTCTCCATCCCCGCGTTCCTGCTCATCCGTCAGGGCGGCATCCTGCTCCCGGCGATCGGCAGCGGCATGCTCGGGCTGCTGCTCGTGACCTTCGCGGGCACGTCCGCCTCGACACTTCCGGCGCTCTTCCCGACGCGGATCAGGTACGGGGCCCTGTCGATCGCGTTCAACATCTCGGTCTCGCTCTTCGGCGGTACGACCCCGCTCTTCGCCTCGGCGCTGGTGGAGGCGACGGGCAACGAGATGGTGCCCGCGTACTACCTGATGGTGGCGGGGGTGATCGGGCTCGTCTCGACGCTCTTCCTGCACGAGACGGCGGGCCGTCCGCTCCGCGGCTCGGGGCCGATGGTCGAGACGAGCGAGCAGGCCCGGCGCCTCGTCGCCCGCAGCCGCATCCATGCCGGGCGCCAGGCACGGGACGTGTGGGTACGGCTGCGGCACCCCTGGCACGGGGCGGGAACGGGGGACGGCAAGGGGAAGAAACGGGAGTGAGGCGGGACGGTGCGGGGCTCGCGCCCGTACGGAGTCTGCCTCCCGTACGGCGTCTGCCTCCCGCACGGGGACGGGCCCCCGCCGGGCCGTCGCGCCTGCCCCGCCGCTACAGCGCCCGGTGCAGGCTGTGGAGCCCCACGTATCCGAGCCGCGGGTGGCGGAAGCCCTCGGGGAGGGTGCCGAGGATCTCGAAGCCGAGGTCGCGGTAGAGGGCGAGGGCGGGGGCGTTGGTCTCGACGACGGCGTTGTACTGGATACGGCGGAAGCCCGCCGCGCGCGCCCAGTCGAGGCTGTACGCGACGAGGGCGCGGCCCGTGCCGCGGCCCTGGTGCGCGGGGTCGACCATGTAGCTCGCGCTCGCCACGTGCGCGCCGTTGCCGGAACGGTTGGCGTACATGTTCGCGGTGCCGAGGACGGTGCCCGCCTCCTCGGCGACGACGACGTGCGCCGGGGCGGGCAGCATCCACATCGCGCGGGCCTCCTCCTCCGAGGGGTGGAGGGGGTAGGCGAAGGTCTCGCCCGCCGCGCAGATGTCGCGGAAGAAGGGCCAGACGGCCTGCCAGTCGGCCGCCGTGGCCTCGCGTATCAGCATGCGGACGATCATGCGGGGAGCCCCGGGGCCGTGTCAAAGGCTTTCGGGCGCGGCTACGTCCCGGCGGCCTGCTTCTCGTTCTCCGAGGCGATCATCGCGTCCACGCCGCCCCTGAGGAACGCCATCGCGAGGGTGATCGCCCCGTTGCGGTCGGCGCCCTCGGGGTGCTCGACGATCTCGGTGATGACGGCGGCAGCCGCGGCGGCGGCGAGGCGGGGACCGAGGGAGCCCGGCCGCTGCCCGGTGTCCTCGGCGAGGATGCTGGCGCCCTCCTCGATGACGGCCGCCATGCGCGCCGTCTTCACCGCCCGCAGCTCGGGGTTCGCCTCGAACATGCGCACGCCCATCTCGTCGAGGTCGTCGTGACAGGCGAGTTCCTCGCGCAACCAGCTCTCCAGGGCGTGTACGGCGGGGAGACCGGGGGCACGCGAGCGCAGGGCCTCGGTGAGCGCTTCGACGGAACTGTCGAACGTGGCGAAGGCGATGTCCTGCTTGGAGCGGAAGTAGAGGGTCACGGTGCGCGGCGAGACCTCGGCGGCGGCGGCGATCTCCGCGACCGTCGTGGCGTCGAAGCCCTGCTCGGCGAAGAGCTCGAAGGCCGCGCGCGTGATGGCGGCCCGCCGTTTGGCCTTGCCCCGCTCCCGCAACCCCGCCCCGTCAGTGACCCTGTGCATGACATCGAGCATAGCGAGGGACGCGCCGCCACGAGCCTTCGGCGCACTGCAAATTTACCGATGACTGCAAAGATGCACTAGAGTGCAGAAATCTCGCGGAGCCGGTCCGCGCGGAGCACAGCCTTGAACGGGAGAAGCCTGCCGTGGCACAACGTTTGTACGCGCTGGGACGTTGGGCGGCACGCCGCCGCGGGCGAGTGCTCGCGGTGTGGCTGCTGCTGCTCGCGGTGGCGGTCGGGCTCGGCACGACCCTCAACGGGAAGCTGTCGACCGAGTTCTCGGTGCCGGGGATCGAGTCGCAGGAGGCACAGGACCTCCTCAAGGAGAAGTTCCCCGAGGCGGCGGGCGGCACCGCGCGTGTCGTCTTCGAGGCGCCGAAGGGCGACACGCTGACGGGCGCGAAGGAACAGCGCGCCATCGGGGCGACGCTCAAGAAGGTCGCCGCGGTCCCCGGCGTCCTCGACGTCGCCGATCCCACGAAGACGGGCACCGTCTCGAAGGACCGCACGATCGCCTACGCGGACGCCGTGTTCGGCAAGCCCGCGCAGGACGTGCCGCAGTCCGCGAAGGACAAGCTCGACGACGCGCTCGACCCGGCCCGCGACGCGGGCCTCAAGGCCGAACTCGGCGGCACGGTCTCCACACCGCCCGTCGAGGTGGGCGGCCCGGCCGAGGTCATCGGCATCGTCATCGCCTTCGTCGTCCTCGCGGTCACGCTCGGCTCGCTGCTCGCCGCCGGACTCCCGCTGCTCACCGCCGTGATCGGCGTCGGGGTGGGCGTGATGACGGTGCAGTTCCTGTCCCGGTTCATCGAGATGACGAACACGGCGACCATTTTGGCGCTGATGATCGGCCTCGCGGTAGGCATCGACTACGCCCTCTTCCTCGTCTCGCGCCACCGCGAACAGCTCGCGGACCCGGACGAGGACGTGCACGACTCGATCGGGCGGGCCACCGCGACGGCGGGCAGCGCGGTCACCTTCGCCGGTGTCACCGTGATCATCGCCCTCGCCGCGCTCGCCTCGGCGGGCATCCCCTTCCTGACGGTGATGGGCCTCGCGGCGGCCGGCACGGTGCTCGTCGCGGTACTGGTCGCGCTCACGCTCGTACCGGCGCTCCTCGGCTTCCTCGGCGAACGGCTGCGGCCGAAGGCGAAGCAGGGCGGGACGGCGGGGGCCGGAGACACTGAGGGCGCTGCGGGCGCCACGGGCAATCCCGGCCGCGGGCGCGTGCCCGGCGCCTGGGGGCTGGCCTGGGGGCGTCTCATGACGCGCTTCCCGATCCCGGTGCTCGTCGTGTGCGTCGTCGGGATGCTCGCCCTCGCGGTCCCCGCGAAGAGCCTGCGCCTGGGCCTGCCGAGCAACGAGACGCAGCCCACGGCGAGCACCCAGCACAAGAGCTACGAACTCCTCCAGAAGGGCTTCGGCCCCGGCTTCAACGCGACGCTGCTCATCGCCGTCGACGGGACGAAGGTGCCCGCGAAGGAACGCGAGGGCATCGTCAAGCAGGTCGCCGCGACGGTCCAGAAGGACCCCGACGTCGCGACCCTCGCGCCCCCCAACACCAACAAGGACGGCACCCTCACGGTCCTCGGCGTCGTCCCCAAGTCCGGCCCCGACGACCAGCGCACGACGGACCTCGTGCACCGGCTGCGCGACGAGGCGACCAAGCCCGTCGACCGGGCGGGCGGCACGGCCTACGTCGCCGGGCAGACCGCCGCGGGCATCGACGTCTCGGCGAAGCTCTCCAGCGCGCTGCCGCTCTTCATCGCGATCATCGTCGTCCTGGCGCTGCTCCTGCTCATGATCGCCTTCCGTTCGGTCCTCGTCCCGCTCAAGGCGGTGCTCGGCTTCCTGCTCTCGATCGCGGCGAGCCTCGGCGCGGTGGTGTGGGTCTTCCAGTACGGGCACCTCGACGGGATCTTCCAAGTCGCCGCCGCCGCACCGATCGTCAGCTTCCTGCCCGTCCTGCTCATCGGGGTGCTTTTCGGGCTCGCGATGGACTACGAGGTCTTCCTCGTGAGCCGCATGCGCGAGCACTACCACCACCACCGCGACGCCCGCGCCGCCGTCGAGCACGGCGTGGAGCGCAGCGGACGGGTCGTCACGGCGGCGGCGCTCATCATGGCCTCGGTCTTCGGCGGCTTCATCTTCAACCACGACCCGATCATCAAGTCCATCGGCTTCGCCCTGACGATCGGTGTGCTCCTCGACGCCTTCGTGGTCCGCCTCACGGTCGTCCCCGCCGTCCTCGCCCTCCTCGGCCGCTACGCGTGGGCGCTCCCCCGCTGGCTCGACAAGGCGGTGCCGAACGTCGACATCGAGGGCGACAGCCTGCCACCGAGGCCGGGCACGGACGGCGCCAAGGAGTGAACCGGGAGGCCGGGGCCGGGGACCTCAGACGCGGGCCGCGAGGAACGCGTCGAGGAACCCGGCCACGGCGTCCGGCCGTTCGAGGTGCACGTCGTGCCCGGCGCCCGGCACCCCGAGGGACCAGGCGTCGGGCCGTGCGGCGAGCATGGCCCGCACCGCCGCCGGGGCGAGGATGCCGTGCTCGGCGACGAGCAGCAGGACGGGCAGTCCCGGCGCGGTCCAGGCGGGCCAGGAGGGCGCGCGGAGAAGGGCGTCGAAGAGCCGAGCGAGCACGTCCACGTCGAAGCGCGGCCGGAGGCCGCCGTCGCGCTCTTCGAGCCCGCCCGCCCACGCGTCCCCGACCGCTCCCCCGCCGAGCCACGCCGCGGCGCTCGCACGGTCCGGGAAGGGCAGCGGCCACGACCGCAGCCAGCGGATCGCGGCATCGCCGGGCGCCCCGGACGCGGGCCGCGCATCCGCCTCGACGAGCGCCAGGCCCCGTACGAGGGAGGGGTGTTCGGCCGCGACGCGCAGGGCCACCCGTCCACCGAGCGACTGCCCGACGAGTACGGCGGGCCCGGCACCGAGGCGCTCAAGCAGCCCGGCGACGTCGTCGGCGTGCGCGTTCGCGCTCGTGTCGCGCGGGTGGCGCACACTGCCGCCGTGCCCCCGCAGGTCCATCGCGAGCACGCGGTGCCCCCGCTCGCGCAGACGCACGGCGACCGGCTCCCACTCCCCCGCGTACCCGGCGAGGCCGTGCAGGAGCAGGACGGGCGGACCGTCACCGCCCCAGTCCAGGTGAGCCACCGGTTCGGCCACAGGACGGCCCCTTTCGTGAGTGTCGGAGCGGGTCACGGCCTCGTCCGGCCGCGGGGCACGGGTGGCGACCTCCGCCCCGCCATCCCGCACGGATGGGCATCCTGCCCCAGGCGCCGCGTCGAGACGAGGGGTGCCCCCGTTCTTCGGACCGCTCCCGTGCCCCCGACCCTCCCGTGCTCCCGACCGCTCCGGTGCTTCCGATCACTCCGGTGCTCTCGGCCCCGCGCGGACGGATCGGCCTGGGATGCCCGGCAGCCGTTCATGAGGGGACTGACGGGGAACGACGCACCTTGTCGCTTCCGGGGCCCGGGGGTGCGGACCGCTACGCGCCGACAGCGGGAACGCGACCCCGGGCGGCCCCGGGTGAGGGACCGCCCACGGTCGCACACGCCCGCCACGTCCTCCCGCCGCATCCCGCGCCGCAGGTGGCGCGGCTTCCGGCGGCGGATGCCCCAGCCCGCCGCGCCCGCCGGACTGCCACGGCGTCACGGCATCACGGCATCACGGCATCACGGCATCACGGCGTCACGGCGTCACGGCGTCACGGCGTCAGGGTCGCGAGTTCCGCGTTGGCGCGCGCGGTGACCTGCGCGAGGACGCGCCCCGCGGCGGCCAGGTCGTCGGCGGGGATTCCGGCCCAGACACGGGCCGTGAAGGGGGCGACCTCCGCCGCCGTGGTGGCGAGGAGGTCGCGGCCCGCGTCGGTGGGGCGGAGGTGGGCGCCGTCCGTCGCGAGCAGCCCCTTGGCGAGCAGTGCGTCGAGGTCGGCGCGGACGGTTACGGGGTCGGCCTTGAGGGAGTCCCGCACCTCGGCGGCGAGCGCGTCCGGGGTGCGCGGGGACTCGGCCGTCACGGCGGCACGCAGGGCGACCTGCTGCGGGAAGGTGACGCCGTGCCGGGCGAGGAAGTGCTCCAGGACGGCGCGGGCGGCGTAGTGGGCCAGGGCGAGGCCGCGGGCGTCCGCGGCGGGGGTCGTGGTGGTCATGGTGTGCTCCTCTGCGTGCGCTGGTCGTGCGGTACGGGTGGAGCGAGAGGGGTGCCGAGCAGAGCGGTCAGCTCGTCCGTGAAGGCGACGGTCCGCGCGGTGCCGGGGCCGCCGAGCGGTGTCAGGAGACGCTCGTGCAGGTCTTGGACGAGGTCGATGGCGCGGCTCGCGATGTCCGCGCCCTCGTCGGTGAGGGCCAGTTGGACGGCGCGCGGGTCGTGCGGGTCCCGGGTGCGCGCGAGGAGGCCGGCCGATTCCAGCGCGCGCGCCAGCTTCGAGACGTAGAGCGCCTCCAAGCCGGTGTGGTCGGCGAGCCGCCGCTGGCTGGGCCGCTCCCCCGACCGCCCCATGCCGTACAGGGAGGCGACCACGACGTACTGCGCGTGCGTCAGCCCCAGCGGGGCCACCGCCCGATCGACCGCCACCCGCCACTTGTTGGCGAGCCGCCACACCAGATAACCGGGAGTGGGCCCCGGCGACGCCTTGCTCATGCCGAAGAGAGTACATAGACATGATGTCCATGGCTACTAAATCCGCAGAGCGGGGGGGGGCGGCCCCCGCGCCGGTTCGGGTGCGGGGGCGGGGGGCAGGCGGCATGGTGGGGGAGGCGGCCGGGGGCGTCCCGGGGCCGGTGCCGACGAGAGGTGGTGCGCGCGATGCGCGGTGCGGAGCTGCTCAGTGACGGGTTCGGGCGGATTTCGGAGGAGGTGCACGCGGCGGTCGAGGGCCTGACGGGCGAGCAGCTCGGGGAGCGCCTCGATCCGGGGGCGAACTCGATCGCGTGGCTCGTGTGGCACCTGAGCCGGGTGCAGGACGACCACATCGCGGACGCGGCGGGCGAGGAGCAGGTGTGGACGGGGTCCGGGTGGGCGGAGCGGCTCGGGCTGCCGTTCCCCGACGGGGCGACCGGATACGGGATGAGCGCGGCGGAGGTGGGCCGGGTGCGGGTGAGCGCGCCGGAACCGCTGCTGGGCTACTTCGACGCGGTGCGGGAACGCAGCCTCGCGTACGTGTCGGGGCTCTCGGACGCGGACTTGGACCGCGTGGTCGACGAGAACTGGTCGCCCCCGGTCACGCTCGGCGTCCGCCTCGTGAGCGTCCTCGGGGACTGCCACCAGCACGCGGGCCAGGCGGCGTTCGTGCGGGGGGTGCTGGAACGGCGCTGAGCCCCGGGACCTCGCCCGCCCGTCCCCGTACCGTCACCCCGTTGTCAGACCCCGGTGCGAGGATGCCCGGCACGTAGACACTGCACCCACGGGACTGGGGTGACCGGGATGAGCGGGACGGCGACGACGGCGGTACGGGGACGCGGGAGCGGCGAGGCGGCGGCAGGGCGCGGCACGACGGACGAGCCGGTGATGCTCGGCGACGTGCTGCCGGAGGTGCTGCGCGCGCTCGCCGTCGGCGGGAACATCCCCCGCCCGGGCGCCGGGCGCGCGGCCTACTCCGGGCCGCCCGGCGGCTGAGGGGCGGCAGGACACGGCCCCGCCCCCGTGCGGGTACGGGGCGGGGCCGTGGTGCGGGGTGTCAGCCCACGGGTACCGCGTCGCGCGGTGCGACGGGGCGCAGGGGGCGGCCCGGGGGCACCGGTTCGGGACGGTCCGGCTCGGGCGGGGCGATCGCGCGGCCCCGGCGGCGGGTGACGCCGAGGTAGTGCTCGGCCGCGTGGGCCGCCTCGCGGCTCGTGCGGCGCGCCATGAGGACGCACAGCGTGTACGCGGTCGCCTCGAAGCGGCGGCGCACGGTGCCGTTCGCGGGGTGGTCGAGCGTGAGCCGTTCCCAGGCCCGGTAGCGGTCGAGCACGCGCGCCACGGCGCGGCGCTCGGGGCGCAGCGGGGGTGGGCGCGGCGGGCGGGGGCGCGGGCTGCCGTTCGCGTACGGGCCGCAGGGGCCCCGTGGCGCGGTGCGCGCCGGTGCGGCGGACCGCTCCGGCGGGCCAGGCCGGTGCCCCTACGCCGTCCACGGCGCTCACCGCGCCTCGGCCGCGGCTCGCAGCGGCTGCTCCGCCGGAGCGGGCTCGCCCTCCTGCGGCACCGGCAGGGGTACGGGCAGCGGCTGCTCCTCGGGGGCGAGCGCGTCGGGGACGGGCTGCGGGAGGGGCACGCGTTGGGCGTCGGCGACCCTGCGCGTGAACCAGACGACCTTGCCGCCGTCCTCGGTGGCGCACGTGCCCCAGCTGTCGCTCAGCGCGGCGACCCGGCCGAGGCCGCCCGTGCTCGCGGAGTGCAGTCGGGGCAGCCGCGGGTCGGGGTCGGAGACCGAGACGGTGAGCTGTCTGCCGCTCCAGCGCAGTTCCAGCGCGCACCGCCCGTCGTCGGTCCCCGCGTGCTCGACGACATTGCGCAGCAGTTCGTCCAGGGCCGCGCACACGGGGGCGACCTGGAGGTCCAGGCCCCAGTGGCGCAGGTGGGCGGCGGCGATGCGCCGCATCTGGGAAAGCCGCTCCCGCGTGGGTTCGCACGCGAGGTGGTAGCGGCGGTTGACCACACCAGCCATGACTCTTGGCTCCTTACCCGAAGCCCACACCCCTGCCCCCGTACACGGGGGGTGAGCGCTGACGTTCTGAGGGTCATAGCCAATCTGGACCGAAAGGGTGACCCCCGCAACACGAGAGGTGTCGGGGGGTGATCACCCCTGCTCAGGAGCGTTCCGGGGTACGGGGCGCGGCGGCCGGCACCTCCACCGCGGTGGTGGGGCGCCGCCCGCCCGAGGCGGCGGCGCCGGAGGCGCCGGTGCCGCCGCCGTTCCGCGAGCGGCCGAGGCTCAGCGCGCTGAGCAGGCCCACGAGGACGAGGACGCCGGAGTAGAGGGTGAGCGCGCTCCAGTGGCCGTGGCCGTAGACGGTGCCGCCCGCCGAGCCGCCGAGCGCGCTGCCCACGTAGTAGAAGAACAGGTAGACGGCCGCGCCCTGGACCCCGATGGCCTTCGAACGGGCCCCGACCCAGCCGCTCGCGACGGCGTGCGCGGCGAAGAAGCCCATGGTGAAGACGACGAGCCCGGGGATCACCCCGCCGAGGCTCGGTATCAGCATGAGCGCGAGGCCGCCGAGCGTGACGAGCAGCGCGGGCACGAGGACGAGGCGGCGGCTGAGGCGGTCGACGAGGCGGCCCGCGAGCGCGGAGGAGAAGGAGCCGGAGACGTAGGTGACGAAGAGCAGTCCGGCGGTGCCCTCGGAGAGCGAGAAGGGCGGGGCGATGAGGCGGAAGCCGAGGTAGTTGTAGACGGTGACGAAGGCGGCCATCGCGACGAAGCCGATGAGGTAGAGGCGCAGCAGCCCGCTGTCCGGCAGGGCCCGGACGACGCCGCGCGCGAGGGCGCGGGGGGAGGCGCCCTTGGGGACGAAGCGGACCGATGCCGGGATGGTGAGGCGGAAGACGAGCGCGCACACGGCGGCGATGACGCCGACCGCGCCGATCGACCAGCGCCAGGAGTGGGTGACCTGGAGGACGCCGTCCGCGGCGAGGCGGCCGAGCATGCCGCCGATGCCGTTGCCGGCGACGTACAGGCCCATCGCGCCGCCGAGCGAGCCGGGGTGCACCTCTTCGGAGAGGTACGACATCGCGGTGGCCTGGAGCCCGGCGAGCGCGAGGCCCTGGAGCAGGCGCAGGACGAGGAGGACGGGGAAGTTCGGGGCGAAGGCGGAGGCGACGCCGAAGACGGCCGCGGCGCCGAGCGCGAGCGACATCATCGTGGTGCGGTTCCAGGCGTCCGAGAGCGCGGTGAGCGGGATGACGCCGATGGCCATCGCGAGCGTCGCGACGGAGACGCTGAGCGAGGCGCCCGCCGGGGAGAGGTCGAGGTCGTGCGCGAGGGAGGGCAGGAGCGCCTGGACGCAGTAGAGCGTCATGAAGGTGCCGAGGCCGGCGGCAAAAAGGGCGCCCGATGCCCGCCGGAAGGCGGGGGTGCCCGCGCGGTGGGGCGGCGGGAGCGCGAGCGGGGCGACGGGGGTGCGGGCGGTGGGGGCTGAGGAACCGGCGGCGGAGGGGTCTTCGGCGGGGGGCGGGGTCACGCGAAAAATGTATGCATGACCCATCCAATGCGTCCAATGCATGAATGCGGCCCTCCTCATCCATGAAGGGATCGATCCCGCGCGCGCCGCAGGAAACCCGCCGCCGCAGGGCTGCGCGCGCCGGAAGTGGGAAGGAAACCGGCGTGCTTGATCAACAGCGGGCGAAGCTCAGGGGAGAGCTGGGGGCGTCGTGGCGGCGGCTGCGCGGCGAGGGCACCGCGCCGGCGCGCGTGGCGCACCTGTGGGGGCGGGTGCGGCGCGAGGCGACCGTGGTGCGCTCCGTACGGGCCGCGGGGGCCGCGACGCTCGCGTACGTCGTCGCGCAGCACGTGAGCGACACCCCGGCCCCGCTCACCGCCCCGCTCACCGCGCTCATCACCGTGCAGGTCACGCTCTACGCGACCCTCACCAGCGGGGTCCGCCGCGTCAACGCGGTCATCGCGGGGGTCCTCGTCGCGATCGGGTTCAGCGCGCTCGTGGGGCTGACGTGGTGGAGCCTCGGGCTGCTCATCCTGGCGGCGCTCGTCGTGGGGCACCTCGTGCGGGTGAGCGAGTTCGTGCCGGAGGTGGCGATCAGCGCGATGCTCGTGCTCGGCGTCAGCCGGGTCACGGACACGGCCTGGGACCGGGTGCTCGAAACGGTGATCGGCGCGGCGGTGGGCTTGCTCGTCAACGTCGTGCTCGCGCCGCCGGTGTGGACCGGGACGGCGGGGGACGCGCTGGAGGATCTGGCCCGGCGGATGCGGCGGCTCCTGCTGCGCATCGGCGAGGAGCTGAGCAGCAGCGACCCGGTGCGCGAGACCCGGGCCACGCTCCAGGAGGCGCGCGATCTCGACAAAGACATCGCGGAGGTGGACGCGGCGCTGCGGCAGGCGGAGGAGAGCCTGCGGTTCAACCCGCGCGTGCGCGAGGGGCTGCTCAACCGGGTCGTGCTGCGCACGGGGCTCGACACGCTGGAGATCTGCACGGTGGTCCTGCGGGTGCTCGCGCGCACCTTCACGGACCTGGCCCGGGTACGGGAGTCCGAGGACACCGCCGCGCTCTTCGAGCCGAAGGCCGCGCGGGCCGTGGAAAGCCTGCTCGCCCAGGTCGCCGACGCGATCGTCAGCTTCTCGGTGCTCGTGACGCACCCGGTGAGCGAGAGCGCGGAGGCCGCCGAGGACCGCCTCGCCGCCGAACTCCACGCCGCCCGCCGCGAACGCGCCCGCGTCGGCACGCTGCTGCGCGAGAGCGCCCGCACGGAGGACGGTCACTGGTACCTGTACGGGGCGCTCCTGACCGAGGTCGACCGCATCCTCGCCGAACTCGCTTTGGAACAGCGCTCCCAGCGGCTCCTGGACGAACTCGACCGCAACGCCCGCGAACAACGCGAACGCCACCCCCTGCTGACCCGCGCCAGGACCCGCCTCGTCCCCCGCCGTCCCGGGTCCCGCCTGCCGGGCCAGCGGAGCGGCACCGCGAGAGGGAGAAAGACGCGGGCGGGGCAGGACGCCTGAAGCGGCGCGGGCGGACCTGAAGCGGCGCGGGCGGGCGGAGCCTGAACGGTGCGGGCTGAGCGGAGCCCGAAGCGGCGCGGGGCCGGGAGCCCGGCCGGACGAAGCGCGGCCCGGGGCTTGGCGGCCCGCGCGTCCCCTCACACCCCTTCGTGCAGCCCCCGGTCCGCCGGGCCGGTCGTGAAACGGGTGAACCGGACGGTCAGCCCGGCGCGCTCCGGGGAGCAGCAGAACGGGCCCGCCGTGGCCTCCGCCTCCGGGTCGAGCCGGGCGAGGCGGACCATGCGCCACGGGCTCGCGGCCGTCCTCGCGCGGACCGTGAGGGCGTCGCCCGTGCGGCTCACCCGGATCGTGACGTCCTGGCCCGCCCAGTCGGGGACGGGCGCGAGGGACCAGTCCGAGGTGCCGTGGGTGACGACGGCCCCGAGGTGCGGGACGCCGTCGCTCGTCTCGACTCCGGCCTTGACCCAGGTGTCCGGGGCGACCCGGACGAGGAGGCCGGCCTGGTCGTACAGCTCGGGGAGGTCGGCGCGGAAGGTGACTTCCACGGCGCTGTCGCGGGCGAAGGGCGCGAGCAGGGCGTGGCCCGTGTCCCGTACGAAGCCGTAGGAGGTCGTGCGCCAGAAGTCGCTGCCCTCGGCCGCCGTGACGAGCAGCGCCCCGTCCTCCTCGTCCGTACGGAGCGCGGGCGGCCGGTTCAGCCACTCCCCCGCCGTCCACTCCACCGCGTGCGTGCTGTCCGTCGTCATGGGCGAGAGCTTCGCACGCGACGGGCTCCTCCGGTTGCCCCGGGGGCGTGCCGGGTGCGCCATGGAGGGGGGACACCGTACGGCGAGGAGGTGGTCACGGTGGCGAAGAGCAAGCGGCTCGGTGCGCCGGGTGAGCTGGACGGCCTCGATGTCTACGACGACGGCGGCGAGAAGATCGGCGGCGTCGACGAGGTCTACCTGGACGACCGCACGGGGCGTCCCGAGTGGGTCACGGTCCGTACGGGGCTGCTGGGCCTGCGCGAGCACTTCGTGCCGCTCGCGGGCGCGGTCCGCGAGGGCCGTCGCATCACCGTCCCGTGGCCGAAGGACCGCGTCCGGGACGCGCCGCGCCCCGGCGACGCGGAGGACCACATCGACGCCGCGGAAGAGAGCGCCCTGTACGCGTACTACGGGCTCCCGGCGGACACCGTGCCGGAGGAGATCGAGGGCGACGAGGAGTGAGACCGCCCCGCCGGGGGCTCGCCGCCCCTCCCCCGCCCGTCCCGCGAAGGTACGGCGTGGCTCGCGTGAAGGGTGTGCGGCGGCGGCCGTGAAGGGCGTGCCGCGGGGTTTGGGGGCGAGCGGGCCGGTCACTCGCATCGGAACGTTTCCGATACGAGGAGTGATCACCCATGGAGTGGATGCACCGCGCCGCTTGCACGGACACCGATCCCGAACTCTTCTTCCCCGTCAGCACCGAGGGCCCGGGAGCCGTGCAGCGCGAGGAGGCGAAACGGGTGTGCGCCGGCTGCCCGGTGCGCGCGGAGTGCCTGGAGTACGCGCTGGAGAGCAAGCAGAACTCAGGGGTGTGGGGCGGACTCGACGAGCGCGAGCGCGCGGCGCTGCACCGCGGTCGCCGGTCCCGGCTGCGTTCCTCCGGTGCGGGACACCACTGAGCCCCGTACCGGAGGAACGTCGCGGCGGCCCCGTACCGGCGCACCGGGACGCGGCGCCGCCCGCCGGGAGCGCGCTCAGGCCCGTACCGGGCTCTCCTCGCTCGCGTGCGGCGGCCCCGACGGGTCGTCGCCGGCGTCGGAGAGACGCGCGAGGACGTCCTCCGTCGCCTCGGAGGGCTCGGGGAGCAGGAAACCGAGTCCCGCGTAGAGGGCCAGCGAGACGAGGACCGGGGTCGCGACGAGCCACGTCTGCGAGGTGTCGAAGACGTAGTAGACGAGCGCGTAGGCGATCAGGCCGCTCGCCCAGGAGACGAGCGCCGCGCGCGGTCCGCAGGTGCGGAAGCGCGGCAGCATCCCGAGCAGGAGCGGGACGGATATCGGGCCCATGAGCGCGGCGACCCAGTTGACGACGATCTGGAGCACGCCGCCGAGGTTCTCGGCCTGCGTCGCGACGGCCATCGTCAGCAGCACGAAGACGACCGTCGTGACCCGCGCCGCCTTCAGGCCCTGCCGCTGCGTCCAGTGGCGGGCGCGCGCCGAGAGCACGGGGATCATGTCGCGGGTGATGACCGCCGAGATGGCGTTGGCGTCGGAGGAGACCATCGCCATCGTGTGGGAGAAGATCCCGGCGAGGACGAGCCCGATGAGACCGTGCGGCAGGAATGTCGTGGCCATGACAGCGTAGGAGTTGTTGGGGTTGTCGAGGCCGGGGACGAGCAGCGGCGCCGCGAACATCGGGAACATGAGCACGATCGGCCAGAACAGGTAGAGCGCCGCCGAGAGCCGGGCGCCGCGCCGGGCCTCGCTCGCGCTCGGCGCCGCCATGTAGCGCTGGGCGAGGTTCCACATCCCGCCGTTGTACTCCAGCGTCTTGACGAGGACGTAGACGAGCAGGAACACCGTCGTGTACTGCGAGGTCGCCGGGTGCAGGTGGCCGTCCGGCAGGTCGCCCCACATCGTCCACACCGCCGAGATCCCGCCGAGCTTGTGGAGCACGACGACGATCATGACGAGCGCGGCGGCGCCCTGGATGACGAACTGCCCGAGTTCGGTGAGGGCGTCGGCCCACAGGCCGCCGATCGTGCAGTAGACGAGCGTGATGACGCCGGTGATGAGGATGCCGAGGTTGTAGTCGATCCCCGCGAAGACGTTGAGCAGGGTCGCGACGGCGAACCACTTGGCCGCGATGTCGGCGACCTTGAGGAGGCTGCCGCTCCAGGCGAGGGCCTGCTGCGTCGCGACGTTGTAGCGGCGGGCCAGGTATTCGAGCGGCGAGGCGACGCCGAACCGCGAGCGCAGCCGGTTCCAGCGCGCGGCGAAGAGCCAGCTCCCGATCCCGACGCCGACGCCGATGGAGGCGAAGCCCCAGAAGTAGACCGTGATCCCGGTCGTGTAGGCGACCCCCGCGTAGGCGACGAAGAGCACCGCGCTGTAGCCGGACATGTGGTGCGAGATCCCGGCGAGCCACCACGGCATCCGCCCCCCGGCGGTGAAGAAGTCCTTCACGTCGCCGACCCTGCGGTGCGACCACCAGCCGATCAGGACCATGAGCCCGAAGTACGCGCACATGACCGTCCAGTCGAACGCATGCATCGATGACTTCCTTTCAGCGTCCGTCATTCCGCGAGGCGTTCACACACATGAACGCGTATGCTGTACTGGAACCTGTCCATCTCCATGAACGCGACGGAAGCTAATATGGCCCCCGTCACAAGTCAACGGAGCGCACAAGGACGGCTGGAACGCATGGGCGCGGATGGCTCCGGGACGATCAACTCCGGGCGGGCAGAGGGGAATTGAAGGGCGTGGCGACACCGGGCACACAGGAGGCCGCACAGACGGCACAGGCACGGTCCGCGAAGGCGCGACCGGCGGACGGAAGCGCCGCGGACGAGGAGGAGCGCGCCGCCGGGGGGACGGGCGTGAAGTCGGCCAGGCGCGCGCTGGACCTCATGGAGACCTTCGCCGCGCACGACACCTGGCTCACCCTCGCCGAACTGCACACGCTCACCGGCTTCCCGCGCTCCAGCCTCCACGGACTGCTCCGCACCCTGCTCGACGTCGGCTGGCTGGAGCAGGACGCGGGCGCCGCCCGCTACCGGCTCGGCATCCGCGCCCTCGTCTGCGGGACCGCCTACCTCGACCGCGATGCCGCGATGCCCTTCGCGACCGAGGCCCTGGAGCAGATCAGGGAGCGCACCGGTTTCACCGCGCACTACGCGCGGCGCAGCGGCGACCAGGTTGTGTACCTGGAGACCCGCGAGGCGAAGCGCTCCACGCACCTCATCTCGCGTGTGGGGCGGTCGCTGCCCGTGCACGCGACGGCGCTCGGCAAGGCGTTGCTCGCCGAGCTGACCCCCGCGGAGGTCGACGCGCTCCTCCCCACCACGCTCACCGCGCTCACCGCGCACACCGTCGTGAGCCGCGAGGGGCTGCGGGCCGCGTGCGAGCGGGCGCGGGAGCTGGGGTACGCGACCGAGCGCGAGGAGGGCACGCCGGGCATCCGCTGCGTGGCCGCCGTCGTCCCGTACCGCATTCCGGCGAGCGACGCGATCAGCTGCTCGCTGCCGGTGGACCAGATCGACGAAGCGGGGGTACGGGAGATCGGCGAGCTGCTCGTCGAGGTCACCGCGCGGCTGGGGCGCGAGCTGCGGCGGGCGGGTATTCGCTGAGCGCCCCCCGCCGGGCCGGGGAAGTCATCGTCGCCCCCGCCCGGGGGCCATCACGAAGGAGCACATCCGTGGGAGCACAGCGGCTGTTGATCACCGGGGCCGCAGGCGGGGTCGGGCAGTTGATGCGGGGGCGGCTGCGCCGCCCGGGGCGGGTGCTGCGGCTCCTCGACCTCGCGCCGCAGGAGCCGGCCGCCGAGGGCGAGGACGTGGAGATCGTGACCGGGTCGGTGACCGACCCGGAGGTCATGGCGCGGGCGTGCGCGGACGTGGACGCGCTCATCCATCTCGGCGGGCTGAGCCGCGAGAACTCCTGGGAGGCGGTGCTCGCGACGAACATCCACGGGACCCAGGTCGTCCTGGACGCGGCGCGGCAGGCGGGCATCACGCGGGTCCTGCTGGCTTCGAGCAACCACGCGGTGGGCTTCCGCCGCGTCGACGAGGCGGGGCCCGGGGGGCTGCCCGCCGACTCCACGCCCCGCCCGGACTCGTACTACGGCGTGAGCAAGGCCGCGATCGAGGCACTCGGCAGCCTCTACCACTCGCGGTTCGGCATGGACGTGCTCGCGCTGCGCATCGGCTCCTGCTTCGAGACGCCGCTGCCTCTCGGCCCGCGCGGCCTCGTGACCTGGCTCTCGCCCGACGACTGCGCCCGCCTCCTCGAGGCATGCCTGAGCGCCCCGTCACCGGGCTACCGGCTCGTGTGGGGCGTCTCGGACAACACGCGCCGCGTCTACTCGCTCGCGGAGGCGCGGGCGCTCGGGTACGAGCCGAAGGACAACGCCGAGGCGTACGCCGACCTGCTGCGCGGGGCCCCCGAGCCCCCGCCCGAAGAGGCCGCCCACGTGGGCGGCGGCTTCTGCACGAACCCGCTGGGGGCACCGAACCCGCTGTGACGGGTCCCGGCCCGCGCCTCTGTCAGACCGTCGTTCAGGAGGCCGCCGTGCGCGGAAGCCTGACCACCGTCACGAAGAAGTCGTCGATCTGCCGGACCGCCGCGATGAACTGGTCGAGGTCCACCGGCTTGGTGACGTACGCGTTGGCGTGCAGGCGGTAGCTGCGCAGGATGTCCTCCTCGGCGGAGGACGTCGTGAGCACCACGACCGGGATGTGGGCGAGGTTGTCGTCGCTCTTGATCCGCTCCAGGACCTGCCGGCCGTCGTACTTGGGCAGGTTGAGGTCGAGGAGGATCAGGTCGGGGCGGGGGGCGTCGGCGTGCTCGCCCTGGCGGTAGAGGAAGTCGAGCGCCTCCTGCCCGTCGCGCACGACGTGCAGCGTGTTGCGGATCTTGTTGTCCTCGAACGCCTCGCGCGTCATCAGCTCGTCGCCCGGGTCGTCCTCGACGAGCAGGACCTCGATGGGCTCAACTGGTGTGTTCACTTCGCGGCTCCAAGCGGGGCGGAGGACTGGGGTTCCGGGGACTGGGCGGGGATGTCGGCCGGGGACTCGCCCGCCGGGGGCGAGTCGGGCAGGGCCGGGAGGGTGAAGCGTACGCGGGCGCCTTCGGTGACGGAGTGGTCGAGCCCGATCTGCCCGCCGTGGTGCTCGACGATCTTGCGGCACAGCGCGAGCCCGATACCGGTCCCGCCGTACTCCTCGCGGCTGTGGAGCCGCTGGAAGATGACGAAGACCTTCTCGCCGAACTCCTCCGGGACCCCGATGCCGTTGTCGGTGACCGAGAAGTGCCACCTGTCGCCCTCGCGGACGCTCGTGACGCGGACGCGCGGGGTGCGCTCGGGGTGGCGGAACTTGACGGCGTTGCCGAGCAGGTTCTGCCACAGCATGGTGAGCGTCGTGCGGTCGCCGAGCACGCGGGGCAGTTCGCCCTCGATCTCCACGTCGGCACCCGCCTCCTCGATGGGCACCTCCAGGTCGCTGAGCGCGCGGTCCAGCGTCTCGCGGAGCGGCATCTCGACGAGGTCGCCCCCCATGCGCCCGACGCGCGAGAAGGCGAGGAGGTCGTTGATGAGGACCTGCATGCGCTTGGCGCCGTCGACGGCGAAGTCGATGTACTGCTTGCCGCGCCCGTCGAGCTGGTCCCCGTACCGCTTCTCCAGGAGCTGACAGAAGGAGGCGACCTTGCGCAGCGGTTCCTGGAGGTCGTGCGAGGCGACGTAGGCGAACTGCTCCAGCTCGGCGTTGGAGCGCTGCAGTTCGTTGGTCTGGGCGTCGAGTTCGGCGGTGCGCTCGGCGAGGAGCGCCTCGCGGGAGCGGGACTCGGACAGCTCGGCGACGATCTTGCGGCGCATGTCCTCGACCGCGAGGCCGAGGGCCCGGACGTCGGAGGGGCCGTCGATGTCGATGGGCCGCTCGAAGTCGCCCGCGCGCACGAGCTGGGCGTCGCGTTCGAGGCTCGTGAGCGGACGCCCGACGATGCGGCGCAGGAGGACGGCGAGGACGCCGCCGCCCGCGAAGAGGACGACGAGGATGCCGAGGAAGGTGCCGTCGCGCAGCCGCTTCGCCGCGTCCAGCTCGTCGTTCGCCTTGTCCCGGACCTCGTCGAGGTGCGCGATCTGCACGTCGAACAGCTCGCGGATGTGGTCGAACTCGGTCTTGCTGGAGTCCAGGGTGCCCGAGGGCACCGGGGCGCCGTCGCGGACGCGGTCCATGACCGGTTCGGCGGTGCCCGCGCGCCACCGCGCCGCCGCCGCGCGCAGATCCTTCAGGTCGGCGACGGGCTTCGGGTACTCCGCGAGGAGAGCGGCGGCGCTGTCGCCGTAGCGCTTCTCGTCCTTGCGGCCCTGGGTGTACGGGGCGAGGAAGGACTCGTCCCCCGTGAGGGCGTAGCCGCGGACCGCCGTCTCCTGGTCGAGCAGCGCCTTCTGGAGGCGGAAGGACGCGGAGCGCGCCGGCTGGATGCGGTCGACGAGGTCGGAGGTGCGGTCGTTGGTGCGGGATATCTGCGCCGCCACGAGGACGGCGGCGAGTACGAGCAGAACGCCCAGGATGCCGAGGACGAGGTTCATCCAGCCCTGAACCGAGAGGCGCCCGGTACGGCCCGCGCGCGGGGGCGCGCTGTGGCCCTGTGTCATGACTTCTTCTCCCAGGCGAGGTGCAGGACGGCGAGGTCGTCGGAGAGGCCGCCCGCCGGTGCGGCGAGTTCGGCGACCTTCTCGACGAGGGTGTGGACGAAATCGGGACCCGCCAGGTCGTTGTGGTGGCGGGCGAGGTCGAGGAGCCCGGACTCGCCGAGCCGTGTCCCCGGTCCCGTGCGGCCTTCGAAGAGGCCGTCCGTGAAGGAGACGACGGCGGTGTCGGGCTCGACGGCGCGCACGGCTTCGGGCCAGGCCGAGGTGGGCATGTCGGGGCCGAGCAGCCCGAGGGCCATGCCGCCCTCCGGCTCGTACCACTCGATGCCGCCGGGCGTGCGGATGATGCTGCCGTGGTGTCCGGCGCGCACGGTGTGCAGGGTGCGGCGGTCGGGGTCGAAGCGCAGGCTCACGTACGTGGCGAAGACGTGCTCGCCCGCGCGCTCGGCGCACAGGATCTCGTTGAGCAGCCGCGCCTGGTCGGAGCCGACGCAGCCGGTGAGCACCGCCGCGCGCCAGGCCACGCGCAGGCACACCCCGAGCGCGGCCTCGGCCGCGCCGTGCCCGGAGACGTCGCCGACGACCGCGTGCACGGTGCCGTCGGAGGTCTGCACGACGTCGTAGAAGTCGCCGCCGAGCAGCGCGTGGTCGCGGCCGGGCTCGTAGCGCGAGACGACGGAGAAGTCGGCGGGCACGGTGCGCAGCAGCGGCGTGGGGAGCAGGCCCAGTTCGAGGCGGGCGTTCTCCTCGGCGCGCAGCCTGCTCACCTGGAGCGCCGCCGAGGCGCGCTCGACGACCTTGCGCTGGACCGCGTAGCGGACGGCGCGGCCGAGGGTCTCGGGGTCGACGCGGTTCTTGACGAGGTAGTCCTGCGCGCCGAGGGCGACGGCGTCGAGCCCGATCTCGCTCTCGGCGAGACCGGTGAGGACGATGATCGCGGCGTCCGGGGCGGCCGTCAGGACCCGGCGGACGGCGTCGAGGCCGTGCACGTCGGGGAGGTGCAGGTCGAGCAGGACGCACAGCGGTCCCGCCGTGCGGGCGAGGACCGTCTGCGCCTCGGCGAGGGTCTTGCACCACGTGAGACCGAGGTTGAGGGCGCTGTCGGCGAGGTATTCCTCGACGAGCAGCGCGTCACCCGCGTCGTCCTCGACCAGCACCAGGGTGACATCGAGTTCCCACCCGGGGTCCGCGTGTGCGGCACGCGGTCTGGGCAGCGAGGAATCGAGCCCCGTGGGCCGTTCGGCCACTTCACACCCCCACTGAAGAGCAGGCGTCCATGTGGCGGACCTCTGCGAGACAAGCAGAAGCATACTGCCCGGTGCAGGAAGGCGAGGCGGCGTGGGGCGCGATGCTCAGCGGGCCAGGACCGCCGTCACCGTCTTGCCTCCGTCCGGCTCCGTCCGCACGGTCAGGGACTGGGCGATCTCGCGGATCATCGGCCAGCCGAAGCCGCCCGTCGTGCCGTCCAGGCGCGGGGTCCGGGGAGTGGGGTGCTCGGGGCTCGGGTCGCGCACCTCGACGGTGAGGGCGCCCGGTGTCGCGCGCAGCCGCAGCCCGCTCACCGCGCCCGCGTGCCGCAGCGCGTTGCTGACCAGCTCCGAGACGAGCAGCAGGAGGTGTTGCGCGGTACGGGCCGCGACGGCGGGGCTCAGCCCGTCGAGGAAGACCCGCACGGCCTCGCGTGCCTCGGCGGCGTGCTCGGGCCGTGAGTGGTGTCCTGCTTCGGCGGTGGGGCCGGGCGGCGCGAGGGCCTGTCCGGCCTGGTCCAGGTGGTGCATGATCTCACCCCGTCACTGGGAGCCCTTGGGGAACTCCGCATCGGTACGTGAAGTGGTGTACCCCGAGCACGGGAGCTGAAAAGGGGGTGGTGAAAGGGGAGGTGCGAAAAGGGACGGTGACGGAACGGGTACGGCCGGGGAGCGGCCCGGGTGAGGGCCGCTCCCCGGCCGTAGGCGCTCCCCCGGTCCGGTGTACGGGCCGAAGGGGTCCGGTCGTGCGGGACCGGGGCGTGCCGGTCGTGCGGAGCCGGGGCGTACCGGTCGTGCGGAGCCGGGGCGTACCGGTCAGACGGAGCCGGGGCGTGCCGGTGGTACGGGGTCACCCCCGGACCCGTACGGGCGCGGTCGGCACCCGTACGGGCGGGGTCAGGACTCGGCCGCGTGCTCCGGCCGCTCGTCGGCGGGGCGCGGGGCCGCGGCGGGCGGCTGCTCCTCGGCCTGCGCGTCGGCGAACGTGCGCGGGCGGGGCCCGGGGGCCGCTGGCGGGGCGGTCCGGCTGTTCGGGGTCTGGCCCGGTGCGACGGCGCCCGGCTGCGTCGGCGGGGTCGTCGCGTGGGGGTGCGTCGCCCGGACGGGCGGCGCGGGTGGTGCGGCGGGGGGCGGGGCGGCGGGCCCCGGCTGCTGCTCGGGCGCCGGGGCGACCGGCCGGCCGAGCGTCTGCTCCGCCTTCCTGCGAAGCGCGTCGGCGGTCTGCCGGGTGTCGTTCAGAACGTCACCCTGCTCCTCGACGAGCTGCTGATAGATCGGGGTGGGGGAAGACACAATGAAGGACTCTCTGCCATCTCAGGGGCTGTGCATCGGCCCGCCACCGGCTGCGACGGGCTCACGCCGTGAGGATCGCAGACGTGTCACCCGGCGGGGACGAGGGGGGTCGGGCCGGAGCCGCTGATCCGGCGGGGCGCCGACTCCTTGGCACGGAGTGCCACAGGTGCCGTGCGCTCCTCGGCGGCGGCTCGGGCAAGCCGCTCGCGGGCGACACCGAGGGCCGCGTCGATCGTGCGCGTCCCGGTGGAGACGCAGAGCGTGTACGTGACGTCGTCGAGGTCGCGGAGGGTCTCCGCGCCGGGGTCCTGCACGGCGCTCAGGGCTTCGTAACGGGCCAGCAGCTTGCGCAGCACGACAGGGTGGGCAATCAGCACAATGATCCCTTTCCACTTTTTTCACGCCGACTTCGCCTCCCCGAAAACGGGCTCAGCCGACATTGGCCGCAGGCGGTCTTCTGACCGCTTACCCGGCACTGGGTGCCCCAAGCATCCGAAGTAAAAGGTTTTCAGTCATTGCGGGCGATGCATCCGGCCAGAAGGCGGTGCGGCGGGTTCAGGGACGCCAGTAGCCCTGGGCGTGGACCTGGCGGCGCGGGGCGGGGAGGACGGCGCGGAGGTGGGCGGCGAGGGCGCGGGTCGTCGTGGTGTCGCAGGCGATCCACGCCCAGGCGTCCTCGGGTGTGCCGAGGTACCGGGGCAGCGTGGCCCGCACCTCCTCCACGAGGCGTTCGCCCGCGCGCTCGCGCGGGATGGGGAGCAGGGTGTGCGGCCCGGGACGGACGCGCACCGGGAGGTCCGCGTCGGCGGGCCCCCGGGTCTCGAACCACACCGTGGCGGGGGTGCCGGGGTGGGCGTCGAGCAGTGAGTTGAGCGCCGGGAGGGCGGCCGTGTCGCCGATCAGCAGGAGGTGGCCGGGCTCCGGCCGCGGCGGGGTGAGCGGGGTGCCGTGCACGGTCGCCTCGATGGTGTCCCCCGGGCGGGCCGCGCGCGCCCAGTCGGCGGCCGTACCGGCGTGCAGGGCGAAGTCGAGCGAGAAGGTGCCGCTCGCCGGGTCGGGGTCGACGAGGGTGTAGGCGCGCTGGTGGGGGCGGCCGTTGCGGCGGAACCAGAGCCGGACCCAGGTCGTGGGGAGGGTGCCGCTCGCGTCGAGGAGGCCGCCGTCGGTGACGCGGAGGCGTACGTAGTCGGGGGCGATGCGCTCACTCGCGGTCACCGTGAGAGTGAAGTCCCTGGCGCGCAGCAGCCGCAGCACCGCGCCTTCCCAGCCGTGTCCCACGCCGCACCCCTCCCGCCGCCGGGAGCAGCGTCCCGGCCCGTACGCGCGCCCGGCCGCGGAGTCCACGGCCGGGCGGATTACTTAGGCAAGCCTAAGCTAACTGCGCGGGAGGCGACAGTCGGGCGCCGGTACGGGCCCGGGTCGGCCCCGGTGTCCCGTACCGGCGCGGCTCGTCCCGACTCAGCGCCGTCCGAGCCGCCGGGCTCCGGCCGGCCCGATCTGGTAGGTGAGGTCGTAATAGGCGAAGAGCTTCGGCTCCTCCTCGGCGACGAGTTCGCCGTCCGTGTCGATCGACGGCGCGTCCTTCACCCGCTTCTTGTCGTAACGCACCTTGAGCGCCCCCGGCTTGACCGTCGCGCCGTCGAGCGGCACGAAGTTCAGCTTCCGCTTGGTGGGCAGCCCGGTCACGACGGTCGCGAAGGCGGGCAGATCGGTGGTGGTGTCGACGTAAATGGCCTCCAGGCTGCCGATCTTGTGCCCCTCGGCGTCCACCACGTCATGGCCGCGCCAGTCCCGGATGTCCTCGGCTTCGAACAACGCCCTGCCTCCTCGTACGGTCCGTCAAGCCCCCCCCCACCCAGCCACCTGCCCCCGCCCGGCCCGGCCACACGCGAGGCTACCGGCCGGTCGCGGCCCGGCCCCGCAACGGCGCGGACCGACGCGCTGTCAGCAGCCGTGCGCCCGCGCCGGGTTGCCCCGCCACGGGGCCGATGCGCGAGACTGGACGAATGCCTGGGCAGAATCCGTACGCGCACAGCACCTTCGTGGGCAGGGAACGGGAGCGTTCCGCGCTGCTCGACGCGTTGCGAACCCGCCGCCTCGTGAGCCTCACGGGGCCGGGCGGCATCGGCAAGACGCGGCTCGCGCGCGAGGTGAGCGCCGAGGCCGCGGGCAAGTTCGCGCACGGGACGCACTGGACGGACCTCGGCCCCGTGCGCGACGCGGGGCAGCTTCTCACGGAGGTGGCGCGCGCGGTGGGGCTCGCCGACCAGTCCTCGCGTCCGCGGGCCGAGGCGCTGTGCGCCTACCTGGCCCGGCAGCGCTGCCTGCTCGTGCTCGACTCCGGCGAGCAGGTGTGGGACGCGGTACGGGACCTGGCCGGGGACCTCCTGACGGCCTGTCCCGGGCTCACGGTGCTGATCAGCGCCCGGCGCCCGCTCGAACTCGTCGAGGAGTACGTGTGGACGCTCGGGCCGCTGCCCGAGGACGGGCCCGAGGCGTTCGCCCTCTTCGCCGAGGGCGTGGCAGCGGTGCGTCCCGGTGGGCTCGCAGCCGGGGAGCGGGTGGTGGCCGCGCGGATCTGCGCGCGCCTCGAAGGCATCCCGCTGGCATTGGAGCTGGCCGCCGCGCGGGCCGCCCGGCTGCCGCTCGACGAGCTGGCCCGCCGCCTGGAGTCACGGCTCGACACCCTCGTCGCCGAACGGCAGGCGGACCCCGGCACCGAGTGGCACGGCGGCATCGGCGCCGAGTGGCCCGAGGTCATCGGCACCGAGTGGCAGGAGGGGGTCGGGGCCGCGCGCCACGAGGGCGGCCCCGACCGGCACCGCACGCTGCGGACCACGATCGGCTGGAGCCACGAGCTGTGCCTCCCGGCGGACCGGCTGCTCTGGGCACGCCTCACCGTCTTCCGGGGACCCTTCGACCTCCAGGCCGCGCGCGAGGTGTGCGCCGGGGGTCCGCTCTCGCGGGGGGACGTCACCGCCGGGCTCGACCGCCTCCTCGCCTGCTCGGTGCTGCGCCGGCACGGGCGCGGCTGGTCGATGCTCGACACGCTCGCCGAGTACGGCGCCCAGTGGCTGGAGCGGCTCGGCACCGACGAGCACGAGGCGCTGGCGGCGCGGCACGCCGCGTACTACGCGCGCCTCGTGCGCCTCGCGGACGAGGAGTGGCTCGGGCCCCGGCAGATCACGTGGTTCCGCTGGGCGCGCGAGGCGTACGGCGAAGTGAACGCGACCCTCACGTACTTGACGGAGTACCGCCCCGACGAGGCGCTGGACGTCGCGGGGCGGCTCGTCTTCTTCTGGGCCTGCTGCGGGCGGCTGCACGAGATGCGGGCCCGGCTGGAGACGGCGCTGAAGAACCCGTCCGCCACCGGCCCCCACCGCACGCGGGCGCTGTGGGCGCTCGGCGTCGCCTACGCGCTGCACGGCGAGTACGCGGCGGCCGAGGAGGTGAGCGCGCGGGGGGCGGAGACGGCCGAGCGGGAGCGGGATCGCGAGGGGATGCTGGGCGCGGCGTACGCGGGCGGCCTCACGGCGCTGCTGACGGGCGATCCCGCGAGGGCGCTCGCGCGCGCGGAGGCCGGGCTCGACGCGGCGCCGGGACCGGACGCGGGATCGCCGGGCAGGCTGCGCTGCCTGCTCGTCCGGGTCTTCGCGTACACCGCGCTCGGGGAGCGGGAACGGGCGCGCGAGGAGGCGGAACGGCTGCGGGCGCGGTGCCTCGCGCTCGGGGAGCGCTGGGCTCTGTCGTACTTCGACTACCAGCTCGCGCTCGTCCACCTCGGCGAGGGCAGGGCGCAGCCCGCGCTTCGTTACGCGCGGGCCGCGCTGGAGAGCAAGCGGGCGATCGAGGACTCCTTCGGCACCGCGCTGTGCCTCGACCTGCTCGCGGCGACGCTGAGCGCGGCGGGGCAGGCGGAGCGGGCGGCGCGGATGTCGGGGATCGCCGAGAGCTTCTGGGCGACCTCGGGGCACCCGCAGCGCGGCACCCCCGAGCTGGCCCCCCTGCGCGAGCGGTACGAGGCGCTCGCGCGGGGGGCGCTCGGCGACGAGCGCTGGGAACTCGCGCGCCGCGCCGGACGGCGAACGGACGCGCGGGAGGCGCTGTACTCGTGGCTGGACGGGCCGGACTGAGAGAAGGGCCGGGAACGGGAAGGGGCGGCGGCCGGTACGGGTTGACTCCCCGTACCGGGCCGCCGCCCTCGGACTCTGCACATGCTCATCGCTCACCCCCGCGGTGACGGGTTCGTGGTGCTCCGTGACAGTCGCGTGCCCCCTCGCGTCCAGGGAAAACCGGGTGTCGCCCAGATGGCCGAGAAGTGCAGAATGCGGCCATGCGCTCCCCCGCTCCCCCGGCCTTCACGCTCGTCCCGCTCACCGTCCGGCACGCCCCGGCGATGGCCGCCGTGCTCGCCGATCCGGCCCTGTACCGGTTCACGGGCGGGGAGCCGCCGGGCGCCGCCGAGCTGGAGCGCCGCTACGCGCGGCAGCTCGCCGGTCCGGGCGAGGCGGGTGTCACGTGGGTCAACTTCCTTGTGCGGGTGGAGGAAAGCGGCGCTTTCGCCGGCTACGTGCAGGCGACGGTGACGCGCGGCGAGGAGGCGGAGGTGGCGTGGGTCGTGGGCACCGCCTGGCAGGGACGCGGACTCGCGAAGGCGGCGGCACGGGCCCTGGGGGAACGGCTCGCGGACGAGGGCGTACGCGGTCTGACCGCGTACATCCACCCGGAGCACACCGCGTCGGAGTCCGTCGCACGCGCCCTCGGCCTGCGCCCGGACGGTTCCCGGCGCGACGGCGAACGCCGCTGGGCGGGCCCGGCCCCGCTCAGTCCCGCACGTACCGCAGCTCGTTGAGCACGGGCCCGCCCCACGCGCGGTAGTCGTCGGGCCGCCGCGTCCCCTCGGCGCGGTAGCCGGAGCGCTCGTAGAAGCGGCGGGCGCGGTGGTTGCCTTCGAGCACCCACTGCGCGACGGGCCCGGCGAGGCGGCCGTGCACCTCGTCGACGAGGCGGCGCCCCACTCCCGTGCCGACCCGCTCGGGGGCGGCGTACAGCGTGAACAGCTCCCCGGCGGGCCCCTCGCCGGGCCGGGGCAGCCCGTAGGAGGCCCAGCCGAGGAGTTCCCCCTCGGCATCGCACGCGAGCAGGTCCGTGACCCGCCCCCGGCTCGCCCGGAACCACGCCGCGCGGTCGCGGGCGTCCGTGTCGGGGTCCATGGCGTCGAGGTACGCGGCCGGGACGAGCCCGGCGTAGGCGGCGGCCCAGGCGCGGGCGCGCAGGCGCATGACACGCGGGAGGTCGGCTTCCGTCATCTCGCTCACGTCCACGCGCACCTCTCCTCCCGGTACCGCGTTTCCTCGCGGCCGTGGACCGGAGGCGGGGGCTCGCCGCCCCGCTCCGCGCGTCTCCGCCCGCACGAGCACGGAGGCACAGCATCGCGCACCGGTACGGCCCCTGCCGACGGATTTCTGGGCGCCCCTCGCTTCCGCCGTCCCTACCCGCTACCCACCCAGGTCCCGCAGCCACAGGTCGTCCGGCTCCTCGCGGCGGATCAGGAGGCGGGGAGTGCCCTCGCGGGTGGCGATGAGCGGGGGGCGGCCGTGGAGGTTGTAGGCGGAGGCCATCGAGAGCTGGTAGGCGCCCGCGACGGGGGTGGCGACGAGGTCGCCGGGGCGGATGTCGGCGGGGAGCGGGACGGCGGGGGCCAGGACGTCGCCCGCCTCGCAGTGGCGGCCGACGAGGTCGACGGGGTGCGGGGCCGCCGTGGAGACGCGGCCGACGAGGCGCGGGACGCAGGGGGCGCCGTACAGGGCGGGGCGGGGGTTGTCGCCCATACCGCCGTCGACGGCGACGAAGACGCGGTGCGCGGTGCGCTTGACGGCGAGGACGCGGTAGACGGCGACGCCCGCGCGGGCGACGAGCGCGCGACCCGGTTCGAGGAGCAGCCGGGGCTCGGGGAGCCCGGCGGCGCGGCAGGATTCGGCCAGTTCGGCGCGGAGCCGCCGGGCCAGGTCCGTGAGGTCGATGCCCCGCTCCCCCGGGCGCTGCGCGACCGCGTGGCCGCCGCCGAGGTCGATCTCGGGGAGCACGACCCCGTACGTCTCGGCGATCCGCGCGCGCAGCCCGAGCAGCCGCCGCTGCGCCGCGAGGTACGGCTTCACCTCGGCGATCTGCGAGCCGATGTGGCAGTGCAGTCCGGTGAGTTCGAGGCACGGGGTGGCGAGGACGCGGGCGACGGCGTGCTGGGCGCTGCCGTCGGTGAGCGAGAGGCCGAACTTCTGGTCCTCGTCGCCGGTACGGACCTTGTCGTGGTGCCCCGCGCTGATTCCCGGTACGACCCGGACCAGGACCCGCCGGCGTTCGCCGGGGGGTACGAGCGCGGCGAGGCGGGTGATCTCGCCCACGCTGTCGAGGACGACGCGGCCGACGCCGAGGCGCAGCGCGGAGGCGAGGTCGCGGGGGCTCTTGGCGTTGCCGTGGAGGAGGACGCGGTCGGCGGGGAAGCCCGCGGCGACGGCGAGTTCGAGCTCTCCGGCCGAGCACACGTCGAGGCCGATTCCCTCCTCGTCGAGCCAGCGGACGAGGGCGCGGCACAGGAACGCCTTCGCCGCGTAGTGCACCCCGGCGTCGGGGAAGGCGGCGCGGTAGGCGCGGGCGCGGGCGCGCACCTGGTCCTCGTCGAGTACGTAGAGCGGGGTGCCGTACCGCTCGGCGGCCGAGGTGAGCGGTACGCCGCCCACGCGGACGTCGCCGTCGGCGGTGAGGCGCGCGGAGTCGGGCCAGAGGGCGAGGTCCGCCTCGGTGCTGGTGAGGAGGCTCATGCGGCACCCCCGGCGCGGTGCGCGGTGCCCGGGGCGAGGACGAGGCGCGGGTCCACGGTGAGCGTGGTGACGCCGAGCGGGGCGACGAGGGCGCGCAGGGCGGCGGGGCTCAGGACGGTCCACGCCTGCGAGCGGCCGAGGGCGGCGTGCAGCGCCCCTGCGGTCGTGAAGGCGACGGCGGTACGGGTGCCGTGCGGTGTGCGGCACAGGCGCGGCGACTGCCCGTGCGGGCCGTGGGTCACGGGGACGTAGCAGCGGCGCGGCGCGGGCGGGGGTACGAGGGCGAGGGCGGCCCCGGCGGGAACGGGTTCCGGTTCGGGCTCCGGTTCCGATGGGGCGGGTCGCACGGGGGCGGGACGACGGGCGGGCATGGCGTGCTCCGGTGGTTCGGGTCCCGCGGGTCGCGGGAACGTCCTGCCGGGAACGTATGTCCGGGCCGGGTGGCCGTGGAGGGGCCCTGACGGGCTCTTGATCCTGGTGGGGCCGCCGCTGACGGGACCTTGACGGCCGTGACCGGGGCGGGGCGTCGGGTCCCCTGGCCGGTTCTCGACCCCTGGCCAAAGGTGGCTGATCACCGAGGGGTGCCGGTCTAGCCGCCGGGCATATGCTGGCACGCCACGAGGAGGGACGAGAGATGCCCGCGGAGACCGCGATCCTCCTGGTCGACGACCATCCGGACACCCTGTTCGCCCTGGAGAGCGTGCTCGCGCCGCTCGGGCGGCCCGTGCTGCGGGCCCACAGCGGCGAGGAGGCGCTGAAGTGCGTGCTGCGGGGCGGGGTCGGTCTCGTCCTGCTCGACGTGGTGATGCCGGGGACCGGTGGCCTGGAGGTGGCCTCGTACATGCGGGGCGTGGACCGGGCGCAGGACATCCCGGTCGTCCTCGTCACCGGTCTGGGCCGGGAACGGGCCCTCGCGGAGCGGGCGCGCGCACTGGGCGCGGCGGACCTGCTGACGAAGCCGGTCGACCCGTGGACGCTCTGCACGAAGGCGGCGTACCTGCTGGAGCGGTACGAGCGGGTGGTCGCACTGCGCGAGCAGGTCAGGGAGTTGCGGGCCGAGCTGGAGCTGGCGGCGGCGCGGGAGGGGTGAGGGGCGGCCCGGCGCGCGGCAGGCCCGGAACGAGGTCCTGCCGCGCGCGACGGTTCAGGCCGGGGTGATCGTCTTCTCGATCGCCGCGACGACCTCGGCGGACTCCGGCTCGGTGGGCGGGGCGAAGCGGGCGACGACGGCGCCGTCGGGGCCGATGAGGAACTTCTCGAAGTTCCAGCGGATGTCGCCGCTGTGGCCCTCCGCGTCGGGCACGTCGACGAGTTCGCGGTAGAGCGGGTGCCGGTTCTCGCCGTTGACCTCGACCTTCTCGGTCATCGGGAAGGTGACGCCGTACGTGGCCGAGCAGAAGTCGGCGATCTCGTCGGCGCTGCCGGGCTCCTGGCCCATGAACTGGTTGCAGGGCACGCCGAGGACCGTGAAGCCCCGGTCGCGGTAGGTCTCGTGGAGCCTTTCGAGGCCCTCGTACTGCGGCGTCAGCCCGCAGCGGGAGGCGACGTTGACGACCAGGACGGTCTTGCCCCGGTACTGGTCGAGCTGGGCGGGTCCGCCCTGGAGGGCGCTGATTTCCACATCGTGCACAGTCATGCCCGCATCGTACGACCGGCCGCGCGGCGCCCGGCGGGCCGTACCCGGGCGCCTTGACGCACCCCGCACACGCCGTGGGCACCGCGCGCCGGTACCCGCGCCCCGTACGGCACCGCGCCGCCCGCGTCGTACGTTCGCGGGCTCACCCGTACGAGCGGTCCCTCGCCCCGAAGCCGCAGGGAACCGGCCACGAAGACTGCCGGAACCCGGCAGTGCGGGGGTGGCGGGCGCGGTGGGAGGCTCGACACCCGCCCGGGGCCGAGCGGTCCCCGGCGGAGTCCGCGACGGGGAAGGGGTGGCGCCATGACGTGGTTCCTGGTGGCCGGGGTCGCGGGGCTCGCCGTGCTCGCGCTCTCGCTCGTCGTCGACGGGCTCCTCGAAGGGCTCTTCGACGGGGTGTCCTTCCTGGACGGGCTGCTCGACGGGCTGTTCTCGCTGCCGGTCCTCGCCGGGACGGTGTCGATGCTCGGTTTCACCGGCGCGCTCACGCTCGCCACGACCGGCCTCGGCACGGGCGCGGCAGCCGGGATCGGCCTGGCCGCCGGGCTCGTCGCCGGCTGGCTGACCTGGCGCCTCACGCGCGCGCTCATGAGCGGTACGACGGCGGCGACGCCGCGCGGCGCGGATCTCGTCGGCACCTCGGGCGCGGTCGTCACCGCGATCCCCGCCGAGGGCTTCGGCGAGGTGCTGCTCTCGCTCGGCGGACAGCCCGTCAAGTACGCGGCGCGCAGCACCGTGGCGGTGCCGCGCGGGGCCGAGGTGTGGGTCGAGGAGACGCTGTCGGCCACGGCCGTGCGCGTACGCCTCGTCGAACGCTGAGCATCCCGGGGGCACACGGCGCGCGCTTTCGCGGCGCGCACCCGGCACACAAGCACGCACAACGCACGAGAGCGATCCCCGCGCGGCGGGGGCGAAGGGGGTGGAGCGGATGAGTCCTGTGGTTCTCTCCGTGAGCGGCATCGTGGTTCTGGTCGTCCTGGCGGCCCTGGTGGTCGTCACGCGGTACAAGGTCGCGGGGCCGAGCGAGGCGTTCATCGTGACGGGGCGGCGTGGCAAGTCCCGTACGGACCCGGAGACCGGGCGGATCTTCACGGACAACAGCGGCCAGAAGGTCGTGGTCGGCGGCGGGGTCTTCGTCGTCCCGTTCGTGCAGCAGCGGTTCACGCTGGAGCTGTCCTCGCGGCACATCCCGGTCGCCGTGCGCGGCGCGGTGACGCTGCGCGGCGTCAAGGCGAACCTGGAGGGCGTCGCGATCGTCAAGGTCGGCGGCACCGAGGACTCGATCCGCGCCGCCGCGCAGCGCTTCCTCATGCAGCAGGGCGGCATCGTCGGCTTCACGCAGGAGGTGCTCTCGGGGGCGCTGCGCTCGATCGTGGGCCGCATGTCGGTCGAGGACATCATCAGGGACCGCGCGGCCTTCGCCGGGCAGGTCGCCGAGGAGGCGGAGGCGAGCCTGTCGGGACAGGGGCTCGTGCTCGACGCCTTCCAGATCCAGGACATCACCACCGAGGGCTCCTACCTGGAGGACCTCGGGCGGCCCGAGGCGGCACGCGCCAAGCAGGAGGCGGACATCGCCGAGGCGGTCGCGCGGCGCGCCTCGGAGCAGGCCCGGCTCAAGGCGGCCGAGGAGATCGCGATCGCGGAGCGCACCTTCGCGCTCAAGCAGGCCGAGATCAAGGCCGAGACGGACGAGGCCGCGGCCCGTGCGGCGGCGGCGGGGCCGCTCGCGCAGGCGGCGCGCAACCAGGAGGTCCTCACCGAGCAGGAGAAGGTCGCCGAGCGGCAGGCCGCACTCACCGACCGCGAGCTGGACACCCAGGTCCGCAAGCCCGCCGACGCGGCCCGCTACCGCGCGGAGCAGGAGGCCGAGGCGCAGCGCATCACGCTCGTCAAGCAGGCCGAGGCCGACGCGCAGCGCGCCCGGCTCACCGGTACGGGTGAGAAGGAGCACCGCGCGGCCCTCGCCGACGCCGTGCGTCTGGAGGGCGAGGCGGACGCGGCGGCGATCCTGGCGCGCGGCGCCGCCGAGGCCGACGCGATGCGCAAGAAGGCGGACGCCTTCGCGCAGTACGGGGACGCGGCGGTGCTCCAGATGCTCGTGGAGGTGCTGCCGCAGGTCGTCGCCAAGGCGTCGGAGCCGCTGAGCGCGGTCGACAAGCTCACCGTCATCTCCACGGACGGCGCGGGGCAGCTGCCCCGCGCGGTCGCGAACAACGTCGTGCAGGGGCTCGAACTGCTCACCTCGACGACGGGTGTGGACCTCACGGAGCTGCTGCGCAAGGCGACGGGCGGCGGGAGCCAGGCGGGCGCGGCGGTCGCGGAGGGCCGGGCGGGCGCGGCGGTCGCGGAGGGCGCGGGTTCCGCCCGTACGGGTGAGGACGTGCCTTCTCCGCGGCGGAAGGGGCACACGGAGATCACCGACTGAGCCCGGCGGCCGGTCGCGGGACGCCCCGCGCGCCCCGCGACCGTACGCGGCCCGTGACCTCGCGCCCCGCGCGAGCGCGCGCTCCCCGCCCGCCGGTGCCATGGTGGGAAGGAATGTCACTCCGAGGGAGGCCGCGGTGCGTTGTCTGGTGACCGGAGCGAGCGGGTACATCGGCGGCCGGCTGGTGCCGGAACTGCTCGAAGCGGGACACAGCGTCCGCGCGCTGGCGCGTACGCCCGAGAAACTGCGTGACTACCCCTGGGCGGACCGTGTCGAGGTCGTCAAGGGGGACGTCACGGACCCGGAGTCGTTGCGGGCCGCGATGGAGGGCATGGAGGTCGGTTACTACCTCGTGCACGCGCTCGCCTCGGGCCCGCAGTTCGAGGAGACGGACCGCCAGGCAGCGCGCAACTTCTCCGAGGCGGCGGGCGCGGCGGGGCTGCGACGGCTCGTCTACCTCGGCGGCCTCACGCCCGCCGGGGTCCCGGAGAAGGAACTGTCCCCGCACCTGCGCTCGCGGGCCGAGGTGGGGCACATCCTGCGGGCCGGCCCCACGCCCACGGCGGTGCTGCGCGCGGCCGTCGTGATCGGTTCCGGTTCGGCCTCCTTCGAGATGCTGCGCTACCTGACCGAACGGCTGCCGGTCATGGTCACGCCGAGCTGGGTCAGCACCCGGGTGCAGCCGATCGGCGTACGGGACGTGCTGCGCTACCTCGTGGGCGCTGCCGAGCTGCCCGAGGACGTCGACAGGGACTTCGACATCGGCGGGCCGGACGTGACGACCTACCGGCACATGATGGAGCGGTACGCGGAGGTGGCGGGACTGCGCAAGCGCCTCATCGTCCCGGTCCCGGTGCTCACGCCGCGCCTGTCCTCGCACTGGATCGGCCTCGTCACGCCGGTGCCGCGCGGACTCGCGCGCCCCCTGGCCGAGTCGCTGCGCTACGAGGTCGTCTGCGCGGAGCACGACATCGCCGCGTACGTGCCCGACGAGCCGGGCCGCCCCATGCCCTTCGACAAGACGCTCCGGCACGCGCTCCAGCGGGTGCGCGAGGCCGATGTGGCGACCCGCTGGTCCTCCGCCTCGGTGCCCGGGGCGCCGAGCGATCCGCTGCCGACCGACCCGGACTGGGCGGGCGGCTCGCTCTACACGGATGAGCGACAGCGCGAAACGGACGCCCCCGAGTCCGCGTTGTGGCAGGTCATCGAGGGCATCGGCGGCGAGAACGGCTGGTACTCCTTCCCGCTCGCGTGGGCCGTGCGCGGCTGGTTCGACCGGCTCCAGGGCGGGGTGGGGCTGCGCAGGGGGCGCCGGGACGCGCGGCGGCTGCGCGTCGGCGACTCGCTCGACTTCTGGCGGGTCGAGGAGATCGAGCACGGGAAGCTGCTCCGCCTGCGCGCCGAGATGCGGATGCCGGGCCTCGGCTGGCTGGAGCTGTGCGCCGACCCGGCCCAGGACGGCGACCCGAACCGGTCCGTGTACCGGCAGCGGGCGGTCTTCCACCCGCGGGGGCTCGCGGGGCAGGTGTACTGGTGGAGCGTCTCGCCGTTCCACGCGGTGATCTTCGGCGGGATGGCGCGGAACATCGCGCGCGCGGCGGAGCGGGTGACGCGCGGCGAGGCGGTGTCCGGTCAGGCCGGGAAGCCGGTGCGGGCGCTGCTCGGGTTGCTGCGGCCCCGGGGCGCGGGCGGCTGAGCGGGCCGGCGGCGGGGCGGCGTGCCGTCAGGCCCGTGGAGGGTTCCTGCGGAGGCGGGCGCGTTCGACACGGCCCGGGTTCCTGACCCGTACCCCGCCCATGCCCGCCGCCCCCGTGAGCCGCAGCAGCGGCGCGCCCCTCTCGTGGCCCGGCGACGTACGGTCGCGCAGTCCGCCCAGGCCCGGGTCCACGCCGCCCGCGTCGACCCCCCAGGACTCCGGCACCACGATCCGTACGCCGGCCATCTCGCCGTGCACCTCGACCTGGATCTCGGCGAGCGACGTCCGCACCCTGGTGAAGTCGAGCAGCACCCCACCCATGCCCCCGCGCACCACGAGCCGCGCGGGCACCGCCCAGTCACCCGAACGGCGGACCCCGTGCATACCGCCGCGCAGTTCCACCGGCTCGCCGGGGGGTGCCGCGGGCGGCGGGACGAACCCCGGCGCCCCCGGCAGGTCCGCGAGGAGCGGTCGCAACTCCCCGTACGTCCGCGCGCCCAGCGCGGCGCCCAGGCGCTCGTCCAGCTCGTCGAAGTCGATCCTGCCCTCGGCCGCGGCCTCCCTGAGCCGCTCGGCGACCGCGTCCCTGTCGGCGTCGGAGGCGCGCTGACCGTCCTCGTGGGGGAATTCCTCGGGGAACCGGCCGGGACGCGGTGAAGGACTCATGACCGCGGATCATAGGCGGCGGCCGATCGGGAACACCAGGGAGCGCGTACCCCGCCCTCACGGCCCCTTCCGGGCTGCGTCGCGGGGCGGGCGGTGCCACCCTCGACAACACGACCGACCACGTGGGAGCCCCTTGTGCGAGACACCTTCGAGCTGAACCCGGACATCCTGGCCGAGCTGCGCGCCCCGCGCCCGTACCCGGCGGTGTCGCTGCTGCTGCCCACGCACCCCGCGTCGCCGGACGGCGCGGAGGACGCGATCCGGCTGCGCAATCTCGTGAGCGAGGCGAAGAAGCGGCTCGCGGACGACCCGGGCGTGGACAAGGCGGCTCTCCAGGCCGTCGAGGCGCGGATCGACGAGGCGGCGGCGTCGGTGGACTCCTCGGAGATCACCGACGGGACACTCCTGCTCGCCTCGGCGAACGACTGGGAGGTCTGGAAGCTGCCCGTCACGCCGCCCGAGCGCGTCGTCGTCGCGGACACGTACCTGACCCGCAACCTCGTCTCCTCCTGGCTGCACGAGCGCCCGTACTGGGTCCTCGTCCTCTCCGAGGAGGGCAGCAGGCTGTGGCACGGGGCCGGTGAGTCGCTCACCGAGGTGACCGGCTTCGGTTTCCCCGCGAAGCCCGAGCTGCCCGACCACGAGGACGCCGAGCCGGGAGCGAACTTCGGCCTTCAGCCCTCCCCGTACCGCGAGGAGCGGCTGCGCCAGTACCTGCGCGACGTGGACGACAAGCTCGCCGAGGCGCTGCGCACGGGCAAGGGCCCGGTGCACGTCGTGGGCACGGCGAACCAGATCAACACGCTCGTCGAGCGCAGCCGCAGCAAGGAGCGCGTCGGGGAGCGCGTCGAGCGGGCCGGGGCGGACAAGCTGACCGGGCACGTCCTGCTCGACGTCATCCGCCCCGCGCGCGAGAAGTACACGGCCGAGCGGCAGCGCGACGCCCTCGACCGGCTGGGCGAGGGGATCGGGCAGAAGCGGTTCGCCGCGGGCACCGACGAGATCTGGCAGAACGTGCAGGAGGGCCGCGTCCACCTCCTCCTCGTCGAGGACGGTTTCCAGGTCTCCGCGATCCCGGAGGCGACGCACCTGCGTCCCGCGGCCTCCCCGGAGGACCCGGACGTCGAGGACGACATCGTCGACACACTCGTCGAGACGGCGCTCGGGACGGGCGCGGACGTCGTCTTCGTCCCGGACGACGCGCTCGCGGAACACGGGCGGGTCGCGGCGGTGCTGAGGTACTAGGACGGAGCGGAACCCACCAGCCCACGGGCTCGCGGGCTCGCGGGCTCGCGGGCTCACGGGCTCACGGGCTCACGCTGAGGGGCGCGCGGTTCTCGACTGCCGCGCGCCCCTCCGTGTCGCTCCGGGCTCAGCGGTGGCGACGGCCGCCGATGCGCGAGGAGGCGCCGCCGAGGTGGGCGGCGAGGATCGCGAGGCCGACGAAGCCGAGCGCGGTCGGCGAGTACCAGGCGTCGGTGCTCGTGGACGTGGCGAGGAGGAGCCAGGCGATCACGAAGAAAGCCGCGGCGACGTAGGCGAGCACAGTGTCTCCCGGAAGGGGATGGGCGGGCGCGAGGCCCGTGGTCCCGGGTGGGACCGCTGAGCGAGTGCCCCGTCAGGTCCGTACCACTCCCGCGAATTGACGTGTGCACTGCGAAATTTCGTGTGCGCAGGCCGGAGCCGTTTCCCGGCCGGGAGCGGGGGCAATCGGGCGGTATGACGAGTGAATCGACGACACGGCGCGCGCATCAGAAGGCGGAGCGCGCGGCAGACAGCAAAGCGGTGGACCGCGCCGCACGTGCCGGGTTCGTCGCCCGGGGGGTCATCTACGTACTGATCGGGATCATCGCGATCCGGCTCGCCTTCCATCCAGGTGACGGCAAGCAGGCGGACCGTTCGGGAGCGCTCGCGGAGATCGCCGAGAAGCCCTTCGGGCTCGTCCTGCTGTGGGCCCTCGGCATCGCCACCGCGGGCATGGCGCTGTGGCGGCTGTCGGAGGCGGCCTTCGGCGCCTCGGGCGAGGACGGCGACAAGGCCGGCAAGCGGCTCATATCCTTCGGCCGGGCCGTCTTCTACGGTTTCGTCGCCTACTCCGTGCTCTCCTTCGCGATGGGCAGCGGCGGCGGGGGGTCCTCGGACAAGAAGTCGAAGGACATCACGGCGACGGCGCTCGGCTGGCCGGGCGGCCGGTGGATCGTCGCGATCGCGGGGGCCGTCGTCGTCGGGGTCGGCATCGGTCTCGTCGTACGCGGCGTCATGCGCAAGTTCCGCAAGCACCTGAAGACCGCCGAGATGGGCCCGCGCACCGAGCGCGTCGTGGACGTCCTCGGCATCGCGGGCAATGTGTCGCGCGGCATTCTCTTCGGCACGGCGGGGGTCTTCGCCATCGTCGCGGCCGTCCAGTTCGAGCCGAAGAAGGCGAAGGGCATGGACGACACCCTGCGCAGCTTCACCGACACCCCCGCCGGTCCCTGGCTGCTCGTGGTGGTCGCCATCGGCCTCCTCTGCTTCGGCGCCTTCTCCTTCGCGAGCGCCCGGTACCGGAGGACGTGAGCGGAAAGGCCCCGATGTGCGCTCCCACCGTGCGGTGGGGGCGCACATCCGCGTGAGCGGCCCCCGGGAGACGCGGGCGGTCCGGAGGTCGTGGGCCGGGCTCAGGCGGCGGATGTGCTTCTCGGCCCCACGCCCTCGCGCCGGGCCGGAGCCCCGTCCGGGGTGAACGGGCGGGGGAAGGGAAAGGCGTGCGGCGCGGGGCCGTGCTCGTGGAGGTGTTCCAGCCGGGCCACCCCGTCCTGCCAGCGGGGTGTCGCGTCGTCCGCGACCCACCAGAACACGTGCCGGGGGTGTCCCGTCCGCTCGAACCAGTCGGCACGCCGGTTCAGGGCCCGGCGGTGCGCGCCGCTGAGGACGGCGTCGAAGGCGGAGCGCGGATCGGTCCAGAGCGAGAGCGTCGCGGCCAGCGCGACGGTGTCCGCCGTACGGCCCTTGGTGTACCAGGCCGGGACGACGAACTCCCCCCAGGCGCCCCAGTCCGAGTCGAAGTGGTTGCCCTGGTCGCCGCCCACCGCCTCGGCGCGGGCGAGGTACCCGGGGTGCCGGGCGACCGCCCGGTAGACGGGCTCGCCGCTGTCCTGGAGGGCCCGCGTGAGGGGCCCGGGATCGGCGAGCGGCGACTTCAGGACGCCGAAGGTGTACAGCGCGGCACAGGGCATACGTCTCTCCACGGTCGAGGGGCCCGGCCCGGACCCGGCGGCGCGGCCGGGCAACTCCCGTACGACGGCGGGCACTCGTACGGGGCCAGGTGAACGTAGCCCTCTTCGCGGGACCTGTCGACGTTGCGTTTTACCGGTCCGTGTGGCCCGCGCGGAGGTCGTTCGCGGGACCTGTCGGCGTCGCGTCTTCCCGGTTCGTGTGGCCTCCCGCAGGGGTCGTGCGCGGGACCGGTTGCCGTGCGGGCCCGCGGTGCGCGCACGCGAAGCGCCCCCGCGCGTTCGGCCGGTGAGGGGCCGTACGGGCGGGGGCGCTGGGATGCCGCGTTCCCCCGTCGCGGGGGAAAGAGCTCAGTCGCCGCGGGGCGGGGCTCAGCGCTCGGACATCAGCCCGGCGCGCAGGGTGCCGAGGGTGCGGTTGAGCAGGCGCGAGACGTGCATCTGCGAGACGCCGAGGCGCTCGCCGATCTGGGCCTGCGTCAGCTCCTGGCCGAAGCGCAGCTCCAGGATCTGGCGGTCGCGGGGCTCCAGGCCCGCGAGGAGCGGGGCGAGGGCGTGCAGGTCCTCGACGAGTTCCATGCCCGGGTCCTCGGCGCCGATGAAGTCGGAGAGGGCGGCCTCGCCCTCGCCGCTGTCCTCGCCGCCGATGGTCGCGTCCAGCGAGGAGGAGGAGTAGCCGTTGGCCGCGATCTGGGCCTCGACGACCTGCTGCTCACTGAGGCTCATGAGGGCCGCGAGTTCGGAGACCTTGGGGGCCCGGCCGAGGCGCGTGGAGAGTTCCTCGTTGGCCTTGGCAAGCTCGACTCGCGCCTCCTGGAGACGGCGCGGGACGTGCACGGCCCAGGTGGTGTCACGGAAGAAGCGCTTGATCTCGCCGACGATGTACGGCACGGCGAAGGTCGTGAACTCCACCTCGCGGCTCAGCTCGAAACGGTCGATCGCCTTGATGAGGCCGATCGTGCCCACCTGCACGACGTCTTCCATGTCGTCGCCGCGGCTGCGGAAGCGGCGCGCCGCGAAGCGGACGAGGGACATGTTCATCTCGATGAGCGTGTTCCGCGCGTCCTGGAACTCCCGCGTCCCCTCCTCCAGCGTGTCGAGCCGGTCGAAGAAGAGCCGGGTCAGCTCCCGTGCGTCCCGGGGAGCCACCTTGTGCGGTTCCGCGATCTCGGGCAGGGCGGGGGCAGCTTCGGTCCGTTCTCCCGCGGTCGTGACGGTCCTTACCGCACCCATGAAAACCTCCTCGGTCCTGCGCCGCACCGCGCGGCGCGCTGCGGCCCGTGTACCCCGGCTTCCGGCCGTCATACTCAGCCGTTCGCGTAATTTTTTTCGGCGGCTTCCGCCGCCCCGCTCACGGGGCCTCGGCTCCGGTGTTCACGACTCCTGTCTACCCGTCCGCACCGGGCCGCGTACAGCCGGGGGTCCTTTCCGGCCGCCCGGCACGCGGGAAGACCCCACACGGATCGCCCGAAATGCCCCCGTAAGAGCGGAAATATTCGGACACCGGGCGCGGGTGGCGCGCGGTGTCCGGGTCCGGACGTCCGGCCTTCGCGGTCCGGTTTCCGGCTTTCCGGGTCCAGGTGTCCGGGTTTCCGGTGGCTCGGGCCGCTCGGCTCAGGTGGCCGAACCGAGATCCTCGGCCTCGGCCTGGCGGACGAGTGCGTCCTCCTTGTTCGCGCTCGCGCTGTGATGCGCGGCGTCGGCGGCCTGGGCGCGCTCGGCCTCCGCGAGGAGGCGGTGGCCGGTGGAGAGGATCACGATGCCGAGGACGACGACCCCGGCGCCGACGTAGAAGGGGACGTGCAGGTTCCAGTGGTCGGCGAGCTTGCCCGCGAAGTACGGGGCGAGACCGCCGCCGATGAAACGGACGAAACCGTACGCGGCGGAGGCCGTGGGCCGGTCGACCGGCGAGACGGTCATGACGGCCTGGGTCGTGACGGTGTTGTTGATGCCGATGAAGCAGCCGGTGACGATGACGGCCACGATGAGGGTCGTGCGGTGCTCGGTGTTGAGGCCGATGACGAGGACGTCGGCGGCGAAGAGCGTCAGGTTGAGGTAGAGCGCCTTCGCGACGCCGAGTTTCGCCTGGAGCCAGGGCGCGCCGAAGACGGAGAAGAAGGCGACGAGCAGGCCCCAGCCGGTGAAGACGTACCCGAGCTGGTGGGTGTCCAGCTCCATGGGGTAGGGCGCGTAACCGAGGACGGTGAAGAAGCCCCAGTTGTAGCAGAGCGCCATGAGGCCCATCGTGAGCAGGCCGCGGTGGCGCAGGGCCTTCAGCGGGTCGAGGACGGACGCCTTGCGGGCGGGCTTGGGTGTCGGCTGGACGAGGACGATCGTCGCGACGAGCGCGATGGCCATGAGGACGGCGACGCCGAAGAACGGGCCCCGCCAGCTGATCGCGCCGAGTTCGCCGCCGAGGAGGGGGCCTATCGCGATACCGATGCCGAGGGCGGTCTCGTAGAGGATGATCGCGCCGGCGAAGCCGCCGCTCGCGGAGCCGACGATGACGGCGAGCGAGGTCGCGATGAAGAGCGCGTTGCCGAGGCCCCAGCCGGCCCGGAAGCCGACGATGCCGTTGATGCCGCCGCTCGCGCCGGCGAGGGCGCTGAAGACGACGATGATCACGAGCCCGGCGACGAGGGTGCGCTTGGCCCCGATCCGGCTGGAGACGAAACCGGAGAAGAGCATCGCGACGGCCGTCACGACGAGGTAGCTCGTGAAGAGCAGCGAGACCTGGCTCGGCGTCGCCTTGAGGCTCGTGGAGAGGGCGGGGAGGATCGGGTCGACGAGGCCGATGCCCATGAAGGAGATGACGCAGGCGAACGCGACGGCCCAGACGGCCTTCGGTTGCCTGAAGGGGCTTGCCGGCTTCGGTCCTGATGCGGACAAGGTGTGCTCCAGGTAGGGACGTTCGGCCGCTCCGGCGCGGGCGGGTCCCGGCGGGGCGGCGGGGCGGAGCGCACGGCCACGGGCAGGGCGTGGCCGTGCGGTGGTGCGACCGCGCCGGCCTGGGGAGCCGGGCGGTGGTGCGACCGCGCGGCACGGCGGCCGGGCGGAAGTCGGGGTGGACGCGGGTCAGTCGGTACGGGGGGCAGGGCGCGCCCCGCCGCGTCCGGGCGGGGTGGGCCACTGGGTGCGGACGGCGGTGTCGAGCAGCGTCTCCAGGGCGGGCCTGGCGTCCCGCGCGGCGCGCAGGAGCGTCAGGCGTTCCTCGGCCGAGAGGGTGTCGAGGAGCTGGTGGAGGCGTTCGGCGCGAGCCTCGCGCCGTTCCCGGACGACGTCGCGGCCCGCGTCGGTGACGGAGACGAGGACGGCGCGGCCGTCGTCGGGGCAGCGCACGCGGCGTACGAGCCCCTGTTTCTCCAGGCGCTGGACGAGCTGGGTCATGGAGGGCTGGGAGACGCCGCCGTCGCTCGCGAGCACGGTGAGCCGCGTCGGTCCCGTACGGGAGAGCCGGCCCAGTGTCATGGCGGCGGTGAAGCTGATGTCGTGCACCGTCAGGTGCCGTACGGACAGCGCCGTGAGCCCTTCCAGGAGGGCGGTGACATCGTCCTGACCGAGGGGGATCTCATCCACGGAGCCATATGTATCACGCACCTATATAGGGGGTCCATGGATTATGCAACTACCAGAGAAAGAGTGATCCACTTCACACGGGGACAGGGAATGCGGGCGCTACGTCCCGCTCGTGCGGCTGCCGTCCTCGCGGCGTCTGCGGCCGAGGAGGGAGCCGAGGCCGTGGCGGGTGGCGGCGAGGACGACGCGGTCCTCGGGGCGCAGGACGTAGCCGGGGTGCAGGTCCCAGACGAGGCCGCCCCCGCCCTGCCCGCCGGGCGAGGCAGGGTCGGGGGCGCGCTCGGCGGGGCCGCTCGTGTCGAGCGCGATGACGCGCCAGGAGCCCGGGTGGAACGCCTCGGCGACCGTGCGGCCCTCCAGTTCGGCCCGCCCCGCCACGTCGAGCGCGGCGAAGAGCAGGACCCGGCGCTCGACGGGGATGGCGCCGAGCACCTGGCGGCCCATCATCGCCCCGGCGAAGGCGGGCGCGGCGAGCGAGGAGACGCTGCGGCTGCGGGTGAGGGCACCGGGATGCGCGGCGCGCAGGGTGCGGTACACGGCGGTCGCGAAGTCGTCGTCGAAGAGCCGCAGCGAGACGCGCAGGAGCGGGTGGAGGGAGCGGGCGTACAGCGCCGCCTCCAGGTTCGTCGCGTCCACGCTCGTGACGGCGAGCAGTGCCGAGGCGCGGCCGATCTTCGCGGCTTCCAGCACGCCCTCGTCGGTGACGTCGCCGATGACGCACGGCACCCTGAGCCTGCGCGCGAGCGCGATACCGCGCGCCTCGGGGTCCTCCTCGACGCACACGACGGGCACGTTCATCTCGTGGAGCCTCGCGAGCACCCGGGTGCCGATCTTGCCGAGCCCGAGGAGCACGACGTGTCCGGCGAGACCGCGCGGCGGGCGGCGCAGCGTGGAGGCGGAGCGGAAGGTGCCGAAGGCTTCGAGGGTCGCCGCGACGAGCACGGGCAGGATGAGCAGGCCGATGAGCCCGTTGAGGAGTTGCAGGATCTGGCGGGCCTTGCCCTGGTCGATCGGGTCGTTGATCGCGAAGAGGTCGAGGAGCGTGACGTACGCGGCGTGCAGGGGGTGTTCGCCCGCGACCACCATCGAGGCGCCGGTCAGGACGAGCACGGCGAGTCCGAGTCCCGCGAGCGACCAGCGCAGCCGCGCCGAGAACAGCGAGCCGAGCGGTACCCGCCAGCCGGTGAAGCGGCCCCCCGCCGCGGTGGAGCCGGGGCGGCCGATCTGCTCCAGGACGACCGTCTCGCGTCCGGCGGCGGCGGCCACCTCGCGGTCGTCGGGGAGCAGCCGTGGTGCGTCGGCGCTGCTGTCCGAGCCCTCGGCGCCGCCCGGGTCGCCGACCGTCGCGGAGAGCAGCGCGAGGGTGGCGAGGCCCGGCGCCGCGACCTCGCCCCGGCCGGGCGGGCGGCGTTCGACCGCGCGCAGCAGGATGCCGTCCGCCTCGATGACCTTGCTCGTCCCCGCCACGGCGGAGGCGGCGAGCGCGGGCGCCGCAGTCGCCGCGTCGGACAGCACGGTGACGCTCGCGACACCCTCGTCGAGCCCGGCGAGGACGGCCGCCTGGTCGAGCAGATGCTCCAACTGCTGTCCCAGGCGCCGGTTGTAGAGGCGGATGACGAGGCGCAGCCGCGGGTTGAGCCGCCGGGCGCGCAGCGCGGCGTGGATGTTGACCTCGTCCTCCTCGTGGACGAGCGCGAGCGCCGTCGCGCTCGCGATCCCCGCGGCCGTGAGCGCCGCGTCGTCGAGCCGCGCCGCCTCGACGACCTCCACTCCCCCGCCGCGCGGGGGCGCGGGCTCCTGCGCGGTGTCGGCGGCGCGTCCCCGTACGAAGCCGAAGCGGTCGAAGAACGCGGAGGCGCGCCCCAGCGCCCGCCCCGAGAACGCCGCCCCCGTCGCGAGGCCCTCGGGCGCGGGCGGCTCGATGAGCGTGACCCGCTCCTGGTACACCTCGGCGAGTTCGGCGGCGATCCGGGGCGCGAGCGCGTCGTCCCCCGCCACCACCATGCCGGGCTCGGGCGGGGACGCGGAGGAGGACTGGGAGGGGAAGGTGAGAGCGGGCACGGGGACAGCCTGCCGTATGCGGACGGGCGGCCCAAGAGGTGAGGGGTGGTCAGGGGGCCCTGGTGGGAGGGCGATACAGGTCGTGGTGCCGCGGGACCGGGGTGGCCGGAGCGGTGGAGTCGGGGTGACGGACCACGCGACGGGGCGGCGCTGTGGGGGCCCGAGGGGTCCTTGCCCCGACGCGCACACCACCGTGTCGGTGCGGGCGCGAAGGGCCTTGTGCGGAACAGTAGTTGGCCGTCCGGAGCGGTGAGTGGTGGCGCTGGGGGTACGGGCGGGCCCGCGCCAGGGGATCATCGCCCGGGGACCCCCCGCGCCCGCGAGGGGTCCGACGCAGGGCCCCATGTCCGCCCGCTCGCGCACCGGGCCCGTCCCGCCTACGAGGGGCCCGACGCTCGCCGCGCGGCCCCTCGCGACGGGTTCCCCGGGCCCGGCTCAGGCCCTGACGTCCACCAGCGTGCGTCCCCTGACCCGGCCCGCGAGGATGCGGGGGGCGAGGGGGATGACGTCGGCGAGCGCGACCGTCTCGGTGATGGTGTCGAGGTGGGCCGGGTCGAGTTCGGCGGCCAGCGCCGTCCAGGCGCGACGGCGGGACTCCATCGGGGCGTACACCGAGTCGATGCCCTGGAGGCGGACGCCGCGCAGGATGAAGGGGGCCACCGAGCCGGGCAGCTCGAGGCCCTGGGCGAGGCCGCAGGCGGTGACGGTGCCGCCGTAGCGGGTCGCGGCGAGCACGTTGGCGAGGGTGTGGCTGCCGACGCTGTCGACGGCGGCGGCCCAGCGCTCGGAGGCGAGCGGCTTGCCCGGGGCGGAGAGCGTGGCGCGGTCGACGAGGTCGGCGGCGCCGAGCGCACGCAGGTAGTCGCCGTGCTCGGGGCGGCCCGTCGAGGCGATGACGCGGTAGCCGCGCGCGGCGAGGAGACTGATCGCGACGGAGCCGACGCCGCCCGCCGCGCCCGTGACGAGCACGTCGCCGTCACCGGGCGCGACCCCCGCGTCCTCCAGCGCGAGGACGCTGAGCATCGCGGTGTACCCGGCCGTGCCGATCGCGGCGGCCTGCCGCGTGCTCAGCGCGTCCGGCAGGGGCACCAGCTCGTCGGCGCCCACGCGGGCCCGCTCGGCGAAGCCGCCGTCCTTGCTCTCGCCGCGGCCGAAGCCGTTGAGGACGACCCGGTCGCCGGGCGCGAAGCGCGGGTCGGCGGAGTCCGCGACCGTACCCGCGAGGTCGATGCCGGGCGTGAGCGGGAACGTGCGCACGATGCCCTTCCCCGCGAGCGCGAGACCGTCCTTGTAGTTGACCGTCGAGTACGCGACGTCGACGGTCACCTCGCCCGGTGGCAACCGCTCGTCCTCCAGGGTCTCCACGGCGGCGTGGCGGCCCTGCTCGTCCTCGGTGACACGGATGGCGCGGAACGACATGTGCGCTGCTCCCTGCTGGTCGCGGTACGGATGATGCCTGTACGGGCCAGTCTGCTCCCCCGCGCCGCACGGCTCGCCTCAGGGCTCGACGAGTCCCGCCCGGATCGCGTACCGCGTCAGTTCGAGCCGGTCCTTGAGGCCGAGCTTGTGGAGCGTGTTGGCGCGGTGGCGCTCGACGGTCTTGACGCTGATGACGAGGAGCGCCGCGATGTCCTTCGAGGAGTGCCCCTCGGCGACGAGCTTGAGGATCTCCTCCTCGCGCGGGGTGAGCGTGCTGCCCCCGGCGGGCTCCTCCCCCCTCCGCGCCTGGTCGAGGTAGTTGCGGATGAGCGCCCCGGTCGCGCCCGGGTAGAGGAAGGGCTCGTCGCGCATCGCGGCCCGGCATGCCTCGATGAGGTCGCGGTCGGCGAGGGACTTGAGCACGTATCCTCCGGCGCCCGCCTTGAGCGCCTCGAAGAAGAACTGCTCGTTGTCGTACATCGTGAGCACGATCATGCGCAGTCCCGGCAGAGCGCGGGACAGCTCCCGCGCCGCTTGGAGCCCGGTCATGCGGGGCATGGCGATGTCGAGCACGGCGAGGTCGGGCCGGTGCAGGCGTGCCTGCTCCACCGCCTCGGCCCCGTCCCCGGCCTCCGCCACGACGGTCAGATCCGGCTCGGCGTCGAGGATGAGCCGCAGCCCCCGCCGCACGAGGGCGTGGTCGTCGGCGAGGAGCACCCGGATGGGGGCGGCGGCGTCCCGGGGAGAGGCGTCAGGGGCGGAAGCGGGGACGGGCGGGGCGGGTGTGGCGGTGGACACGGGTGACTCCGTGGGGAGGGGCGGTGCGGCGGGAACCGGGGCGGGCGGCGGGGTCGGCGGGCGGGGGTGCACACCGCGCCCTCACGTGACGCTCGCCTCCTCGCGAGGGCCCGGTGGAAGTGGGGACGGGCGGGTCCGGAGCGGAACCGTCAGGCGGATCTCCGTACCGCCCGCGGGGCCGGGGCCGATGGAGAGGTGGGCGCCGATCAGGAGGGCGCGTTCGCGCATCCCGCGCAGGCCCGCGCCCTCGGCGGCGTCGCCCGGGCCGCGACCGTCGTCCGCCACGGTCAGCTCGATCCCGCGCGGCAGCGCCCGCAGCGTGAGCCGTACGTCGCGGGCCCGCGCGTGCCGGACGACGTTGGTCAGCGCCTCCTGGGCGACCCGGTAGAGGACCAGCTCCACCTCCTTGTCCAGCTCGGGCAGTTCGCGGTCGCCCGCGCGCCGCACCCGCAGCCCGCTGTCCGCCGGCAGCTCGGTGACGAGGGAGGCGAGCGCCGCGCGGAGCCCGAGTTCGTCGAGGACGCCGGGGCGCAGCCTGCGGGCGATCCTGCGGATCTCGTCGAGGCCGCCGCGCGTCGTCTCCTGCACCTGGTGGAGCCGCTCGGCGAGCGCCGGGGGCGCGTCCTTGGCGGCGCTCTTGAGTTCGAGGAGCACGGCGGTGAGGGTCTGGCCGACCTCGTCGTGCAGTTCCTGCGCGATCCTGCGGCGCTCGGCCTCCTGCGCGGAGAGCGCGCGTGCGGTGCTCGTGGCCCGTTCGGCCTCCAGCCGGTCGAGCATCGTGTTGAACGCGGTGATGAGCCCGGCGATCTCGCCGTGCCCCGAGACGTCGGGGCGGCGCCCCGGGCGGAGCAGGTCGGTCGTGCTCATCGCCCGGTGCAGCCGCTGGAGCGGGGCGAGGCCGATCCGGAGGAGCGCCGCGTTGGCGGTGAGCATCGCGACGAGGCCCGCCGAGAGGATCAGTACCTCGGTGAGCACGACGGGGGCCGAGACGGTGACCGGACCGAGCAGCAGCAGCCCCGTCGCCGCGAGGAGCACGGCGGCGTTGAGCAGGAAGATCCGCTGGAACAACGACACCTCGTCCCCTCCCGGTGGTCGGACATGTCCCGCCATGCCGTACGACGGGTCCACCCCCACCCTCCCCGATCGCCCCCGGCCCGGTCCATCCGTGACAACCCCCATTTCCGCCCCGGCGTGTCGCCCCGGCCCCCTAAGGGTCGGCTCCCCGTTCCTCAGGGTTCTCCCCCAGGGGCGGGTGGGGGTGATTCCGGATGGCGCCGGGCCCCGGCGGCGGGACAGGCTTGCGGGGAAGGACCCGGCGGACGGCCGCGGCGGAACCCCGGCCTCAGGTGTGGGCGGGGCCGGAGGGCGGAATCCCCTTGGTACGTGCCGCCGAGGGGCGCGGGCCGCAGGGCCCGCCGAAGCGGGGACCCGGGGCTGCACGGAGGGAGAGACGGGCGATGGATCGTCAGGACGAGACACTGCGGACGCTGGAGCGCCGGCTGCGCGCGGAGGACCCGCGCCTGGAGCGGGCTCTGCGCACCGGACGGCTGCCCCGGGCCTCGCACCCCTGGGTGGTACTGCTGCTCGTCCTCGCCCTCGGGACGCTGTGCGGGGGCCTGGTCGCCGGGCACGGCGTGGTGCTCGCCTCGGGACTCGTCGCGGCGGGCGTCGCCGCGCACCTGCTCGACCCGCACCCGCGCGCCCGTGGCCGCCGGACCGGCGGTGCCTTCACCCGCCCCCGGCTCACCCCGGGCCGCGGCCCCCACTCCCGGCACTGAGCGCGGGCTCCCGGTACCCGCCACCCTGCGCGCGCCCTCCGCACCCGGCCTGCGGAAATCCGGCCCCCGCCTCGCGCGAGTCCCCCACGAGCGCGAAAATTCCCACCAGTTGATACGCGCACTTCATACCGGAATCCACCCCTTCATCCTCTTTGCCGTACGTTAAAGTACTGGTCAAATAAGCAAGCCGGTCACGCTCTCATGGGCGTCCCGGCGCGTCGAGCGGCCCGTTCCCGGGGCCGCCTTCGCAGGTCTGGGAGGGGGTGGTCCCGTGGAGCACGACCGGCACACCCGCCCTCGCGCACTGCCGCTTCAACCCGGCCCCGGCGCGGCGCTCCGCCCTCCCTCTCGCGGCAGGGCCGTCGGAGTACGCCCCCGCGAAGCCGTTCCGCATAGCGCCTGACCCGGCACTCCCCGTGCGGGCCCCGGCCCGCACGCCACCGCGCCCCGTACCGCCGCCCCGCGCGGCACCGCGAGACCCACCGGCGCGCGATCCCGCACCGGTATCCCGCACCGGTATCCCGCACCACGAGACGCACCACCGCGAGTCCCCGTCCAGCCCCGCGAAGCCCCGGACGGACCGCCGTCCGGTCCGCCCCCGGAGCCCCGTACCGCTGGGCCTTCCCCTCGCACGTCCCGCAACCGACCGGGGGAGACCACTCCCCCGTATCCCCACCGTCCTTTCCGGGCTCCCCTCCCGCGCGGCCGGTCGCTCCGGCGCACCTCCGCACACCCGGCGGGGCCCGGTTCCGTCCCCTACCCACGCACGGGTGTTCTGTGCGCGCAGCAGGGATGACACGGTATGGGCTGTCACGGTCCCCCCGTGGCACCCGTCCCCGCACACCCTGCACGCAGCCGCGCGCGAGCGACACACCGTACGGAGTTCTCGATGGAGCCCACCGCTCACTTCACCAAGACCGCTCTCCCCGGGATCGGGGCGCGCTACGACCTGGACACGCAGTCCGGCCGCCACCTGTCGGTCGTCGTGCACCAGGACGGCCGCCGTGTCCTCGGCCTCCACGACCCGGAGGACGAGGACAGCTGCCGCGACGCCGCCCAGCTCGACCCCGGCGAGTCGCTCGCGCTCGCCGGACTGCTCAAGCCCGACCCGGTGCGCTACCTGCGCCAGCACGTGGAGATCGACCTCGTCACCGAGCACATCCCGGTGACGAAGCGCTCCCCCTTCGCGGGCCGGATGCTCGGCGCCACGCAGGCACGTACGAAGACCGGGGCCTCGATCGTCGCCGTCCTGCGGCGCACCGACGCGGTTCCTTCCCCGACCCCGGATTTCCGCTTCGCGATCGGCGACGTACTGGTCGTCGTCGGGACCCGTGAGGGAGTGGACGCCGTGGCCGAACTGATCGCTGGAGGATGACCCCTCGTGCACGACACGACGACTGAACTGCTGATAGAGCTGGGCGCGATCATTCTCGGCCTCGGCATACTCGGCCGCCTGGCCGGGCGGATCGGCTTCTCCCCCATCCCCCTCTATCTCCTGGCGGGCCTGGCCTTCGGCAAGGGCGGTTTCCTGCCGCTCAACGCCAGTGAGGAGTTCGTCGCCACCGGTGCCGAGATCGGGGTGATCCTGCTGCTCCTCCTGCTCGGCCTGGAGTACAGCGCCTCCGAACTCGTCACCAACCTCAAGAAGCAGTACCCCTCGGGCATCGTGGACTTCGTCCTGAACGCCCTGCCGGGGTTCGTGTGCGCGCTGATCCTCGGCTGGGGCCTCGTGGCCGCCGTGGCCCTGGCCGGGGTCACCTGGATCTCCTCCTCGGGGGTCATCGCGAAGGTCCTCGGCGACCTGGGACGGCTCGGCAACCGCGAGACGCCCGTGATCCTCGGGGTGCTCGTCATCGAGGACCTCGCGATGGCGATCTACCTGCCGATCCTCACCGCGCTGCTCGCCGGGCTCAGCCTCGGCGGCGCGAGCCTGACGCTCGTCATCTCGCTGGGCACCGTGGGCCTCGTGCTCTACCTCGCGCTGCGCCACGGCCGCCTCATCAGCCGGGCCGTCTCCTCGGACAACCCCGAGATGCTGCTCCTCGTCGTGCTCGGCCTGACCGTCCTCGTCGCGGGCGTCGCCGCCGAACTCCAGGTCTCCGCCGCAGTCGGCGCCTTCCTCGTCGGCATCGCGCTCTCGGGCGAGGTCGCCGAGGGCGCGCACAACCTGCTCGCGCCGCTGCGCGACCTGTTCGCCGCCGTCTTCTTCGTCTTCTTCGGCCTCTCCACCAACCCGGCGGACATCCCGCCGGTCTTCCTCACCGCGCTGCTCCTCGCCGTCGTCACCGTGCTCACCAAGATCGCCACCGGCTGGTACGCGGCCCGGCGGGCCGGGGTCCAGCGGGCCGGGCGCTGGCGGGCGGGCGGCACGCTCGTGGCGCGCGGCGAGTTCTCCATCGTCATCGCGGGCCTCGCGGTCGGCACGGCGCCCGAGATCGGGCCGCTGGCGACCGCGTACGTCCTGATCCTCGTCATCCTCGGGCCGCTCACCGCCCGCTGGACCGAACCCCTCGCGCGGCGCTTCCTGTACCGCGAGGACGCCGTCAAGGACCGCCCCGTACCCGCCGAGCCCCCGGGGGCGCGGGCCGTCGACAACCCGGGCAGTACCGCGCCCGCGAACTGAGGGGGCGAGCACATGCAGCCCAGAGAGATCCCGGAGCTGTACACGGAGGGCTTCCGCGAGACCCTCACCGAGGTCGCGAAGAGCGGGCGGCGGCTGCAGCGCGAGGAGATCGAGGCGCGGCGCAGGCTCGGCGAACAGGCGGCGGAGGCCGGGTACGGGCTGCGTTCGCTCGTCAACGGGCTCCTCGCCGCCGCGCGCAGCAACTGGCCGGCCCCGCCCGGCGCCTCGGCGCCCGAGGTGCTCGCCGCCGTGGAGCAGGCGGTGGACGCGAGCGCCGAGGGCTACGAGCGGGCCCAGCGACTCGCGGTGCGCCACGAGGAGGCCGCGCGCCGGGAGTTCATCGACGACCTGCTGCACGGGCGCGGCAACCAGGGCCGCATGGCCGAGCGTGCCGAGCGCTTCGGGCTGCGGCTCGCGCACGCGCACGTCGTCGCCGTGGCGCGCGGCGCGGAGGCGTACGACGACGGCCACCCCGTCACGCGCGGCGTGCAGGACGCCGTCTTCGCCCGCTTCGGGGACCGCAGGACGCTCCTCACCACGAAGGACGAGGTGCTGATCTGCGTCGCGCCGAGCGGGCAGGAGGAGATCGCGCGGTTCTTCGCGAAGCAGGCGTACGTGCGGGGCAAGGAGTGCCGCGCGGCGGTCGGCCGCCCGCACACCGGGCCCGGCGGGGTCGTGCGCAGTTACGAGGAGGCGCTCGAAGTCCTGCGGGTCGGCGAGCGGATGGAGCTGGCCGAGCCGGTGCTGCACGCCGAGGACCTGCTCGTCTTCCCCGTGCTCACGCGCGACCGGCAGGCGATGTACGACCTCATGGACACCGTGCTCGGGCCGCTGGAGGAGGCGCGCGGCGGTGCGGGGCCGCTCCTCGCGACGCTGCGCGAGTACTTCGAGGCGGGGTGCGTCTCGGCCGAGGCGGCGCGGCGCCTCAACCTGAGCGTCCGGGCCCTCACGTACCGCCTGGAGCGCATCCGGACCCTCACCGGGCTCGACCTCGCCGACTCCCTCGACCGCTACTCGCTGCACACGGCGGTCATCGGCGCGCGGCTCTTCGGCTGGCCGCGCGGCGTGCGGACGGAGCAGCAGGCAGGCTGAGGGGGCGAAGCGGCCCGGCGTGATGGTACGGGCCGGGGCGCCGCGTTCCCGTGCCGCCGGGCCACCGCCCCGCCGCGCCCCCGCGCCGCCGGGCCGGTGCACAGCCGCGCCCTGACGGCCCCTCAATCACCGCCCTCTTGGCGGTCGAAGGGGGTCTGCCTGCGCCTTTATGCTCTACGGGACCGCAGCGGCGCCACTCGGGAGTGCGCGCCGCGCCCCGGAAGTCCCAGGAGGATGTGCGCGATGGTGTTCAAGCGGCTGCTCGGTGCGCTCGGCGCGGGCGGGCCCTCGGTCGACACGGTGCTCGCCGACGGGCCCGTGCTGCCGGGCGGCACGCTCACGGGAGAGGTCCGGCTCGGCGGCGGCGAGACGCGGGCACGGGTCGAGGACATCACCCTGGAACTCCTCGCCCGCGTCGAGGCGGAGACCGAGGACGGCGAGCACGAGGGCGGGATCGTCTTCGGGCGGCACCACGTCGGCGGGGACTTCACGCTCGAAGCGGGCGAGGAGCGGGTCCTGCCCTTCGCGCTCGCGGTGCCGTGGGAGACGCCGACGACGGAGCTGTACGGGCAGCCGCTCGGCATCGTCCTCGGGGTGCGCACCGACGTCGCGCTCGGCGGGGCGCGCGACAAGGGGGACCTCGATCCCCTCGTGGTGACCGCGCTCCCCGTGCAGGAGGCGGTGCTCGACGCCTTCGGGCGGCTCGGCTGGGGCTTCCGCTCGGCGGACCTGGAGCTGGGCAGGATCGGCGGTACGGGGCAGCGGCTGCCCTTCTACCAGGAGATCGAGCTGACGCCGCCGCCCGCGCTCGCGCACGCCGTCAACGAGGTCGAGGTCACCTTCCTCGCCTCGGCCGCGGGCGCCGAGGTGGTCCTGGAGGCGGACAAGCGGGGCGGCCTGCTCGGCGGGGGCCACGACGCACTGACCCGGTTCAGCGTCGCGCACGCGGACGTCCCGGGCCTGGACTGGACGAGCGAGGTCGACGGCTGGGTCACCCACCTCCTGGAGCACAGCTCGGCGTACGGCGATCACGGCTCGTACTACAACCACGCGGACCCGCACGGCGGCGGCCACGGGGGCCACCACGAGGGGCACGGGGCCGGGGGCGCGGTGCTCGCGGGGGCCGCCGGACTCGCGGTGGGCGCGGCGGGCGGTCTCGTCGCGGCCGAGGTGATCGACGAGGTGGGCGACTGGTTCGAGGGGGACGACGAGGGCGGGAGCGAGGACGGCGAAGGCGGCGAGGAGTGAGCGCGCCCCGGCGGCGCGGACCGGAAGGGGGCGCACGGCCCTCTCCCCCCGGTTCCACACTGCTGTAGATTCTGGCCGGTGCGCCGCTCCGCCCCGGTCCGGCGTACCGCCCGAAGCCCCCTTCTCCCAGGAGCGCACCCGGTGTTCGGACTCAGTGAGCTGGCGATCCTGCTCCTCGTCGTGATCGTGGTACTCGGTGTGAAGCGGCTCCCGGGACTCGTGCGCTCGGCGGGCCGGGCGAGCCGCGTGCTCAGGAGCGAGGCGCGCGCGACCGGGGACGCGCCGCTCACGGACCCGGCCGACCCCAAGCTCATCCGGGCCCGGCCCGGGGACTGGACCCGTGAGCGGGACGAGCCCGCCGCCTGAGAGAACCCCCCGGCGCTGCCTACACTTGTGCGGCCGGGCGGGACCCCGGCGCGGGACCGGCGGAACGGAGAGCGGTGTGAGCGGGGACGGCAGCGGCTTCGCGGGCGACCCGCCGCCGGAGGCGCTCGACGCGGCGGCGACGGTCTTCGGACTGCTCGCCTCCCCGGCCCGGCTGCACCTCGTCTGGGCCCTGGCGGGCGGCGAGAGCGACGTGACGCGGCTCGCGCAGCGGCTCGGCGGCGCCCTCCCCGCCATCAGCCAGCACCTGACGAAGCTCAAGCTCGGCGGTCTCGTCGGCTCCCGCCGCGAGGGCCGCCGCCAGGTCTACTACCTGCGCGATCCCCGGATCGTCGAGCTGGTCGGCGCGCTGCTCGCCCCGGGGAGCGAGGCCCCCGCCGCACCCGAGCGGTCCCTCGGTGCCTGAGACAGCGGCGCCCCTGCACGTCCTGCGCCGCCTGGAGTCCTCGCCGCGCGGGCTCACGGAGGAGCAGGCGGCGCTGCGCGCGGCGCGGTACGGGCCGAACCTGCCGCCCGCGCCCGTGCTCACACCGTGGTGGCGGCTCGCGCGGCGGGGTCTCGCCGACCCGTTCACGGCCGTGCTCCTCGCGCTCTCCCCCGTCTCGGCGCTCGTCGGCGCGTGGGGCACGGCCGCCGTCACCGCGCTGCTCGTCGGTCTCAGCCTCCTCCTGCGCGCCCTCGGGCAGCGCAGGGCCGAGCGCGCCTCGGCGGCGCTCGGCGCGCTCCTCGGGGACACGGCGGCGGTACGGCGCAGGGCGCGCCCGGACGCGGAGCCCCGGGTGCGGGATGTGCCGGTGGCGGAGCTGGTGCCGGGGGACGTCGTGCTGCTCGGTCCGGGCGACCGCGTCCCGGCGGACCTGTGGCTGCTGCGGACGCGGGGGCTGCGGCTGCGTCAGGCGGCGCTGAGCGGCGAGTCCGACGCGGTCGCGCGGCGGGCCGGGGACCCCGGCGGGGCGCTGCTGGGCTCGACGGTCGCGAGCGGCACGGCGACCGGCCTCGTGACGGCGACCGGGACGCGGACGCGGCTGCTCGGTGCCTGGGACGGGCCGCCGCGCCCCGCGAGCGCGTTCGCCGCCTCGGTGCGCGGCGTCGCCTGGACGCTCGTGCGGTTCATGCTCCTCGTCCCGCCGCTCGTGCTGTGCGCGGACGCGCTGGCGCAGGGGCAAGGGGCGCAGACACTGCCGTTCGCCGTCGCGGTCGCCGTGGGCCTGACGCCGGAGATGCTGCCGGTGGTGGCGACGCTCGCGCCCGCGCGGGCGGCGCTGCGGCTCGCGGCGGAGCACGGCGTGATCGTCAACCGTCCCTCGGCGCTGCACGACCTGGGCGCGGTGGAGGTCCTGTGCGTCGACAAGACGGGGACGCTGACGGCGGACGAGCCGCGCGCGCACGCGAGTCTCGACGCGCGCGGGGCCCCCGACCCCGAGCCCTTGCGGCTCGCGGCGGTCGCGGCGGCGTGGACGCTGGAGCTGGGCGAGGTGCCGCGCCCGGCGCCGCTCGACGAGGCGCTGCTCGCGGCGGCGGACGCGGCGGGCATCGATCCGCTCGGGTCCGAGGGGATCGCCGCGCTCCCCTTCGACGCGGAACGGCGGCGGGCGAGCGTGCTCCTCGCCGAGTCCGGGGTGCCCGGCGCGCACGTGCTCGTGGTGAAGGGCGCGGTGGACGCCGTCCTCGAACGGTGCGGGTGCGGGCCCGGGGAGCGGGCGCGCGCCGAAGCGCTCGCCGGTAGGCTCGCGGCGGACGGGCTGCGGGTGCTCGCGGTGGCGACGGCGCGGCGGGCCGCGCGGCCCGGCCGGCGGTACACGCCCGCCGACGAGCGGGGCCTCGCGCTCGCGGGCTTCGTGACGTTCAGGGACCCGCCGGTGGCCGGGGTGGCGGGGGCGCTGCGCGAGCTGACCGGCCTCGGGGTCGAGGTGCGGGTCCTGACGGGCGACCAGCCGGGCACGGCGGCGCGGGCCTGCCGGGAGCTGGGGCTCGATCCGGGCGAGGTCGTCGACATGCGCGCGCTCGCGGCGCTCCCGGAGGCCGAGCGGGCGGTGCGCGCGGCGCGGGGGCGGGTCTTCGCGCGGTGCGCGCCGGAGGACAAGGCGTGGCTCGTGGCGAGGACACGCGCGGCGGGCCGGGTCACGGGTTTCCTCGGCGACGGCTGGAACGACGTGCCCGCGTTGCGTGCCGCGGACGTGGGACTGTGCCCGCCGGGGGCGGTGGCGCTCGCGCGCGAGCACGCCGACCTCGTTCTCGGCGGCAAGGACCTGGGGGCGGCGGCGCACGCGGTACGGGCCGGGCGGAGCGGTACGGCGACGGTCCTCGCGTATCTGCGCGCCGCGCTCTCGTCGAACCTCGGCAACGTCGTGGCGATGCTCGTCGCGGGGCTGCTGCTGCCGTTCCTGCCGATGCTGCCCGCCCAGGTGCTGGTGCAGAACCTGTGCTTCGACCTGGCGCAGACCGCGTACGTACGGCGCGGGGCCGCCGCGCGCCCCTCGGCGCGCCCCGTGCCGCTGCGGACGCGAGCGCTGGTGCGGCAGATCCTCGGGTACGGGGCGCTCAACGCGGGGGTCGACGTGCTGACCTTCGCGGCGCTCGCGTGGGGCGCGGGGGGTGCGGCGGGGACGCGGTGGCAGGCGCTCTTCCACGCGGGGTGGTTCACCGAGAACCTGCTCACGCAGGCGCTCGTGCTCGTGGTGCTGCGGCCGGGGGCGGGCCGGGTGCCGAAGGTGCTGTGGGCGGCGGTGGCCGGGCTGGTCGCGGTGGGCGTGGCGCTGCCGCCGAGCCCGGTGGGCGCCGCGCTGGGGATGGTGGCGTTGCCGTGGCGCGTGTGGGCGGCGCTCGCGCTGCTGATGCTCGCGTACGGGGGTGCGCTGCGGTGGATACGGGGGCGGGGGCGGCCCGGGTGGGAGCCGGCCGCCCCCGCGTACGGACCGGCCCGTGCCGGGCGGGGCCGGGCTCAGCCGTAGGACAGGTCCTCGCAGGGGTTCTCATCGGCCGAGCGGGCGTCGGAGCCGACCGGTTTCGCGGGGGTGTCGGACTGGGGTGTCGCGGGGGCCGCCGCGGGGTCGTCGGCGTAGGTGCGCCCGAGGGTGACGGTGATGCCGGGTGTGCCGGTCTCGGTGAGGTTCGCGCCGGGGAACCAGTGGGCCGTGGTCGTGGCGGACTTCTTCTCACCCGGGCCGTAGGCGATGGTCGTGGTGGCCGCGGTGAGGTCGGCGGCGTTGCCCGTCGAGGCGACCGTGAAGCCGCCCGTGCCGAGGATGCCCGCGGCCTTCGCGGCGAGACCCGGCACGGTGGTGCCGTTGCGGATCGCGACGGTGATCCCGGCGCCCGTGACGGGCTCGGGGCTCTTGTCCGCGTCCTTGCCGCCGTTCTTCGCGTCGGCGGACTTCGACGGGCCCTTCTCCGCCCCGGCGAGCGGCTTGTCCGCCTTGAGCGCGGCCCAGAGCCGGTCGGCGTCGGGCTGGACGATCGCGACGCGCTCGCCCTCGTACCGCCAGGGGATGGTGACGAACTTCGTGTTGTGCAGGTCGACGTTCTTGAGCGAGAGGGCGAAGGAGAGCATCTTGTCGGCGGAGCCGAGTCCGGGGTCGACGGTCATCGAGCCGGTCGCGGCCTCGGCCAGCGGCAGGAGCCTGGTGGGCGTGAGGCCCTTCTCCTTCACCTTCTTCAGGAGCGCCGACACGAACGCCTGCTGCCGCTTGATGCGGCCGATGTCGGAGCCGTCGCCGACGCCGTGCCGCAGCCGCACGTAGTCGAGCGCGCGCTGGCCGGAGACCTTCTGGAGCCCCTCGTGGAAGACAAGGTCGCCGCGGGTGGGCCGCTTCGGGCTCAGGTCGCGCTGGTAGATGTCGTGGGGCAGGCAGACGGGGACGCCGCCGACGACCGAGGTCAGCTCCGAGAAGCCGTTGAAGTCGACGACGACGGTGTGGTCGACGCGGAGCCCGGTGAGCTTCTCGACGGTGTTCTGCGTGCAGGCCGGGTTGCCCTTCTCGGTCTGGCCCACGGTGAACGCCGCGTTGAACATCGTGTTCGGCTGCGGCTCGCTCCAGCTCCCGTCGGGCAGGCGGCAGCGGGGGATCTCGACGAGCGTGTCGCGGGGGACGGAGACGGCGACGGCGTGCCGGTGGTCGGCGTAGACGTGGAGCAGGAAGGCGGTGTCGGAGCGGCCGATGTCGCCCTCGCCGCCGCCGAGTTCCTTGTTCTTGCCGGAGCGCGTGTCCGAGCCGATGACGAGGATGTTCTCGCCCGGCCCGGCGTCGTCGGGCCGGTCCTTCGCGACGCCGCCCTGGTCGAAGGTGCCGATGTCACCGCTGAGCTTGAGCCACACCCAGCCGAAGCCTCCGCAGGCGAGGACGGCGAAGGCGGCGAGCACGCCGAGCCCCCTGAGGAGCCGGGAGCGGCCACTCCGGCGGGACCGCCGGGCCCCGGACCGCCGGCTCCCCGGCCGGGAAGACGCTCCGCCCTGCGCGGTCGCTTCCTTGCGAGTCATGCACGTACCCCTCGGTGGCTCGTTCCCCACGGTCGGCCGGCCCCTGACCGACTCCGCCCACGGCTGTACAGTTGCGCAATGTAGCAAGCTTCCCGGGGTGCTCGCGCTGTCCGGCCCCCGGCTCCCCGACCCGGAACGAGGCGATCATGATCCGCAACGGACTCGAACCCTGGCACCTCCTCATTCTTCTTGTCGTGGTCCTCGTCCTCTTCGGTTCCCGCAAACTGCCCGACACCGCGCGGGCGTTGGGCAAGTCGCTGCGCATCCTGCGGAGCGAGTCGCGGGCGCTGCGCGCGGAGCACGAGTCCCCCGAGGCGGGAGGGGACCCGGGCTCCGCGCGCGGGACCGGCTGAGAGAACCGGTCCTCAGTGCCCGCGGGCGACCCACTCGTCCAGGTGGGGGGCCTCGGCGCCGATCGTCGTGCTGTCGCCGTGCCCGGTGCGCACCTCGGTCCCGGCGGGCAGTCCGAGGAGCTTCCAGCGGATCGACTCGATGATGGTCGGGAAGTCGCTGAAGGAACGCCCCGTGGCCCCGGGCCCGCCCGCGAAGAGCGTGTCCCCGGTGAAGACCGTGCCGAGCGCGGGGGCGTACAGGCACACCGCGCCGGGCGAGTGGCCCGGCGTGTGCAGCACCGTCAGCTCCGTACCGGCGACACCGAGGACCTGGCCGTCCGCCAGTTCGCCGTCCGGCAGTATCCCCGGGTGCGTGAGCTTCCAGAGCGGGACGTCCTCCGGGTGGAGCAGCACGGAGGCGTCGGTGACCTCGGCGAGCGCCGGGGCCGCGTCGATGTGGTCGTCGTGCGCGTGGGTGCACACGATCGCGACGACGTGCCGGTCCCCGACCGCGCGGGCGATCGCCTCGGCGTCGTGCGCCGCGTCGATGACGAGGACCTCGTGGTCGTCGCCGACGAGCCACACGTTGTTGTCGACGTCCCAGGTGCCGCCGTCGAGCGAGAAAGTGCCCGAGGTGACGACGCGTTCGATCCGTACGGCCATCAGAGGATCACCACCGAGCGGAGCACGTCGCCGTCGTGCATCTTCGTGAACGCCTGCTCGACCTCGTCGAGCGCGATCGTCTCGGTGACGAAGGCGTCGAGGTCGAGGCGGCCCTGGCGGTAGAGGTCGATGAGCATCGGGAAGTCCCGCGAGGGCAGGCAGTCCCCGTACCACGAGGACTTGAGGGCGCCGCCGCGCCCGAAGACGTCGATGAGCGGCAGGTCGACGCGCATCTCGGGGGTCGGGACGCCCACGAGGACGACGGTCCCGGCGAGGTCGCGGGCGTAGAACGCCTGCTCGTACGTCTCGGGGCGGCCGACCGCCTCGATGACGACGTCGGCGCCGAAGCCGCCGGTCAGCCCGCGGATCGCCTCGACCGGGTCGGTCGTGCGCGAGTTGACGGTGTGGGTCGCGCCGAGGCCGCGGGCGGTGTCCAGCTTGCGGTCCTCGACATCGACGGCGATGATCTTCGACGCTCCGGCGAGGCGTGCGCCCATGACGGCCGCGTCGCCGACTCCGCCGCAGCCGATGACGGCGACCGAGTCGCCGCGCGTGACGTTGCCCGTGTTGATGGCCGCGCCGATGCCCGCCATGACGCCGCAGCCGAGGAGACCGGCGGCGGCCGGGGACGCCTCGGGGTCGACCTTGGTGCACTGCCCCGCGGCGACGAGGGTCTTCTCCGCGAAGGCGCCGATGCCGAGCGCCGGGGTCAGCTCGGTGCCGTCCTCCAGCGTCATCCGCTGCTTCGCGTTGTGCGTGTTGAAGCAGTACTGCGGCCTGCCGCGCTCGCAGGCGCGGCACTCCCCGCACACCGCGCGCCAGTTGAGGATCACGAAGTCACCGGGGGCGACCTCGGTGACGCCCTCGCCGACGGATTCGACGATGCCGGACGCCTCGTGGCCGAGCAGGAAGGGGAACTCGTCGTTGACCCCGCCCTCCCGGTAGTGGAGGTCCGTATGACAGACCCCGCACGCCTGGACGCGTACGACCGCCTCGCCGGGCCCGGGGTCCGGGACGGTGATCGTGGCGATCTCGACCGCAGCCCCCTTCGCCCGCGCGATGACGCCCTGAACCTGCTGTGGCATGGATGCCGCCTCTCTCGTTCCGACCTGTCCGACCCGCTCGGTGCCCGCGTGGAATGCGGAGGGTCCGCGACAGGGGCGATTCTCCCCCAGCACCCCCTGCCCACCGCCGAGGGGGAGACTCCCGGCGGGTCCGCGCCGCGCCCGCTACCCTGTCGGTTTCCGTCGAAGGGGGGCGCCGTGCGCGTCGGTACGGCACGAAAGGCGGCCCACGACTGGGTGGCACGGCACGGCCGCGCGCTGCCCGGCTTCGCGGGGGCGTACTTCAGCGGCTCGACGGTGGGGCTCGACGCGGCGGACACGCTCTCGCCGTACGCGGACATCGATCTCGTCGTCGCGCTCGACACGCCCCGGCCGCCCCCGAAGCCCGGCAAGTTCCGGCACGCCGGGGCGCTCCTGGAGGTCACGTACGAGCCGTGGGCGGCGCTCGCCTCGCCGCACGCGGTGCTCGGCGACTACCACCTGGCGCCGCCCCTGGCCCGTACGGACACCCTGGTCGCCGACCCGGACGGGCGGCTCGCGGCGCTCGTCGCCGACGTCGCGCGCGGCTTCGCCCGCCCGGAGCACGTCCTGCGCCGCTGCGCGCACGCGGCGGGACGGGTGCGGAACGGGCTCGCGGCGATCCCCGCGGACGCGCCCTGGCACCGGCAGGTCACGGCGTGGCTGTTCCCGAGCGGCGTCACCGCGCACGTCCTCCTCGTCGCCGCGCTGCGCAACCCGACGATCCGGCTGCGCTACCCCGCCGTCCGCGAAGTCCTCGTGCCGGGCCCGCACGAGGGGCTGTACGAGGACCTGCTCGGCGCGCTCGGCTGCGCCCACCTGGACCGGGCCCGCGTGACCGAGCACCTCGCCGTGCTCACGGAGACGTTCGACGCGACGTCCGGGGTCCCCGCGCGCACGCCGTTCCCCTACGCGGCCGACCTGCGGCCCGAGGCCAGGCCCGTCGCCGTGGACGGGAGCGCGGATCTCGTGGAGCGGGGCCTGCACCGCGAGGCGGTGTTCTGGATCGTCGCGACGCTCGCGCGCTGCCACACCGTCCTCTCCGCCGACGCCCCGGCCGCCCACCGTCGCCTGCTGCCCGGCTTCCGCGACGTCCTCGCCGACCTGGGCCTGTTCGCGTACGCGGACCTGCGGGCGCGCGGGGAGCGGACGGCCGCCGCGCTGCTGCCGCGCGTCGAGGAGGCGGCGGCCCGGCTCGTGCGCGAGGGGGCGCCCCCACCCCGTCCCGGCAAGTGAGGTGTGACTGTCACACACATCACTCGTTTGACGGAGTGCACCACGCCCCACGCCCCGTCACTCGAAAGGCGCCCCCATGCCGACGCGTTCGCGGCCCTCCCCCACCGCCGGGGAGCGGATCGACCTCGACCTCGCCGAAGCCGCCCTCGTCGAGCGGTACGCACGCCTCGTACGGCTCACCTACCTCGTCCTGCCGACCTCGCTCACGCGGCACCGCAGGGTCCTCACCGCGCACGGCATCGTGCAGCGGGCCCTGCCGGGCACGGGCACGCGACTCCTGCGGCCCGCGCCGCGCCGGGTCCCCGCGCCGCGCGGCGCCCACGAGCGCCCCGGGTACGCCTGGGTGCGCGAGCAGGTCCTGCGCGAGGCGCTGCGCCACGCGCGCCGCCCCTCCTGGTGGCCGCACCGCCTGCCGCCGCCGCGCGCCCTGCGCCCCGGGCTGCCCACCGTGATCGGCCTGCGGCTCTTCCCGCACGCGGGCGGCACGGAGGAGGTCGCGCTCGACCAGGCGCTCGGGCAGACGGACGGCGCGACGCGCGCGGCCTTCGTCCTCGCGACGCTGGACGAGCTTCCCCCCGAGGGCGTCGACGACGTCCTCGTACGCCTCGGGGTCGAGGACCCAGCGGGCGCCCGTGAGCGCGCGGCGGGTCTCGCCGGGGCGGCGCGGGGCGCGGCCGAAGCCCTCGTGCGCTCCGACGAGTTCGACCCCTCCTCGCTGCGCACCCAGCCCACGGACCTCCTGCGCCGCAGGCACCGGGTGCGCCTCGGGCTGATCACGGGAACGGCGCTGGTCGTCACGGGCGGCGTCCTCGGAGTCGTCGGCTCGGGCGCCACGCCCCTCACCGGGCCCCCGCCGGTGCCGCACGGCAGCGGGGCGCTCGACCCGGACCGGCTCGTCGTCCGCTCCCGCACCTCCTGGGACGACACCGCGCGGGTGGACTTCACCGCGTGGCCCGCGCGCGGCTCCCGCACGAAGGACACGGACCTGCTCGCGAAGGCCCTCAACGCCTGGGCGCGCGCGGGCGGGGCGCTCGGCGAGGACGGGCGGACGGGCCGCGCGGCGGGCATCGCGTTCACGCGGGCTCCCGGGACACCGGCGGGCGCGCCGACGGGTTCGCCGCGACTGCTGTACGCGGGGAACGTCGAGGGGGACGCGGTCGTGCTCCTCCACGACGGCGACCGCGTCGCCCGGTACACGGAGCCCGCCTCGGGGGGCGGCGCGGCCTTCGAGGTGGGCCGTACCGACGACGCCGACGTGACGACGGCCGCCGCGCTCGTCCTGCACCGGTCGAAGGCGGGCGCGCGCTGGCTCACGGCGCCGTGGATCGACGAGTCCGCGACCCGGGACCTGCTGCGCCCCGACACCCCGGCCCGCGCCCTCGGCGTGTCGAAGGACGGCATCACCTCGCCGCTGCCCGAACCGCCCGCCGGGGGCGGCTGCGGCACGTGGCCGGTCGTGCAGTTCCGTTCCTCGGCGCGGATCGTCGAGAAGCACTCGTTCCTCCTCACCGACCTCGGCGCCCTCTCCCCCGTGCACCTCACCTACACGCCGCCGCCCGGCGCGGGCGCCCCCGCCAGGCAGCCGCGCGAGGCCACCGGCTCCCGGGCGCTCGTGACGTGGGCGCGGCTCGCCTGCCGCCTCGGCGCGCTGCGCGGCGAGGGCGTACGGGCCGTCAATACGTGGGACTACGCGGCGCAGCGGCTCCCCGAGGGCGGCGGCGAGGCGGTGTGGGCGTGCACGCGCGCCGACACGTGGGCGGGGCGCGGCGACGTGTTCCTGTCGCTGCGCACCCCGGCGGCGCGCCCCGCGGCCCCCGTCGAGGTCGTGGCCCGCGCGGACGACACGGCGGCGTGCAGCCGCTTCGGGCAGCACGTCGTGGCGGGCGCGCGCTGGAAGTCCCCGCAGGGGCACTGGTACGCGCTCGGCGCGGGCAGCCGCCAGGTCACCGCGCTCACCACGAGCGGCGCGGTCTCGGGCACGCACCCGGGGGCGACGTTCGCCGTGCGGGCGCCGGAGGACGGGCCCGTCCGGGTGCGGGCACGACTGGGGAACGGGGAGACCCTGGACGAGGTGGGGCGCTGACGGGCCGGAACACCCGAGGGCCCCTCCGGGAGGGCCGTGTGCCGTCGCTTCGCCGGGCGGGGCCGGGGCGGGGCGTGGACACTGTGGCGATGAGCCACGACGAGCGTGACAGGGACCGCCTGGAGCGGCACGAGGCGGAGACGCTGGGGGCCGCCCTCGCGGCGGAGCGGCGCAGGGCGCGCAGGGCGCTCGCCGCGCGGGCCAGGGACGCCGACGACCTGGCCCGGCTGCTCGACGCGCTGGGGCTGCGGCCCGAGGAGGGACGACGGGAACCGGAGTGAGGCGTCCGCGAGGCGGGCGGCGGTCCGCCCGCCTCGCGGACGCCCCGCGCGGACGCCCTTCTCAGGCATCCCCCTGGACTTCTCAGGCATCCCCGTCGGGTCTCTCAGGCATTCCCCTCGGGCTGCCCGGCGAAGTACGTCGCGATCATGTCCTCGCCGCCGTGTCCCTCGTCGCGCGCGCGGGCGAAGCGGGCGGCCGTGGCGTCGAGGAGGTCGAGGCGGGCGCCGCTGCCGCGGGTGGCCTCCAGGATGAGGCGCGTGTCCTTCAGAGCGGTGGAGAGCGCGAAGCTGGGGTCGAGTGCGCCCTTCAGGAGCGCGTCCGCCTTCATCTGGAGGTACGGGCTGTCGAGCGCCCCGCCCGTGACCGTGTCGAGGAAGAGCCGCGGGTCCACGCCGAGCGCGTCGGCCACGTTCAGGGACTCGGCGACGGCGCTCACGAGGTTGACGAGCCAGGAGTTCACGACGAGCTTGAGGCGTGTCGCGTCGCCGGGCTCGCTCCCCGCCCACACCGTGCGCTGGCCGATCGCGTCGAGTACGGGCGTGACGGCGGGCCGTGCCGCCTCGTCACCCGAGACCAGGACGATCAGCTTGCCCTGCTCGGCGGGTTCCTTCGTGCCCGAGACGGGGCTGTCGAGGTAGACGACGCCGTGTGCGGCGGCCTTCTCGGCGAGCGTCGCGGTGGCCGCGAGGCCCACGGTGGACGCCTGGAGCCAGGGCTGCCCCGCGCGCAGTCCCTCCGCCGCCTGCTCCATCACGGAGGCGACCGCCGTGCCGTCGTTGAGGACCGTGAGGACGACGTCGGCGCCGCGCACGGCGGCGGCGGGATCGGCGGCGAGTTCCGCCCCGTCCGCGACAAGCGGTCGCGCCTTGTCCGTGCTGCGGTTCCAGACGCGCACGGAGAGGCCCTCGCGGAGCAGGCTGCGGGCCATCCCCGCGCCCATGATGCCGGTGCCGAGGACGGCGACGAGGGGTGCGTCGGACATGAGGGTTCCTCCCTGACGTGCGGTACGGCCCGCGGGCCGGGCGGGGTCGCTGTCGCCCCTCGCCCCCTCCACCCTGGCACCACCCGGCCGGTTCCGCCCCGCCGGACGGGTGCCGGGGGTGGCGCGGCCGGGCCGTGCGACGCCTGATCAGGGGGCGTTGTCAGTGGGGTGGTGCACGCTGGGGGCCGGGCGTGCGGCACGGGGCCGGCGCCGGGACGACGGGGAGCGTGTGGTGACGGTACGGGACAGGACGGACGAGCGCCGGGCGCGGGCGGCGCGGGCCTGCCTGCGGCTGCGGCAGGCGACGCGGGCGGTCCTCGCCGATCCGCGTACGGCGCCGGCGGCGGCGGTGCTGCTCGCGGGCCCGATGGCGGAGGCCGACGCCGCCCTGCGGGAGGCCGGGCTCGCGGGCAACGAGGCGGAGTTGTGCGCGCTGCTCGGGGTGCGGGCGTGAGCGCGGTGCGGCGCTGTGCCTGGGCGGAGGGCACGTCCGGGTCGATGACGGAGTACCACGACCGCGAGTGGGGCCGCCCGTCGCACGACGACGGCTACCTCTTCGAGATGCTGGTCCTGGAGGGCGCGCAGGCCGGGCTCTCCTGGTCGACGGTGCTGGGCAAGCGGGAGAACTACCGGCGGCTGCTCGACGGTTTCGACGTCAAGGCGGTCGCGGAGTACGGGCCGGGGAAGCTGGAGGCGCTGCTCGGGGACGCCGGGATCGTGCGGCACCGGCTCAAGGTGGCCTCGCTGCCGCGCAACGCGCGGGCCTTCCTCGCGGTGGCCGAGGAGTTCGGTTCCTTCGACGCGTACCTGTGGTCGTGGGTGGACGGGCGGCCCGTGGTGCGGCACCGGGCGCGCGGTGCGCGGCCACCGGCCCGTACGGACTTGTCGGACCGGCTCGCGAAGGACCTCAAGAAGCGGGGGTTCTCGTTCGTGGGGACGACGATCACGTACGCGTTCCTCCAGGCCACCGGGGTCGTGGACGACCACGCGGGGGACTGCTTCGTCGTCGGGGAGCTGAGCGGGGGCTGAGGTGCGGGGCCGGTCCCGCACCTCGGCCCCCGCAAGGTGCGGGGCCGGTCCCGGACGGCGGTGGGGGTCGCCGTGCCGGGACCGGGGGTGCGCGCCGGGTGCTGCGGCCCGGGGCCCGCTGCGAGGGACCCGGGCCGCGGGCCTCAGCCCTTCTGCTCGACGCGCACCCAGTCGATGTCGGCCTGGACGCCGCCCTGCGCGATCTTGTCGACGCTGGACTGCGGGAGGCCCCAGTAGGGCGAGGTGACCTTGTTCCACCCGGCCGGGTAGGCGCCGCCGAGTGCCAGGTTGAGGATCACGTACTGGTTGTGGTCGAAGACCCACTGGCCGCGCGTGGACTCCATCGTGTTGCGGCTCGTCTCCTGGATGACGCGGTCGTCGACGGAGAAGGTCATGCCGGTCGGCTTCCACTCGACGGCGTAGGTGTGCCACTGGTCGGCGCCGCCGTCCGGGTACGTCTGCCGCGCGCCGATGTTGCCGTCCGCGGAGTAGCCGGGGCCGTGCAGCGCGCTGGAGGTCCAGTCGTTGTAGCCGATGTTCTCCATGATGTCGGTCTCGCCGGAGCCCGGCCAGGAGACCTTGGGGTCGTCGACGTCGCTGCCGAGCATCCAGAAGGCGGGCCAGAAGCCCTCGCCGACGGGGAGCTTCATGCGGGCGCTGACCTTGCCGTAGGTGAAGTCGAACTTGGTGTTGGTGTCGATGCGGGCCGAGGTGAAGTCGTAGGTGGTGCCGTCGGCCTCGGTGCAGCCCTGGCAGTACTTCGCCTTGAGCTGGAGGACGCCGTCCCGCGTGCTGAGCGCGTCGGGCGAGTCGACGTACGCCTGCGACTCGCCGTTGACCGGGCCCATCTCCGTGCCGGTGCGCACGACGCGCCACTTGGAGCGGTCGAGCCCGTCGCTGTCGAAGTCGTCGAAGAAGGTGGTGCGGTAGTCGCCGCCCTGGTCCGCGGGGAGCGCGGGGTAGGCGGCGTCGGCGCTGCCGCCGGTGCCCCAGACCTGGAACTCGTAGAGGGAGTAGCCGAACTGCGCGGTGGCGGGTGCGGGGTTGTAGAAGGAGCGGCGCTCCTTGCCGAGCATGCGGACGTAGCGCCCGGTGGCGGGCTCGGGGAGCTGGACGGTGTCGTGCTTCCCGGCGGACTGGCCGGGGGTGCCGATGTCGGCGCGGCGGGCGGCGACCTCGTCGGCGGAGGGCTGGTAGACGGTGCGCCAGTTCTGCTTGTCGTCGGAGACCTGGATCTCGTAGTCGACGGCGAAGGCGGATTCCCAGTAGAGGTCGACGCTGTCGATGGTGGAGGAGGCGCCGAGGTCGACGGCGACCCAGCGGTCGGCGTTCCAGTCGCTGGCCCAGCGGGTCGCGTCGCCCGTGAGTCCGGCGGGGATGCCGCCGTCGGTGACGAAGGAGGGGTTGGCGCCCGCGCCCTGGTAGAGGTCGCCGTAGGCGGGGTGGTGCAGGGCGAGGTTGGTGCGCGAGGTGGAGGCGGGGGCGGGGTCGCCGCCGTAGACCTTGAAGGAGGCGAGCACGTAGCCGCCGGCCGCGGAGCGCTCGACGCCGCGCACGCGGACGTAGCGACCGCGTACCTCCTGCGGGTAGGTCTGGGCGGTGACGGTGTCGCCGTTGCCCTGGTCCTCGGTGTAGAAGGGCTGCCAGTCGGTGCCGTCGCCGGAGACCTCGACGACGTACTTCTTGCCGTAGGTGGCGCCCCAGTCGAGGACGACGCGGTCGATACGGAGCCTGCTGCCGAGGTCGACGCTCAGCCAGGCGGTGGCCGAGTCCTCGCTGGTCCAGGAGGTGCCGTCGTCGCCGTCGAAGGCGTCGGCGGCGGTGCCGCCCGAGGCGGAGGCGGCCCCCGGGTTCGCGGCGACGGCCTCTGCCGCGAGGTCGGTGTCCCACGCGGCCGCGGCGGCGCGCGGGGCGGCGCGGGGGCCGGGGTCGGCGAGGGCGGGCACGGCGAGGAGGCTCGCGGCCGAGAGGGTCGCGAGGGCGAGGGTGAGGGCGCGCCGGTGGGGGGTGCGGCGGGTGCGGGCGGGCATGGAGCACTCCTGTCGGAGGAGGTGGGGGGGGGTGCGCGACGTGGGGGGACCGGTGCCGGAGCCGGTTCGTGTTCTGCGGCGTGAGTAAACCGAGCACCAAGGAGGTCGTCAAGACTTCTAACCAAACTCGGCCCATCAGCAACTCGGTTACGGTAAAAGCCAGTTGTCGCTTCATTTCCTGAAGGAAAAGTGTTGTCGGCGCTCCCCTCGGCACGTCCCCTCCCCGTACGGCCCCACCCCGCTCGCCACTGCCCTATGCCGCCTTTAATGTGATATTTCGGAGCGTCGAAGGGCTGAAGACCATGAAGCACCGATCCGATGGCCCGGCCGACCAGGGCGGCGGGGGTTCGAGCGGCGGGCAGGGCGGGGGCGAGGGACGGCACGCGGGGCGGCAGACCGAGCGGCAGGCCAAGCGGGAGATCGTCAGGAACAGGGCCCAGGCCCACCGCTGGTGGGTGCTCGCCGTCATCGGGACCGCTCAGCTCATGGTCGTCCTGGACGCGACGATCGTGAACATCGCGCTGCCGTCCGCGCAGAAGGCCCTCGGGTTCAGCAACGGCAACCGGCAGTGGGTCATCACCGCCTACGCGCTCGCCTTCGGCTCGCTGCTGCTCCTCGGCGGCCGGGTCGCCGACATGGTCGGCCGCAAGATCGTCTTCCTGACGGGGCTCGTCGGCTTCGCCGCCGCCTCGGCGGTCGGGGGCGCGGCGCAGAGCTTCGAGATGCTCGTCGTCGCCCGCGCGGCGCAGGGGGTCTTCGGCGCGATGCTCGCGCCCGCCGCGCTCTCGCTGCTCACCACGACGTTCACGGACGCCAAGGAGCGCGCGAAAGCCTTCGGGATCTACGGGGCCGTCGCGGGCGCGGGCGGTGCGGTGGGGCTCCTGCTCGGCGGTGTGCTCACGGAGTACCTGGACTGGCGCTGGTGCCTGTACGTCAACCTGATCTTCGCGGTGCTCGCCATCGTGGGCGGGGCGCGGCTCCTGGAGGGCGGGCGCCCGGCGGAGCGTCCCGGGCTCGACCTGCCCGGCGCGTTCCTCGCGACCGCGGGGCTCTTCTGCATCGTCTACGGCTTCTCGAACGCGGAGCGGCACCACT